>PWFS01000223.1 GCA_003554145.1 Halobacteroidaceae bacterium | reverse complement strand
TTCAATGATGTCATGAACCATACCCCGTTCTGCGGCCACCATCGGGTTGGCAAATAGCTCCCGGTACTGTTCAATTTTTTCCCTGCGGACCTCTTCTGGATCGTCCGCATTTTTTATTTCCCTGCGGTAAATTATATTGGCCGCCCCTTCAGGACCCATTACCGCAATTTCTGCATTGGGCCAGGCAAAGACAAAGTCTGCTCCCAGGGCCTGGGTGCACATGGCCAGAAAAGATCCTCCATAAGCCTTCCGGGCAATAAGGGTTACCTTGGGCACCGTTGCCTCAGAATAAGCATAGAGGAGCTTGGACCCATGGCGAATAATACCCCCGTGTTCCTGTTCGGTTCCGGGTAAATAGCCTGGCACGTCAACCAGGTTAACCAGGGGCACATTGAAGGCATCACAAAACCGGATAAAGCGGGAAGCTTTATCAGAGGAATCAATATCCAGAACTCCCCCCTTTTCCCGGGGTTGATTGGCCACAATTCCGACCGAACGTCCCCCCAGGCGGGCAAATCCTACGACAATATTGGGAGCAAAATCAGGGTGTACTTCCAAAAATTTACCCCCGTCAACCAGGATGTTTATAACCTCTTTCATATCATAAAGCCGGCGGGGATCGGTGGGGACCAGGTCGGAAATACCTGCCGGGCCCGGCTCAGGGGGCTCTTCTTCTTCAATTACAGCTGGAGCCTCCATATTGTTGGGGGGCAAATAGCTCAAAAGCTCCCGGATAGCCAGAAGACAGCTTTCTTCGTCAGCATGAGAAAAATGAGCAACTCCGCTCAGCTGGCTGTGGGTGGCTGCTCCCCCCAGCTCCTCCGGGGAAACTTCCTGCCCGGTAACAGCCTTAATTACCTGGGGACCGGTAATAAACATCTGGCTGATCCCCTCCACCATGAACACAAAATCCATCAGTGCTGGAGAATATACTGCTCCACCCGCACAGGGCCCCAGGATAGCAGCTATCTGGGGAACCACCCCCGAGGCCATGGTATTGCGGAAAAAGATATCCCCATAACCATCCAGGGCATCGACTCCTTCCTGGATACGAGCTCCCCCCGAATCATTGAGGCCAATTATCGGGGCTCCATTTTCCAGGGCCAGGTCCATTATTTTAACAATCTTCTGGGCATGGGCTTCACCCAGGGTTCCTCCCATGGCGGTAAAGTCCTGGGCAAAAACAAAAACCAGCTGCCCATTGATAGAACCCGACCCGGTTACAACACCCTCTCCGGGGACTTCTTTACCGGCCATACCCAGATCATTACAGCGATGGGAAGCAAACATATTGATTTCCATAAAGGAATCAGGGTCCAGTAATTTTTCTAAACGCTCCCGGGCAGTAAGTTTGCCTTTTTTGTGCTGGGAAGCAATTTTATCCTGCCCGCCCCCCAGGCGGACCTTTTCTTTTAATGACTGCAGGCTCTCTCCTTTTTTGGCTTTCATCATCAACTCTCCTCTATGCGTGCTGGCACAATTCTAGCAGTACTCCCCCGGTTTCTTTGGGGTGAACAAACGCAATAAGGGCACCACCGGCTCCTGGAACCGGTTCTTCATTAATCAACCTGACTCCCTCTTTTTTAAGTTTTTCCAGCTCAGCTTGTACATCATCCACTGCAACTGCCAGGTGATGAATGCCACTGCCCTTTTTATCCATAAACTTCTGGATAGGACTGTCCGGTTCCAATGGTTCCAGTAATTCGACCTTGCTTTCTCCCAGGGGCAGCATTGCTACCCGTACCTTCTGCGAGGGAACCTCTTCAATATTTTTTATTTCCAGGCCCAGCAGCTTATAAACCCGGGCGGCCTCCTCAATATCACTGACCGCAACCCCAATGTGGTCGATATGCATTCTAATCCCTCCCTGGTATCATTTTTTCAGCCCAGTAGGCTGGTGATTTTTCCCGCCCTGTAATGGATTTCAGGGCCTGTTCCCATTCTTCACTCCCTAAAAGCGGACCCAAAAAGAGATCCTGGAAACGGGCCTGCAGGTGCATTTTAAGGGCCATTTCTCCCCTCATTCGTTCCTTTTTTTCCTTTAATTCTCCCCTGTTCAGGTACTCCTGATGGTGAAAAAACTCCTGCAACAATTGCTCCAGCTGGTTGCCCTGGCTGGCAATCATTTTCAAAACCGGCGGCTGGTGGCTTTGCCCTTCTTCAGTCCGGGAGGAAATCATGCTCTGTAAAAGACCCGCAAGGGTCTCTGCCCCCTCCAGGTCAGCTTTGTTCACTGCAAAAATATCCCCTATTTCCAGTAAACCGGCCTTGATGGTCTGTACATCATCCCCGGTCCCGGGCATCATTACTACAGTCACACTGTCCGCCAGGGCCACAATATCAGTTTCGGACTGTCCGACTCCAACGGTCTCCACAATTATGCGGTCCACCTGAAAAGCCTGGAAAAGGGCAATTGCATCCATGATAGCCGGGCTCAAGCCACCCAGGGCACCCCGGGAGGCCATGCTGCGGATGAAAACTCCGGGTTTCCCGGCCAGATCCATCATCCGGACCCGGTCCCCTAAAAGGGCTCCTCCCGAGAAGGGACTGGTGGGGTCTACTGCAATGATTGCTATTTTTTCTCCCTTTTCTACCAGCTCTCCGGCTAAGAAATTGGTGATGGTACTTTTGCCCACCCCCGGAGCCCCGGTAAGACCCCAGATGGGACATGGAGTTATCAGGGGGAAAATTTCATCCAGAAGTTCCCTGTAGCCAGACCCGCGGTTTTCCACCAGGGTCAACGCCCGGGCCAGAGCCCCTTCTTTTCCCTCCCCAATACCCTGAACCAGTTCCGCCACTTTTTTAACCATTAACCCGGTCCTGAATAAATTCAACTATTTTCGAAGTTGAGGTCCCGGGTGAAAATATGCAGTCAAAGCCCATTTCTTCCAGTTTTTTTCGATCCTTGTCGGGGATAATTCCTCCCCCAATAAGCAGGATATCCGTATAGCCTTTCTCCTCCAGGAGTCCGGCTACTTTTTGGAATAGATGATTGTGGGCCCCGGAAAGGCTGCTCAGGCCAATTACCTGGACATCCTCCTGAATTGCAGCAGAAACAATCTGCTCCGGTGTTCGCCGTAAACCGGTATATATTACTTCCATGCCCGCATCCCGCAATGCCTGCGCCACCACTTTAGCCCCACGATCATGCCCATCCAGGCCGGGCTTGGCTATTAAAACTCTTATTCTGTTCTCGGCCATATTCCTGCCTCCTCCCTTTAAAATGTGGGCGCCTGATATTCACCATAAATTGACCGCAGCACCCCGCAGATTTCTCCGAGGGTAGCATAGGCTTTTACGGCCTCAACTATAGCAGGCATCAGGTTTTCATCCGCTTCCGCAGTCTCTTTTAATTTATTTAAGCTCTGTTCCACTTCTTGTTCATCCCGATTTTTCTTGATTTCCTGCAATTTTTTGATCTGCTCTTTTTCCATTCTGGGATCAACTTCTAAGAGATCATCGGGGGCTGCTTCTTCATGGGCATACTTATTGACTCCAACCACGATATCTTCTTCCTGCTCAATTCTTTTTTGCATCTCATAAGCACTTTTCTGAATTTCTCTCTGAACATATCCTTTTTCAATAGCCTCGACCATTCCACCCATTTCCTCAATTTTCTCCAGATACTCCTCCACCTTATTCTCAATATCATCGGTAAGGGCCTCCAGGTAATAAGAGCCACCCAGGGGATCAGCAGTAGATGTAGCACCGCTCTCATGAGCAATAATCTGCTGAGTCCTTAAAGCAATCCGCACTGATTCTTCACTGGGCAGGGCCCAGGCCTCATCATAAGAATTGGTGTGCAGGGATTGGGTCCCCCCCAGGACGGCAGCCAGGGCCTGAATTGTTACTCGCACAATATTATTCTGGGCCTGTTGAGCGGTTAAAGAAGCCCCTGCAGTCTGGGTATGAAATCGCAGCATTTTACTCTTGGGGTTTTCTGCCCCAAACTGCTCATCCATAATACGGGCCCACAATCGCCGCGCAGCCCGAAACTTGGCCACTTCTTCCAGGAGATTCATCTGGGCATTGAAGAAAAAGGACAGCCGGGGAGCAAAATCATCCCCTTCCAGTCCGGCCTTTAAGGCGGCTTTAACATAAGCGATGCCATCAGCCAGGGTAAAAGCCAGTTCCTGAACCGCATTGGCCCCGGCTTCTCGGATATGATAACCAGAAATACTGATGGTATTCCACCGGGGCAATTCCCGGGAACAGTAGGCAAAAATATCCGTAATCAGGCGTAAAGATGGACCGGGGGGAAATATATAGGTGCCCCGGGCAAAATATTCTTTTAAAATATCATTCTGAATAGTCCCCTTGAGCTGATCCGAAGCCACCCCCTGTTTTTCTGCTAAGGCGATGTACATGGCCAGCAGAACAGCAGCAGGCGAGTTAATGGTCATCGAGGTACTGACCTGATCCAGGGGAATATCGGCAAAGAGAATTTCCATGTCAGCCAGGGAATCAATAGGAACCCCGACTTTACCCACTTCGCCATCGGCCAGGTCATGATCCGAATCCAGCCCGATCTGGGTGGGCAGATCAAAAGCAACGGAAAGGCCGGTCTGACCCTGCTCCAGAAGATAGCGATAACGCCTGTTGGATTCCTCGGCACTGGCAAATCCGGCATACTGCCGCATGGTCCAGGGCCGCCCCCGGTACATGGTGGGGTAAACCCCTCGCACATAGGGATACTGCCCTGGGAACCCACTTTTTTCCAGGTATTTCTCCTCCGGAAAATCAAGGGGAGTATAAATATCTTTGATTGGTTCCCGGTAGGAGGTATAGGTTTCTTTCCAGCCTCGCTTTTGAAACCCGGCCAGAGGCCCTTTCCGCCACTCTTCCAGTTGTTGACGAAGCTTATCCTGTCCGCTTTTGTCGGTCATTCGTCTTCCTCCTCCTCCTCGCGGAAAACTTTATAGGTGTTTAACTCCTGGGCCAGTTCCTGGCCCAATTCCAGGGCTTTTTTATTCAAGTCTTCAGTTCCACGGGGCACCCTTTCCAGAACTGCTTCCTGCAATTTATCCACCGGTACCACTTCATGCAGGTGATTAAAAAGGGCCAGGGAAACCACATTAACTACCAGCCGGGTTCCCAACCGTTCCTGGGTCTTTCTCTGGATGGGAACTACATAGGTGGGGCCGCCCCGAAAAGCAGCATCAACTCGTTCATCCACAATCATAGTGCCGTATTCCTTGAGATCCCGATTATATTTGTTGTAGGCTTCCTGGGTCAGGGCCAGGAGAAAATCGGGCTTGGTCACCTGAGGATAGTCAATTTCTTCATCGGAAATAATGACCTCGGCTTTGCTGGCTCCCCCCCTGGCCTCCGGACCGTAAGACTGGGTTTGAATAACCTCCTGATCAGTAAAACGGACCACTGCCTCAGCCAGAATAAATCCTGCCAGGATTAAACCCTGGCCTCCCGCTCCACTCAGCCTTATTTCGTACCTGCCCATTATTTCTTACCTCCCTGTATCTCGCTGATTAACCGATCGTAGCGAGCTGTATACTCCTCTTTCTCCCTGTCGGCAAAAATTCCGGTAACAATTTTCCCCTGTAATTCCTCTGGCTCCATATCAGCCGCCTTTTTTATATCAACCGAGTTTTTCTTTTGCCACTCCAGCATCTCTACCGGAGATTTGAGGCGATTGCGTCGGCCATAATAGGTGGGGCATTGACTTATGGCCTCTACATAGGAAAAGCCATCTTTAGCAAAAGCTTTTTCCATGTAGGAAATCAGGGGGCGAGTATGATAAACGGTTCCCCGGGCCACAAAATTGGCATTGGCCGATTTGGTCAATTCACAGAGATCAAAAGGAGGTTCAATGTTCCCATAGGGAGATGTGGTAGCCAGAGATCCCTCGGGAGTCATCGGGGAATACTGGCCGCTGGTCATTCCATAAATATAATTATTGAATAAGACTACCTTGATGCCAATATTCCGGCGGCAGGCATGAATAAGGTGATTTCCGCCAATAGCAGCCCCGTCACCATCACCGGTCAGGACAATAACCTTTAATTCCGGATTGGCCAGTTTTATTCCAGTAGCAAAAGCTATGGCCCGCCCGTGAACTGTATGCAGGGTATTAAAATCCATATAACCTGGAGCCCGGGAGGAACACCCTATTCCCGAAACAACAACCACCTTATTGGGATCCCATCCAGCTTTATCTATTCCCCTGATAATACTGCTCATGACAGTGCCGTGTCCGCAACCGGGGCACCAGATATGGGGCAATTTATTTTCTCTAAAATATTTTTCCAGTTCCATTTAATTAACCCCCTCCAGTTGGGCCAGAATCTGTTCAGGCGTAATGAGTACTCCATCAGCCCGCTGAGCCCCTCTAATGGGTATTCTTTTATCCATTATTCTCTCTACTTCACCTATTAGCTGACCCCGATTCATTTCGGCTACAACAATATTGTTTTTATCGTGACCGGCCTGAGCCACAATTTCTTCAGGAAAAGGCCAGATTGTTTTCAGAATTAATAGCCCCACTAAAAGCCCTTTTTCCCGGGCTATTCTCCAGGCAGCTTTGGCCGAACGAGCCGCGCCCCCATAACTTATAATTAACTGATTGGCCTGGCGCAATCCAAAACTGTCATAAAGATAAAGGGTTTCTTTATAGCGGTCAATTTTGTCATGTAACCGATCCAGAAGCCTTTTAGTTATTTCGGGCCGGTTGGCGGGAAATCCGGTTTCATCGTGGTAGAGTCCGGTGGTATGAAATCTATAACCACTCCCATAAGGGGGCAGGGGTGGAATGAGGTCCTCATCTTCAATATCATAGGGTTGGAAGGATTGGGGAGAGCCTTGAGGATGCTTGCGGTTAACTATTATCATTTCCTCCCGGGAGGGCAGAATTACCTTTTCCCGCAGGTGACCGATGGTTTCATCCAGCATCACCATAACCGGCATGCGGAATCTTTCAGCCCAGTTAACCGCCTGGAAAGTTAATAAATAGGTGTCAGCAACGGAGCTGGGTGCCACAGCCAGAGCAGGATGATCTCCATGGGTCCCCCACCGGGCCTGCATCATATCACCCTGGGCCGGTGAAGTGGGCAAGCCGGTACTGGGTCCGGCCCGTTGAACATTAATCACCACGCAGGGGGCTTCAATCATATTGGCAAATCCAATAATTTCCTGCTTCAAAGAAAAACCCGGTCCACTGGTAGCAGTAACCGCCTTTTTGCCGGCCAGAGAGGCCCCCACAATTGCAGCCATACTGGCAATTTCATCTTCCATCTGGATAAATTTCCCTCCCAGGGGAGGTAGCTTGGCCGCAAAATCCTCGGCAACTTCGGATGATGGGGTAATGGGGTAACCGGCATAAAAACGAACCCCAGCATCCAGGGCCCCTTCTACACTGGCTTCATTCCCCTGCATTAAACTTACCCGTTCACTCATTATTTTCTTTCACCTCTACTTTTATGGCATAATCGGGACACCTTAACTCACATAAATCACAGGCAATACAGTTGTCGGGATCTTTGACCTCCATTTTTCCATCTTCCCGCAGCCCCAGAATTTTTTTGGGACAGTAGGTTGCACAAATATTACAACCCTTACACCGCTTTTCAATAATACTGACTTCTCCTTTTTTAGGCAACTGTTACACCTCTTTCGCATCATCTCATGACAATCATAAAAAATTTGGGAAAAAAATCAGGACTCCTGTCTTTTTAAGCGCAAAAAAAAATCAGAACAATACGAGCAAAAGGGCCCCATTATTTGATTTCTCGCCTCAACTTCTGCACTTCATCCAGTATTCTGTGGGCCAGATCCAGCTTGGACAGTGGTGGTAATTCCTCATGGGCATCGGGAAAAACCAGAATGGCCTGATTGGTATCCGCTGCAAACCCTGAGCCGTCAGCCAGAACATCGTTGGCTACGATGAAGTCCAGATATTTTCTTTTTAATTTATCCCGGGCGTTGTCCAGGATATTTTCAGTTTCCGCTGCAAAGCCAACCAGAATCCGGTCACCCTTCTTCCGGCCGATAATCTCCAGGATATCTTCATTGCGCTGCAATGCAACAGCCATTTCAGCCTGCTGTTCTTTTTTCACTTTCATGGTATAGGTCTCAGCGGGACGATAATCCATGGGTGCTGCAGCTTTAATCAGGACATCCTGATCCAGACAGCGCTCCCCAACTGCCTCCAGCATTTCCCCGGTAGTTTCAACTCTCACCATTTCCTGTAATCCCCAGGGCGGTCGGAGATCAGTTGGTCCGGAAATCAAGGTCACCTGGGCACCCCGGCGTAAAGCAGCCTGGGCCAGGGCAAAACCCATTTTCCCGGTGGAAGGGTTGGTCATAATCCGAACCGGGTCAATATGCTCCCGGGTGGGGCCGGCGGTAACGAGGAGTCGCATTCCCGGCAGATCTTTGGTGGTAAGGGCCCTGATTACCTCTTCAATGATCCGCTCATTTTCTGCCAGTCGTCCTGCCCCCTCGGTTCCACAGGCCATCCGCCCCACGTCTGGTTCGATAAAGGAATAATCCAGTTCCTGCAATTCTCTGATATTGGCCTGCAGTATGGGATTTTCATACATCCGGGTATTCATAGCGGGAGCAAAAATAACGGGGGCGTTGGTGGCTGCAATAGTGGTGGAAAGAAGATCATCGGCAATTCCCCGGGCTACTTTCCCAATAATATTATAGGTGGCGGGAGCTATCAAAAACAGGTCCGCTGCAGAGGCCAGTTCAATATGCTCAATATCCCAGCGAGCAGACTGATCAAACATCCCGGTAGCCACCGGTTCCCCGGTGATACTCTGCAGGGTAATGGGCTGAATCAGTTTGCAGGCAGAACTGGTCATAATAACCCTGACCCGGGCTCCCTGTTTAATCATTCGACTGGCCAGATCTACCGCCTTGTAAGCAGCTATCCCGCCGCTGATGCCCAGTACAATGGTCTTTCCCTGGAGCAAGACTTCCCCTCCTCCTTATTTGATACTGTCCGCCCTCTTGCGAACATACTCAACTTTTCCGGCAATAATTTCATTCATGGCAATAGTCACCGGCTTATTGGTCCGGGTTGTCTGAATAAGAGGTTTACTTCCATCATTTAACTGTCGGGCCCTTTTGGCGGCAGCTATAACCAGAGTATAAGGGCTATCAACACTTTGCATTAATTTTTCATGACTCAATCTTTTGTTAATGGCCACCTTTAACTGCTCCTTTCTTCCTGTCTAATGATTTCAATAATTTGGCCCACAGCCTGCTGCAATCGATCGTTGAGCACAACATAATCATAGTCATCTTTTTCCTCCATTTCCTGGAGGGCATTTTTCAGGCGCAATTCTTTCTCGCCCGGGGAATCCGTTCCCCTTTTTTCCAGCCGCCGGGCCAGCTCCTCGATACTGGGAGGGGCCAGGAAAATAAAAATACCGTGGGGACACTTCTCCTTAATCTGCCTGGCTCCCTGCACATCAATTTCCAGTATAATGTGCCGACCCGAATTAATTGTCTGCTCGACAAAATCCCGGGGAGTTCCGTAAAGGTGATTATGAACCCGGGCCCACTCCAGCCAGCGGCCCTGTTTAATCCCTTCCTGGAATTCCTCGGGTTTAAGGAAAAAGTAGTCCTCACCGTTCACTTCCTTCGGGCGTGGAGGTCGGGTGGTGGCAGAAATGGAATACACCAGATCAGTTTTCTGCCGCAGCAGTTCCCGCAGAACAGTTCCCTTGCCTACACCCGAAGGACCGGAAAGAACAAAAAGTTTTCCTTCATCCATTGTTTACAGGGAGGCTTCTTTGTCTACCAGCCGGTGGGAAACAGTTTCCGGTTGGACCGCACTTAAAATTATGTGATCAGAATCAGTAATAACTACGGCCCGGGTTCTACGGCCATAAGTAGCATCAACAAGGCGCCCCTGCTCTCTTGCTTCCTGGATAATCCTTTTAATGGGAGCAGACTCCGGACTGACTATAGCAATAATCCTATTCGCTGCTACAATATTCCCAAAACCAATATTAATCAATTTAATTTCCATTCAATTCCCCTCCCGTACTTTTATAATATGTTCTGAACCTGTTCTCTGATTTTCTCTACCCAGCTTTTTAGCTCAATTACCCGATAGAGGACCTCACGATTATTTATCTTGGAACCGATGGTGTTAATTTCTCTCAGCATTTCCTGGGCGATGAAATCCAGCTTTTTTCCCACAGCATTTTTTTCCTTCAAAGCATTATTCAAATGATCAATATGGCTTTCCATACGAACCAGTTCCTCCTGGATATCACTACGTTCGGCTAACACCCCCGCTTCCATCATTATTCTTTCTTCCGCAAAGTCATCATCTTCCAGGAAATCTTTAAGTCTGGTTTTTAGTCTCTGATAATGTTCCTTCTGGATTTCGGGCAATATTCCTTTTATATTTTGAACCATTTTCGCAATTTTTTTCCCGTATTCTTCAATTTCCTTTTTTAAGGCCTGCCCCTCCCCTTCCTGCATCAAAATTAATTGATCCAGGGCTCCATTCAGGGCCTCCTCCAGAACCCCTTCTATATCCTCAATTGCGGGGGTTTTTTTCTGCCGAATAACTCCTGGCAGGGATAATTTAAACTCTTCACTTACCTGTCCCTCACCAACAGCCTCAAGAATGGCCTGTTCATAGGCCTGCAGTAGATCTTTATCCAGGGATATTTCCGGAGCCTGTCCCTCCTCGACCTCCAGGTTAAGATTCAGGTCAATTCTGCCCCGCGGAATTCGCTCTTTAATCTTAAAGCGGATCAGGGGATCCAGGGCAGAATATTCCCCAGGGAGATACAGATTAAGGGATAAATTGCGATGATTAACGCTCTTTATTTCAATTTCCAGAACCCATGCTCCTTTTCTGGCGGTTCCGGTTCCATAGCCGGTCATACTCCTCATTTTTTCCCTCCTCCACATTCCACTAAATAATATCATATTAATTATCCCTTTTCAATAAAAGGACCGAAGCGATTATTCCTCGGGTTATTCTTAGGTCCAAATGGCAAACCCATAAGAAAAAAATCCTTCCTTTGGTATATCTAAGCCTTTTTCCCGGTTATTTTTAGGAAAAATTTTTTTCCAATCCGGGATTTTTCCATGTTGACTATACCCCGAGTTAAAACAGGGTGGTTCTGGGGCTGGGATCAGGTTGATGCTATTTTCTCCACTGGGTTTTTCCCCTTAACTCTCTGCTTCTGGAAATTATTATAATCAATACCAATTGAAAGGCCTTCCCATTATCAAGCTAAATTTGGGGGCCATCCTTTCAGGTTCCTCGCTATTTGGTGGGGTTAATTTCACAGAATATGTTAAGATGATAAAGAGATGATTCCTGCGAGAGATATTGATATATTCCAACAAGCTTTAGGCTTAACTCCACCATGGCGAGTTGTAGAAAGCAAATTTGATGCAGGTAATAACCGATTGGATTTGTATTTAGATTTTCCAAAAGGCAGTACATTCCACTGTCCTGAGTGCGGTCAAGCTGAGTGCAAACCCCATGACACTGAAGAAAAAACCTGGAGGCATTTAAATTTTTTCCAACATAAGGCCTATCTTCACCCAAGAGTTCCCAGGGTTAACAGAGAGTAAAAACTGTAAAAGCTCCATGGGGTCGCCCAAAATCGGGTTTCACATTGATGTTTGAAGCATTCATAATGACTTTGGCCAAGGAATGCCTGTGGGTCCCATTGCCCAGTTAGTGAAAGAGCATTATACCCGTATCTGGAGG
>PWFS01000124.1 GCA_003554145.1 Halobacteroidaceae bacterium | reverse complement strand
TTGCAATGAAATCAACATCATCTTTTGCTTCGGTTGCTTCTACTTCAGGGGGATCAAAAATGAAGCCCTCTTTGACCGGACTGATACTCACTGTACCAATTAACCCATCCTTGGTCCAGTATCCACTGGAGTTCGTAGTTACGCTCTCAAAGCCCCCACTGAATGCTATTTCAACATTAGCCAGACCCTGATCATCATCAGTTGTTACCCGGCCTCCAACAGAGTAGTCTTCAACTGTTGCAGTAAAGTCAACATTATCCTTTGCCTCACTCACTTCATCTTCAGGAGGATCAAAAGTGTATCCTTCCTTAACCGGACTGATACTCACTGTACCAATTAACCCATCCTTGGTCCAATAACCACTGGAGTTAGTAGTTACGCTCTCAAATCCACCACTGAAGGCAATTTCTACATCAGCAAGACCCTTTCCATTATCAGTGGTTACTCGACCCCCAACAGTGTAATCTTTATCTTCTATTGGTTTTGCGGTAAAGTCAACATCATCCTGAGTTTCCTTTACTTCTTCTTCAGGGGGATCAAAAGTGTATCCTTCCTTAACCGGACTGATACTTATTGTACCAATTAACCCATCCTTGGTCCAGTAACCACTGGAGTTGGTAGTCACGCTTTCAAAACCATGGCTAAAGGCGATTTCCACATCAGCAAGGCCCTTTCCATTATCAGTGGTTACTCGACCATTTACAGTATATTCTTCGCCTTCAATGGAAGTTGCATTAAAGTCAACGTCATCTTTTGCTTCGGTTACTTCTACTTCAGGGGGATCAAAAATGAATCCTTCTTTAACCGGGCTGAGCTTTACTGTTCCAAATAAACCATCCTTGGTCCAGTAACCACTGGAATTGGTGGTCACGCTTTCAAATCCACCACTGAAGGCAATTTCTACATCAGCCAGGCCCTTTCCATTTTCAGTGGTTACTCGACCTCCTACAGTGTAGTCTTTGTCTTCTTTTGGTTTGGCAGTAAAGTCAATATCATCCTGGGCTTCGGTTACTTCTTCTTCAGAAGGATCAAAAGTGAAGCCTTCTTTAACTGGACTAATTTTTACAGTTCCCCTTAAATTATCTCTGGTCCAATAACCACTGGAGTTTGTAGTTACGCTTTCAAACCCACCACTGAAAGCAATTTCAACATCAGCCAGGCCCTTTCCATTTTCAGTTGTTACCCGACCCCCTGCAGTATAAACTTCAACCATTGCATTAAAGTCAACATCATCCTTTGCTTCACTTACTTCTACTTCAGGGGGATCAAAAGTAAAATCTTCTTTAGCGGGACTGACCTTTACCGTTCCCATTAAACCATCTTTGGTCCAGTAACCACTAGAGTTGGTAGTCACGCTTTCAAAACCATGGCTAAAGGCAATTTCTACATCAGCAAGACCCTGTCCATTTACAGTAGTTACTCGCCCGCTTACAGTATAGTCTTTAGCTTCGATAACCGTTGCAGTGAAATCAACATTATCCCTTGCTTCACTGACTTCAGTTTCGGAGGGGTCAAAGGTGTAACCTTCTTTAACCGGGCTGACCTTTACGGTTCCCCTTAAATCACCACTGGTCCAATATCCGCTATCGTTAGTGGTCACACTTTCAAAGCCGCCACTGAAAAAAACTTCTACATCGGAAACACCTTGGAGATCCCCCTGGTCATTTTCATAAGATATCCGACCTCCTGCCTGATAATAGGCTGGGCTAGCCATAAAATTCAATTCTTTATCTGAGGAAGAAACTGTATAAGAACCGGGGGAAAACTCCCAGCCATTTTTTACTGGTGTTAGTGTAATTTCTCCCTCTAACCTGGTAGCCTGGAATTTTCCGCCTTTATCAGTTGTAATTATTTCATCAACGTTTTCTCCATCCAGGTGAATACTAACATCAGCAAGAGTTTTGTCCGTATCTTCAACCGAAATTACCCCTTCGATGGAATAACTGTAATGGAAAATATAATCACAACCGCCCAGGGCAAGCAAAACAGAAAAAATAATAATCAACAAAAAAGTCCTTTTCTTCATAAAGGTTACCTCCTTAGGGGAAAGCAAAGAATTTCCCAAAGCATAATTTATTAAAAAAGAAAAATTATTTGCAAAAAAATTTACTTTTTCATTACAAAGTAATTCGCCACAGGAAGATTTTTCCCTTTAATCAAAGGTAGTTAAAATGATTTTTTCCAAAAAAGGAACTACTATTTTTGTTTTCTTCTTAGACCAGTTTTTTTTCAGACTTTCCTCCAAAGAATAGTACCCACCAGGAGTAATAAATTCAGAAACCATGGAGAGCAAGGGACCTGGGCCTTTTTTTCTGGTTAGACAATTTGGAGAAAAGAAAAACCCCCACCGGGGAGGTGGGGGTTTTCTGTCCTAAAAAGCAGGAACAATGGCCTGCCCATAATTCTCCTGGATAAATTCCCGGACCTCGCTGCTGGTTAATACTCGGGCCAGTTCTTGAAGGCTTTCTTTGTCGGCATCTTCCTGTCGAACCGCCAGCACATTTACATAAGGGGAGCTGGCATCTTCGATAAACAGGGAATCTTCAA
>PWFS01000259.1 GCA_003554145.1 Halobacteroidaceae bacterium | reverse complement strand
TCTTTTGCTGGCGCTGGTATTTGCAGTTTAATAAGTTCCAAAGGAGGTGGCCGCCGAGAAAATAGGCCAGAACTTAATTTTCCAAAATATTATTAAAAGAAAGGGGTTTTATCAGGTGAAAAAAGGATTAATTCTTTTAATGGTTTTGGGCCTGGCAATTTTCAGTGGAGGAGTTATGGCCGGGCCCCTGGAAATCAATGTGTCCCATGAGGAACCGGGCGATGTAGAGACTTCCAGTGTTCATGCGGCAGCAGTTGTATTTAAAGACATCATAGAAACCCAGTCCGGGGGAGATATGGTGGTCAATATTTATCCCGCCGGGGCCCTGGGAGGTAACCGGGAACGCATGGATCAGATGCTGGGTAATATTATTCAGCTCAACATCGATTCCATCGGAGCAATTGCACCTTTTTATTCTTTGATTAACGTAATCGACCTGCCCTTTGCCTTCCCCAATCAGACCGTTTTCCATAAAGTAATGGAGGGGCAGTTTGGCGATGACTTAAAAGAGGATATCCTGGACAATACCGGGATTCGTCTTCTGGATGTCAGTGTCAGCGGTTTTTATGTGTTGAGTAATAATGAGCGGCCCATCATGTCCCCGGCAGACATGGAAGGAATTCGTTTCCGGACCATGTCCGTGCCCAGCCACATTGCCATGATGAGGTCCCTGGGAGCATCTGCAACTCCCATTCCCTGGGATGAGCTCTACTCCGCCCTGCAGATGGGTGTAATTGAAGGGCAGCACAACCCCATTCCCATTATGGCTATCGGGGGTTTGCAGGAAGTTCAGGATTATGCCACCCTGACCAATCACCTGATTGGGGCCGACTGGTGGATGACCAATGACTCCTTCTATCAGAGTCTAAACGATGAGCAGAAGGCCATTTTTAACGATGCCCTGCATGCTGGAGTAATGGTGGCCAATGGAACCCGCCTCCTCTTTAACTCTACAGAAATGGGAGTGGGCTTCCTGGAAGATGCGGGCATAGAAATATATGCCCCGACCATTGATGAACTGGCCGAATTTCGCGAACTGGCAGTTCCCGCTGTTATGGAAACCTTTGAAGAGGACCTGGGGCAGGATGGCGTTGATTTAGCCAATTATCTCCTCCAGGAAGTGGACAAAGAAATTGAAAAATTAATCACCAAATAAAAATCAGGGATAGGGTGGAGGGGTTACCCCTCCACCCCTATTCAAAAGAGGTGAGAAGGCTTGAAACAGATCAACTCCGTGGCCCGGAAAACTGCTGATATCGTGGAGAAAATTACTGCTGTTCCCCTGGTTGTAATGGGCGGGGCCATGGTTGCAGTAGTTCTGGCCGGGACTTTCTGGCGTTATGTGCTCAATGATCCCCTACTCTGGACGGAAGAGGCCGCCCGCTACCTTATGATCTGGGTGGTTTTGATCGGGGCCAGCATTACCATGCGCCACCGGGAACACGTCCGGATCAACGTTATTGTCAACCTTTTCCCGGAAAAGGTTCGTATTGTCCTGCGGATAATTACCAACCTCTTTGTAATCTATTTTCTCTACATTTTGACCGTTTACGGCTGGGAAATGGCCCAGAGGTCCGAGATCCAGACCTCCCCGGCCCTGGGGATCAGCATGTTCTGGCCGATACTGGCCGTGCCCCTGACCGGAATTTTCTGCCTGATCCAGCTTGTTCTCCAGATGGTAATTGATATTTCGGGAGGGGAGGAACAGTCATGATAGAATTTATGGTAATTGTATTTTTTCTGCTACTTCTGATGGGAACCCCCATTGCCTTTGCGGTTGGAGTTACTGCAGTTCTGGCCTTTTTGCAGATGGATGCTCCCCACCTGATGACCATGGTGCCCCAGCGCTTTTACTCCGGGGTTGACCTCTTTGCATTGATGGCCATGCCCTTTTTTATGCTGGCCGGTGACATAATGAACCGCATAGAGATTACCCACCGCCTGGTTCGGCTGGCCAACGCCCTGGTCGGTCACATCAGGGGCGGCCTGGCCCATGTCAATATCATGGTCAGTATTTTCTTTGCTGGTTTAACCGGTGCTGCTGTTTCTGATACCGCGGCCCTGGGAACAATGCTCATTCCCTCCATGGAACGAGAAGGCTATGATCGGGGCTTTGCAGCTGCGGTTACCGCGGCGTCATCCATAATTGGACCAATTATTCCCCCCAGCATAATAGCGGTTATATATGGATCGTTGATGAGAGTTTCCATTGCCGGGCTTTTTGCAGCAGGAATTGTGCCCGGGGTCCTGGTGGGAATAATTTTAATGGTTTTTTCCGGGGTAATCTCCAAGAAAAGAAATTATCCCATCGGGGAGAAAAGAGCCAGTCTCCAGGAAATTGGGGTCAGCGCTAAAGGAGCCATAATCCCAATTTTAATGCCCCTGATTATTCTGGGCGGGATCCTGGGTGGGGTCTTTACCCCGACAGAAGCTGCGGCAGTTGCCGTTTTATATGCCCTGGTAGTTGGATTTTTCTTCTATCGCAACCTCAAGTTAAAGGATATTCCGGATCTGCTCTATCAAATGGTGCGGAGCAACGGTTCCGTCTTTATTATCCTGGC
>PWFS01000136.1 GCA_003554145.1 Halobacteroidaceae bacterium | reverse complement strand
CTCGGAGCCGAGGTTCACTGGTTTGAAGACCCCCGGACTGTTGCCATAATGGATCGGGATCAGGATATTCGAATTATTGTGCAGCTGGAAAATTATAAGGGTTTTGGGAACCGCAAGCATGTTCAATTTGAGCAGGACCCTATTCTGCATGGAGACCGTACCATGGTCCTTCCCGAATTAATAGTGCTGGGATATGCAGTTGATGTGGAATGGGATAAAGAAGGTCTACAGTTAATTATTGATACCAGGTAAATAGAAAAAGGCCCTGCCTCAGGGTCTTTTTTATTGTACTATTTTTTTGTAGAGATTAAGGGTTTTTGTTGATCCCTCTTTAATTTCCCACCTGGAAGAAGGAGATTTTTTTTATTTGGTTAAATTAAAAAAGAAGGAAAAAATTTCAGGAAAAGGAGGAATTAGATGGGAACAATTAATTATCCCTGGTTTAAAAGAGAAGATGTGGATGGTTTTTTTGCCCTTTTTCAGAATAACCTGGCCAACTTCTTTATTATTGCAACGGTAATGTTGGGGCAGGGTTTCCCCACCAACATTGTATTCGGTCGGGTAATTCCGGGAGCAGCAATTGCGGTAATATTCGGAAATATTTATTATGCCTACATGGCCCGTCGGCTGGCTCAGAAAGAAGGGCGATCTGATGTAACGGCACTATCCTATGGTATCAGTACTCCGCCCATGTTTATCTTCCTGTTTGCTGTTCTGGGAGCAGCCCTGGCCGCAACAGATGGGGATCATGAGCGGGCCTGGCAGATTGGTGTAGCAGCCTGTATGCTGGGAGGTATTATCGAAATCCTGGGAAGTATTGTGGGTCCCTGGGTCCGTAATAATCTGCCCCGGGCAGCGATGGTTGGAGCACTTGCTGGAGTTGCAATTACTTTTATCGGTGGCGAACTCTTTTTCCAGACCTTTGAAATGCCCATTGTAGGAGCAATCGTCCTGGCAATTATTGTGATCGGGCTGGTTGCCCGGCATGCAATGCCCTTTAAGCTTCCCGCTTCTTTAATGGCCATTATTATTGGTACTGTTCTGGCATATATTCTGGGAAGAGCAGAACCAGGAGCCATTGCAGAAGGGTTTACCCATTTTGGCTTTTATTTCCCACTACCTACTCTGGCCATGTTTGTCGGGTTTGGAGAGATGATTGCCGTAGGGGTTCTGGCCGCAGTTATACCTATTTCTTTATATAATTTTATTGAAACCATGAATAATGTCGAAGCAGTTGCGGGTCTGGGAGATGACTACAGTGTCCGGGAATGTCAGATTGTTGATGGCGCTGGAACAATACTCGGAGCCCTTTTTGGCGGAGTTTTCCCCACTACTGTTTATATAGCTTCCACTGGAGCCAAGGAAATGAAGGCCGGTCGGGGTTACAGTGTTTTAAATGGAGCGGCCTTTTTATTATTTGCCATCTTTGGAGTTATTGCGGTAATAGCCGAAATCATTCCGGGGCCGGTAATTGCACCAATACTCGTATATGTTGGAATTATAATGGTAGGAAAGGCTTTTGTTACCAGTCCTGAGCGCCATGCTCCTGCAGTTGCCCTGGCCATGTTTCCCTATCTGGCTAATTACCTGATGACCAATTTCCGGGGCTTTGATCCCGAAGCCTTTGCTGCAGAATACCCTGCAGTGGAAGCCCTGGGACAGGGCGCCATGTTTACCGCACTGGTATGGGGTGCCTTTGCAGTCTTTGCCATAGATAATGACTGGCTGCGGGCTACAGCGGTTTCGCTGGCCGGCTTTATTCTAACCGGGATTGGTATTATGCATGCTCCCGAGCTTGGTTTTAATTTTGGCAGTGAATTTGCTATTGGTTACTTAATCCTGGCCATCGGGATGTTTTTCATGTATCAGTATTTCGGTAAGGAAAAACCCCCCGAAGTGGAAAAGGCAGGCACCAGAAACTGAAAATAGAGGGCACCTGCGGGTGCCCTTATTTTTTTGACGAAACTAAAGGGAAAGGTTTTTTTTTGGAGAAAATATTATATAGTTTGTTTCATTTCAGGAGGAAGTTTTCTGATGAAATCCATCGCACTTACCAATCAAAAAGGAGGGGTAGGAAAAACCACTGCTTCAATCAATCTGGCTTCCCTGTGGGGGGGTAAATCCAGGGTTCTCCTGGTAGATATGGATCCCCAGGGCAACTCGAGCTCTGGAGTCGGGGTTTTTCCCAAAGAAGTGCAGTGGACCGCTGCTGATGTCCTGGAAGAAAAATGCTCTATCCAGGAGGCAATAAAGAAAGCGGGTTTTGGCCAGCTCTCTATCCTTCCTGCCCATGTAGGGCTGGCTGGTTTAGAAGCCGACAGCCTTCCCATTGATAGTCTAAAAAAGCAGCTGGCCCGGGTGCAGAATGATTTTGATTTCGTGGTAGTGGACTGTCCGCCATCTCTTGGTCGCCTTACTCTTAATGTTCTGGCAGCTGTAGAGAGGGTCCTGGTTCCCATTAAGGCAGGTCAGTTTTCGATAACCGGGCTGGAGCAGCTTTTTTTAACCGTGGTCCGGTTGCGGTTGCGGGAGGTCAATCCCGATCTGGGGGTTTTAGGTCTTTTTTATAATGAGGCCCAACCCCATACCAAGCTGCATCAAATGATTGATCGGGTTTTGCGGGAAGCCTATTCCTCTCTTCTTTTGGAAGCGTATATCCCCCGTAATGTTCACCTGGGAGAAGCCCAGGTAGTAGGGGAACCAATTAATTTTTTTGATCCCGCAGCCCGCGGCTACAAGGCTTATCTGCAACTGGCAGAGGAGGTGCTACAAAAATGGTAAGAAAAAACTCCAAGACTACCCGGCTGGAAAAGGCCCTGGATCAGACCCTGGATCGTTTCCTGGATCAGGTGAAAATTGAAAAAGAGGGCATTAAAAAAGAAAACAATAATACTTCCCGGGTTGAGGGGGATTTTTATCCTCTGAGCCCTGAAGAAGAGGATAAGCTTAATGAGCTGGCTTCGGCCCAGGGAATAGATAAAAATTTACTGATAAAAAGAGCGGTTGAAGAGTTTTTGCTCCGCCAGGAGGGCTTATTTTTTAAAGAAAACATCAAGGCAGAGCTTTTTGCCTGGCAGCAAAAGCTGGAGGGCCTGGACGAAGGGGATGGAAAAAGTGATTTGAGTGCCAAAGAAAGAAAGGTTCTTTTAAGCTATATCCGGCAATTAGCCCGGGGAACCTGGGAAGATCGTTAAGTTACCGGGTTAGAGTTGGAATTATCCTGGCTGATTTAGTTTTGGGGAAAGGGGCAATATGAAAAATAAAGTTGTTGTTATTGGTGGCGGCCCAGCTGGAATGATGGCTGCAGGTACAGCCGGGAACAGGGGCCGAAAGGTTTTAATTCTGGAGAGAAACCGCGTTCTGGGCCGGAAACTATTGCTTACCGGCAAAGGGCGCTGCAATTTAACCAATTATACTGATATTGATAATCATGTAGCTAATCTGTTCCCCCAGGGGAGATTTTTATATTCTGCTCTTTTTTCTTTTTCGCCAGAGGACTTAATTAATTGGTTGGAGGACAGGGGAGTGCCCACCAAAATTGAAAGGGGGGGGAGGGTCTTTCCCGCCAGCAATGATTCTCATGATGTGCGGAATTGTTTGTTGAATTATTTGAAAGAAAACAGGGTGGAACTTAGGCCCCTTTCCCGCGTATTGGAGATAGAAAACCTTGAGCCGACCTGTGGTTTTCAAATTAAAACAAATCAAGGAGAAATATCTGCAGAAAGGGTAATCCTGGCTACGGGGGGTTGTTCCTATCCCCAGACCGGCTCCAGTGGAGATGGCTGGGGTTGGGCCCGCCAGCTGGGCCACCGTATTGTGGAGCCGGAACCGGGTCTGGTGCCATTAATTACCAGAGAAAAGGACCTGGAACCGGCCCGGGGGTTGCTTTTAAAAAATGTGGAATTGACAGTGCAGGATAGAAATAACCGGCGGGTTTTCTCTGAACAGGGGGAACTGGAAATTGGTGAGGATGGTTTGGCCGGGCCTCTGGCTCTTCGGGCCAGTCTTTTTATCCAGAGAGGCCGGGAGTATTCCCTGTTAATAGACTTAAAGCCCGCTGTGGACCGGAAAAAACTGGATCGCCGCCTGCAGAGGGAGATTGAGGAACTGGGGCACGAAAACCTGATTAAACTCTGGGAAAAGCTCCTGCCCCGAATGCTGATTGGTCCCCTTGTTAAAAGAACTGGACTGGACCCAGAGTTGCCTGTTCAGCAGTTAACCCGAGAACAGCGAGGGGTTATGGTGAAAAATATAAAAAACTTTGGCCTGACTGTTATCGGCAAAAAGGACTGGTCGGAAGCCATCATTACCATGGGAGGAGTGGACTGCCGGGAGATAGATCCGGCGACCATGGAATCAAAAATTGTCCCCGGCTTATTTTTCGCAGGAGAAATCATTGATCTCCACGGTTTTACCGGAGGATACAATTTGCAGGCCGCTTTTTCCACGGGTTTTCTGGCGGGGAGCAACTGTTAAAGATTTTGCTTATTTCCTGGCAGGAATAGTTAAGTTTATGCTGAAGAATTGCTAAGGTATTTATTTTTCCAAATAAAGCAGGGAGTGAATAATGTGAAAACTGAAGAAATCCTGAAGGTAACTGAAGAGTACAGTGCACCCAATTATCTGCCCTTGCCCATTGTAATTGAAAAAGCAGAAGGGGTCTGGGTGGAAGATCCAGAAGGGAATCGTTATCTGGATATGTTGAGTTCCTATTCGGCTCTGAATCAGGGCCACCGTCACCCCTATATTATGCAGAAGGTAAAAGAGCAGATGGACCGGGTAACCCTGACCTCCCGGGCTTTTCATAATGATCAACTGGGTCCCTTCTGTCAGGAACTGGCCGAACTGACTGGAAAAAATCGAGCTCTGATCATGAATACCGGGGTCGAAGCTGTGGAAACTGCGATTAAATGTGTTCGACGCTGGGCTTATGAAATCAAAGGAGTTCCGGAAAATGAGGCGGAAATAATTGTCTGTGCGGGTAACTTTCACGGCAGGACTACCACGGTTATTTCTTTTTCCTCCAGCCCCGATTATTATCGAGGCTTTGGCCCCCTGACCCCTGGTTTTAAAGTCATACCCTATGGAGATGTAGAAGCCTTAAGGGCAGCAATTAATTCCAATACAGCAGCTTTTATGGTTGAGCCCATTCAGGGTGAAGCCGGAGTTGTGGTCCCTCCTGCGGGCTATTTGAAAGAAGCCGAGCAGATCTGCCGGGATAATAATGTTTTGCTGCTGGCAGATGAGATTCAAACCGGTTTTGGCCGGACGGGAAAACTTTTTGCCTGTGATTGGGATCAGGTAGAGCCGGATATGTACATCCTGGGTAAGGCCCTGGGTGGAGGAGTTATTCCTGTTTCAGCAGTTCTGGCTGATGGTGATCTCCTGGATCTTTTTAATCCCGGCTCTCATGGTTCAACTTTCGGGGGTAATCCCCTGGGATGTGCCTGTGGTCGGGCTGCAGTAAAAGTGATCAAAGAAGAAAACCTGGTCCAAAAATCCCTGGAAATGGGGGAATACCTGCAGAGGGAGCTATCTTCTATTGAAAACCCGGAAATTGTGGAAGTTCGGGGCAAAGGACTTTTTGTGGGAATTGAAATGAAAGGATCAGCCCGCCCCTATTGTGAAAAACTAAAAGGAGAAGGAGTTTTATGTAAGGAGACCCATGAAAATGTGATTCGACTGGCTCCTCCTCTCGTCATTTCCCGGGAGGACCTGGACTGGGCTATCAGCAAAGTTAAAAAAGTTCTTCAGGACTAGGGGGGAAAAGGATGTTTCTGGTCCGACCTTTTTTGGCCTGGTTAATTGCCCAGCTTTTGAAAATCTTGATTGATGGTTTGAGCAAAAAACGTTTTGATTTTCGGAGGCTGGTCGGTGCGGGAGGCATGCCTTCTTCACACGCTGCTATTACCGTAGCCCTTACTACTCAAATTGGTCGGGAAATGGGAATCGGAGAACCTGTTTTTGCAGTGGCCCTGATTTTTACCCTGGTTGTAATTTACGATGCTGCGGGAGTCCGGCAGGCTGCAGGAAGGCAGGCAGCAGTTTTAAACAAGATCCTGGATGAACTGATGGTTCAAAAAAAGATAACTGATACCCGCCTGAAAGAGCTCCTGGGTCATACTCCAATCGAGGTTATGGTGGGGGCCCTCCTGGGTTTTGCTATTGGCTGGTTGTAAATACTAATATCCTCTGCCCCTGGTGGGGGATATTTTCTATTTAAAGTGGGGAAAATTACTTGCTTCAGGCAGGAAGAAAATAAATTGGGGAACAGGATAATTGGTTGCTTCAGAAAAAGGAGAATGGAGAAAATCAGGCGAAATAAAAAGGTAGCAGAACAGGGGGTGGCAGGGCAATATGACTGAAGAATTCTGCAGCAGTTGTTTTAACCGGCCGGCTACCAACAGAGCCCGGTGTCGGAAGTGCTTCACGAACCATGCTATTATTATGGTTGCAGGTGTTATTGTAGGAATGATTATGGGGGTTATAGGGTGGAGAGTGGCCCATCCCATGCTGGGAATACCTGTTTTTTTCATTCTATCCGGGTGGTCTGTAGCCTGGTTCTGGACCAGGGGCAATAAAGAAGAATAGGGAGAAGAGAAAAAAGGATAGGGTTGATGGAAAGAATGGGATATACTGACTTCTACAATTATTAGAGGGTCCCGGGGATCCAAAGGGGCCCTGGATATGGTTTTTTTGAATCAAATTCCAGTAACTCAGCCTTATTCAGGATTACTGGGAATTGATTTTCCTGTCTGGATTTAAAGATCAGATTGCCGGGGCCGACAAAAATAATAAGGGGGGAGTTTTTCCTGGAAGCATTGAAGGAAAAATTCTGCAGGAGTAATTTATGGGCCAACCTCTGAGGCCCACTAAAACCTGGAAGCCCGGAAAATTATTAAGATCTGGCCAGGGAAAAGTTGTAAAGACCAAGGGGCTCTCTGGCCAGCAGATGGGTTGGTGGCTCAAAAACTTAACGGGAAAAAGGAGAAAAACATGATAATCAGAGAATATATTGAAAAAGACTATCAGGAGATTAAGAGGACCTGGGAAGAAACGGGCTGGCTGGCCCCCAAAGAAGATAAGGAAATATTTCGCCTCTTCGTGGATAGCTCGGAGATTCTTGTGGGAGAAATCGATGGGACAGCTGAAGGTTCAGTTTTCTCTATAGCCGGGGATATTTTTTTTAACGGGGTGAAAATGCCCCTGAATGGAGTAGCAGGAGTGACCACCAGCCGGGTGGCCCGAAAAAGGGGTCTGGCGGGGAAAATTACTGCGGCCTCCCTGGCCCGCGCTGCAATGAGCGGCAGCTGGGTCGCAGCCCTGGGAATGTTTGAACAGGGCTATTATAATTTACTTGGATTTGGAACTGGTTGCTATGAACATGACGTTTCTTTTGACCCGGCTGACCTGTTGGTTCCACCTTCGGAGAGGCCTCCGATACGACTGGGAGCAGGAGATAGCAGTGAAATCCATAATAATCGGCTCAATCGGCGGCGGGGACACGGCGGGATCAATCTATTTCCTGAAGGAGCCACCAGGACTGATGTTATTTACAAAGATGATGGTTTTGGGCTGGGCTTTCGGCATCCAGAAAATGGAGAATTAACTCATCATATGTGGATTATTCCCCGCCGGGTGGAAACAGGCCCCTATAGGGTTTTATGGATGGCCTATCAGAACTTTGATCAGTTTCTGGAACTCCTCAGCCTGCTTAGAGATCTGGGAGATCAGGTTCATCTGATCAGAATGAATGAGCCCGCAGGTATTCAATTACAGGATCTTATAAAGCAGCCCATGAAAAAAAATAGGATTACCCAAAAAGGTGATTTCCCGGTAAACAACCTGGCCGAAGCCTACTGGCAGATGCGGATTCTGGATTTAAAACAGTGTATGCAAAACACCCATTTCCCGGATGGTCAGGTCTCTTTTAACCTGGAATTGACTGATTCGATAAAAAAATTCCTGGATCCCGCCGAAGAATGGCAGGGTATTGGGGGAGAGTATTGTCTGACCCTGGGACCCCAATCAGAGATCAGGGAAGGTTTTGATTCTTCTCTGCCCCGCCTTAAAGCATCAGTGGGGGCTTTCACCCGGATGTGGCTGGGTGTCCTACCTGCCAGCGGGATTGCAGTTACTGATGAATTAACCGGGCCGGAAGAACTCTTGATTGAACTGGACCACCTGATTAATCTTCCCCAGCCCCAACCAGGATGGGATTTTTAATGCAACAGCAAGAGCAGCAGGCCATAATCCTGGAAAATTCCTGGGGAACCTGGGGAGCAGCCTGGAGGGGAGATAAAGTAACGGCAATTTATTTGCCTGGTTCTTTACCTCCTGGAATAGAAGATTTATTCTCCCGGGATAACCCCCTGCTGGTAGAACTAAATTTCCAACTGCAGCAGTTCCTGGTGAGGAAAAGAAAGGTTTTTTCTCTCCCATTTTCCCTGCAGGGCAGTCATTTTCAACTGCAAACCTGGCAGTTCCTGCAGGAGATTCCCTATGGGCAGACAGCCACTTACGGTGAAGTTGCTGAAAAAATGGGGAGCATAAAAAAAGCCCGGGCAGTGGGTGGAGCCTGCAATAAAAATAGGTTGCCCCTGATTATTCCCTGTCACCGGGTAGTGGGGAGCGGAGGCAGACTGGTTGGTTTTGGCGGTGGACTGGAATTAAAGAGAAAATTACTGGAACTGGAGGGAGGGATCAATGGCAGATATTCAGATTTCCCCGAGGGCAGCAGCTAAATTAAGGGAAACCGGGGGCGTGGTGACGGTAAATAAAGTGTATGGGTCGGGATGAGGGGGACAAACCATTTATCCTGCCGTGTATGCAGGAAAACCCGAAAAAAAAGATGACTTTATTGTTCAGAAACAGGATGGATTGGTTTTCCATTTAACACCTGATTTTAAAGAGGCTTGCCTGAAAATCAGGCTCAGGTTTTACTTTTTTGGGGCAGTGATTATTAACTGGATCAGGTGAAGGAGGAGGAAATGATGCTCAAAAGGATTTTTTTCTACACCTTTTTATTGTCACTTATCCTGTCACTTCAGGTGCAGGGTTCAGCCCAACAGGGCTCATATTCCCTTTCCTCCTGTGAACCAGCAGTCTTACAGATTTTCTCTCCTCATACCTGGTCCAATAGCGGGGGCTGGAATCTGGAGGACATTTTAAGCGTGCCTCCGGGGGCTCAGGTCACCTGGGTTCGCCTGGAGTGGGAAGTTTTAAGCACCGGGGGCTATGGCGGGATGGAGGTGGCTCTGAGTAATGAAGAAGAGCAGAAAAAAGTTTTTTTCTGGAGTAATTCCAGTACCGAGGTTTTTGCAGGGAACGATTTTCATCAGGAGTGGGAGGTTCGCTTCCGGGTTTCTTACTGGGAAAAAAGGGGTCAGCCCCTGCAGATGACGGTGAAAAAACTAAATATAGGGTGGGAAATCCCTGCAGAATAAAAAAGGAGAGGAGAATTGACTTGGAAAAAAAGAAAGAACCCCGGTTGGAAAAACTGGATATTGTGGAAATAGAACAGATCAGGGCTCTGGCTCACCCAATCCACCATAAAATTTTTAAGCTAATGGAGGAAAAAGGAGCCTGTGAGCCTGATGAGATTGCAGAACTCCTGGACTTAGATCTGCAGGAGGTAGAGGAGTATCTGCACGGACTTCTGGCTATTGGTTTTGTGGACCGGTTTGAGGAAAAGGGCCGGGAATGCTATTTACCTGTGGCCAAATATTACCGGGTAAAAAAAGAGTTGCTGGAAAAGGAAGAGGGGTTGGATTCCTTCAAGGAAATGCTGATCAATCGCCTGGCCGGATTTGCCCAGCATATGGCCGGAATAGATGACAGTACCATGGAAAAATCCCGGATAAGTTTTCATAAATTTAAATTCCGACCGGAAGATGTGGACTGGGCCCTGGAACGCATAGAAACTTTCCTGGAAGAAATGATGGATAGATCACAGCCTGTTCTGGAAGAGAAAAGCGAATTATTTGAAATGGCATTATTTTTCTATCCGCAAAAACCTGCTTCCTCAAAATAAAGGAGAAATTTTGGTGATCGGAATGAATTTTGATATTATTGCCACGGCAACTTTTGGGCTGGAGGCAGTTGTAGCCCAGGAATTAAGGGCAATGGGCTATAATAACCTGGCAGTCGAACATGGGCGGGTGGAGTTCAAGGGTCAGAGCAGGGATATCTGCCGGACCAATCTATGGTTACGAACTGCGGATCGCATCAGGTGGAAGCTGGCTGAATTTGAAGCCCGGGATTTTGATCAGCTTTATGATCAGGTCCAGAATATCCCCTGGTCAGAAATTTTGCCCCGGGAGGCCCGTTTTCCGGTGGAGGGCAAATCTATAAAATCACAGTTATCTAGTGTTCCCGCCTGTCAGTCAGTAACCAAAAAAGCAATTGCCGATAGCCTGTCCCGGAAATATGGAATAAAGCGTCTGGCGGAAACAGGGCCCCTTTATAAAATAGAGGTGGCCCTGTTAAAGGACCGGGTAACCATCTCTATTGATACCACCGGGCCCGGCCTGCACAAGCGGGGCTACCGTAAGGGAGGAGGTAAAGCACCCTTAAAGGAGACCCTTGCTGCGGCCCTGATAATCCTGGCTCGATGGAAAAAGGATATTCCCCTGATTGATCCTTTTTGTGGTACTGGAACCATCCCCGTGGAAGCGGGATTAATGGCAACAGGTACAGCTCCGGGATCCAGACGCAGCTTTATTGCTGAGGAGTGGCCCCAGGTTCCCCCTGAATTCTGGGAAGCAATACGGGAGGAAGCCCGGGAAAATGTAGATGCGGAAAAGGACTTCTATATTGTGGGTTATGATTATGATGGGGGGGCTGTTGATAAAGCCAGGGATAACGCTTTAAGGGCAGGGCTGGGAGATGTTGTTCATATTCAGCAGCAGGAGCTAAATGAACTCAATTCCCGGAAAAAATATGGTAAAGTAATATGTAATCCTCCGTACGGGGAAAGAATGGAAGAAGTTCAAAAAGCTGAAACCCTTTATTCGGATATGGGAAAAGTCTTTAAGAGGCTGGATACCTGGTCTTTTTATGTATTATCCGGCCACCCGGGCTTTGAAAGGTTTTTCGGCCGGAAGGCCAGCAAAAAACGCAAGCTTTATCATGGAAATATCCGGGTGGATTATTATCAATTTTTTGGTCCTGCTCCTCCCCGGGATTAAAGGAGGTTTTTTTGTGGACTTTTTGCAGCTGGCCAGGACCCGGCAGAGTATTAGGAAGTATCAGGATCGAATGGTGGAGGGAGAAAAAATAGAAAATTGTGTAAAGGCTGCGGCCCTGGCTCCATCAGCCTGTAATTCCCAGCCCTGGAAATTTATTATCGTGGATGATTCCCCTCTCCGGGAGCAGGTGGCCCGGGCCACCTGGAGTGCTGTTGTTCCCATTAACAAGTTTACTCTTCAGGCCCCGGTTATGGTTGTGGTTGTGGCGGAAGGAGGAAATATTCCTTCTCGAATGGGCGGAAAAGTCCAAAACAAAGATTTTCAGGAGATGGACCTGGCTATAGCAACTCAACATTTTTGTCTGCAGGCAGTAAGCGAGGGATTGGGGACCTGTATCCTGGGCTGGTTTAATGAAAAAAAGGTAAAGAAAGCCCTGGCAATTCCTGAAAATAAGGGTATTGGTTTGATGATTTCTGTCGGATATCCGGAAGGAAAAACTCCCCCCAGGAAAAAACGCCGGGAATTGAAAGAAATAATGTCCTTTAATAGGTACTGAAATGGGTTTTTCAGGCCGGAACCCATCATCTTTTATCTGGGGAAGCCCAGTT
>PWFS01000235.1 GCA_003554145.1 Halobacteroidaceae bacterium | reverse complement strand
GTAGAGGTGCGGGCTGCCCGGCCCCTGCCCCGGGACCTGGAACAAAAGCTCCTGCAGAGGCTGCAGCAGGCAACCGGCCAGGACATTCAACTCCAGGTAGAGGTGGATCGCTCGGTAATTGGCGGTCTGGTGCTCAAGGTAGGGGATGTCCTGATTGATGGTAGTTTGCAGCGCGGCCTGGAAAAGATGCAGGAACAATTAAGCCGCATCCAAGTCAGTCAGATTGGGGTGAGTAACGGATGAATTTACGACCGGAAGAAATCAGTGCGGTCATAAAAGAACAGATCGAGAAATATGAACAGGAACTGGAAACCGTGGGCGTGGGAACGGTCCTCAATGTGGGGGACGGTATTGCCCGCCTGTATGGTCTGGAGGACTGTGTGGCCGGGGAGCTTCTGGAGTTCCCCCACGGAGTTTACGGCATGGTTTTTAACCTGGAGGAAGAAAGTGTGGGGGCCATCCTCTTGGGGGATGAAAACCTGATCAAGGAAGGAGACCGGGTCCGGCGCACCGGCCGGGTCGTGGAGGTGCCGGTGGGCGAAGAGATGCTGGGCCGGACGGTAAATAGCCTGGGTCAGCCCCTGGATGGAGAGGGCCCCATTGAGTCTAATAAATACCGCCCGGTAGAGCACAAGGCTCCCGGGGTGGTTTTGCGCAAGAAAGTGGAGGTCCCCCTGCAGACCGGTCTTAAGGCCATCGATTCCCTGGTGCCCATCGGGCGGGGCCAGCGGGAGCTGATTATTGGCGACCGCCAGACAGGGAAGACTGCCATTGCCATTGACCCCATCATCAATCAGCGAGATTTTGACGTAATATGTGTTTATGTGGCCATTGGTCAGAAGAAATCCACTGTGGCTCAGCTTACGGAGAGACTGCGCCAGGAAGGGGCCATGGATTATACCGTGGTGGTTTCCGCTACTGCTTCTGATTCATCTCCCCTGCAGTTTCTGGCTCCTTATGCCGGCTGTGCCATCGGGGAGGAGTTCATGCATCAGGGCCGAGATGTCCTGTTGATTTATGATGACCTTTCCAAGCATGCGGTAGCCTATCGGACCATGTCCCTGCTGATGCGGCGCCCGCCGGGCCGGGAGGCTTTTCCTGGAGATGTTTTTTACCTGCACTCCCGCCTGCTGGAACGGGCCGCCAAGCTGAACGAGGAGCAGGGAGGCGGTTCGCTGACTGCCCTGCCCATAATTGAGACCAAGGCCGGTGATGTGTCCGCCTATATTCCCACCAACGTTATATCGATTACTGACGGCCAGATTTTCCTGGAAAGCGAACTCTTCTACAGCGGGGTTCGACCGGCCATCAATGTGGGGATTTCCGTTTCCCGGGTGGGAGGCGACGCCCAGATTCGGGCCATGAAAAAGGTGGCTGGAACCCTCAAGCTGGACCTTTCCCAGTTCCGGGAACTGGAGGCTTTTGCCCAGTTTGGCTCGGATCTGGATAAGGCCACCCAGCGACGCCTGGCCAGGGGATACCGCATTGTCGAGGTGTTGAAGCAGGATCAGTACCAGCCCATGGATGTAACTGATCAGATAATTGCTATTTATGCTGTTACTCGAGGTTATCTGGATGAACTGGAGGTCGAGGAAATAGATGGGTTTGAGAAAAAACTCCTGGAACTTATTGCCAGTGATTATCCGGAGGTTAAAGAACGGATCCTGGAAAGCGGGGAACTGGAAGAGGAAGTAGAGAAAAAGATCCAGGAGGCGCTGGAAAGACAGCTCCAGGTCTTCAAGAAGAAAAAGGGAACTTCCGCAGAAGCTGCGGGTTAAGGAGATATATTATGGCTACAATGCGTGATATTAAAAAGCGGATAAAAAGTGTTCAGAACACCCAGAAAATCACCCGGGCCATGAAAATGGTTTCGGCCACCAAGCTGCGCCGGGCCCAGGAAAGGGCAGAAAATGCCCGCCCCTTTTTCCAGAGAACCCAGGATATTATTAAAGGGGTGGCTGCCAGTATTGATCCCGATCTGCATCCTTTACTGGCTCACCGCGAGGTTCAGAGAATTACCGTTCTCCTTTTCACCGGAGATCGGGGGCTCTGCGGCGGTTATAATCACCGGGTGATTAAAATGGTGGAACAGGAACTGGGCAGCTTTCCCCGGCTCAACCTGATTACTGTGGGTAAAAAAGGGCGGGAGGTGCTGGGCCCCCGGGGCTATGAAATCAGCCACTCCTATAAGGATATTCCCGATCACCCTACCTTTGATCTGGCCCGAGAACTGGGGGAGATTCTGGTTGATGATTTCATTGCCCAGAGAACCGATCAGGTGCTCATGGCCTATACCCGCTTTCAGTCCGCGTTAAGTCAGCGGCCCCTATTGATTCCCCTCCTGCCCCTGGAAAGGCGGGAGATGGATTCTGAGGGAGGACAGCGGGAATATATTATGGAACCGGATGCTGCGACAATCCTGGACCTGATTTTACCGCGGTACGTGGAAAATGTTATTTACGGGGCTTCCCTGGAATCCAAGGCCAGCGAGTTTGGGGCCCGGATGACGGCCATGGACGCCGCTACAGAAAATGCCGAGGAAATGATTGGGAACCTCACTGTTTCCTATAATCGGG
>PWFS01000233.1 GCA_003554145.1 Halobacteroidaceae bacterium | reverse complement strand
TGCTTCGATTCTGATGCCGGTTAAGACGGCCATGGTGCTCTGAGATGAAACGGCCCGCTGCACTTCCTGGATGACCCGGGACAGGTCCTTTTGTTGAATGGAAAAATTCAAGTTTCTTCCTCCTTTGTCGTGGCGATTCGGGGACCGCCCAATTTTTATTAAATAATTAATGTGAATCAGTAGTAGTCCAAGTAGTAGGGGGTGTTAGAGGTGGGGATAAGCACAAAAAAAACTGAGGGGGCACAGGTTGAGCCTGTCCAAAAGTATGGGGAAAAAAAGAGAAAAATATCCACACAATTAATTATTTTTCCTTGAGTTTGTCCTGTAGTTTGGTCAGTGAAGCCCGTAGAGAAGCGTCTTTTTCCAGCCGATCGACAATTTTAGAACAGGCGTGGATAACTGTAGTGTGATCCCGACCACCGAAAGATTGTCCAATCTGGGGTAGGGAGGCATCGGTTAATTCCCGGCACAGGTACATGGCTATCTGCCGGGGAAAGGCGATGTTCTGGGTTCTTTTTTTGGAAACCATGTCCTGGGGGCGCAGAGAAAAGAAACGAGCCACTCCCTCTTGAATATCTTCAATGGACAGGGGCCGGGGTTGAGCCAGGGCCAGTATATCCTGGAGAGCTTCCTTGGCCATTTCCACGGTGATGGGAACATTCTGCATGGAGGAATAGGCCTTAATCCGGGTCAGGGCCCCCTCCAGTTCCCGGATATTGGATTGGATTTGATTGGCGATAAAAACAATTACTTCATTGGGAACAGTTATCCGTTCCAGGCTGGCTTTTTTCCTCAGGATGGCGATCCGGGTTTCCAGGTCCGGTTTCTGAATATCAGTGATAAGGCCCCATTCAAAACGGGAACGGAGCCGTTCTTCCAGGGTGGGAATATCCCGGGGAGGGCGATCACTGGAGATAACCAGCTGGCGAGTGGCTTCATGGAGAGCGTTGAAGGTGTGGAAAAATTCCTCCTGGGTTCTTTCTTTGCCCGCCAGAAACTGAATATCATCCACCAGCAGGATATCAATATTGCGGTATTTGTTGCGAAAATCAACGGTTTTATCATCCCGGATGGAATTGATCAGTTCATTGGTAAAGGTTTCTGAAGAAACATAAACAACTTTGAGATCAGGATTCTGACGCAGGGTATAATGGCCGATGGCCTGCATCAGGTGGGTTTTGCCCAGCCCCACATCTCCGTACACAAAAAGAGGGTTGTAGGCCCGGGCGGGAGCTTCAGCCACGGCCAGGGAGGCGGCGTGGGCAAAACGATTGCTGTCCCCTACAACAAAAGTTTCAAAGGAATACTTGGGATTGAGAAAAGAAGCGCCGGAATTGCTGTGGGGCCCTTCCGGGTGCAGATCCCGATAGGGCTGGGTCACATTATTTTCCAGGGGTGAATTATGAATGGTGAACCGGACCTGCAGCTGGGAACTGGTAATGTTCTGCAGAATATCCTCGATAAGTTCGGAATAGCGGCTTTCCAGCCAGTCCCGGGCAAATTCGTTGGGAACTTCGATAAAAAGGTTATTATCCTTGAGATCAACGGGACGGGTCGATTTTAGCCAGGTTTCAAAAGAAGGCTGGCTGAGCTTTCCTTTGATCTTTTCCAGGGCTTGATCCCAGACTTTCTCCATGGAAAAATTTTTGGACATATGTATTCTCCTTTGCCAGATTATCCACAACTTATTAACAGGGTTGTGAAGAAAAATGAGATGATCCACTGCCGGTGGAGACTGCAAAACTGTGGATTATTTTTTCAATAAATTTAAAGCTAAAAACTCTTTAATGACGGGGGCTTTGGTAAATTGAAAAAAGTTGCAGGCATTTGAGGCTCGAATAATCCACACTTTATCCACAATCAGGCTGATGATCATCAAATTGAAAATGGGAATTATTATTCACATTTTTATCAACAACAAAAGGACCAGGTTTGATCAGGCCCTTTAAGAAAAATTTCCAGAAAAAAATCCAGGAGAAAATAAGGGTCTTATATTTTTTCGCTACCCATAGCAAAAACCCTTCCCGGAGAAATGGTTTAATTATTAATCGAAAAAGGGAAGTTTCTTGACGTGTGGTCCTAAATAACCTATAATCTTTATAGAATAATTTAAAAAGATTTTTTCGTAATTTTAAATTACGATAAAAAATCAACTGCGGTCAACCCTATTTTTTTTTTGAGGATGAAAGGTAATGGCTCTGCCCCGGCAGGAACGGTTGCGGGAGAGGGGGAAATTCACCCTATTATTTAAAAAAGGAAAATCCCTCGCTGATCGAAATCTGGTTCTTTATTATTATCCTGCAGAACCCGGAACAAGAGAGGCGGGATTTTCTGTTGGGAAAAAACTGGGCAAAGCCGTAATCCGCAACCGGATTCGCCGCCGGATGAAGGAGGCCTACCGGATGCTGATGCCCGAGGTTGCCGATGGCTACCTCCTCCTCTTTATCGGGCGGAGGCCCATTCTACAGGCTGACTTTAAAGAGATTTTAAACAGCGAAAAAAAACTTTTAAAGAAGGCCAATCTCTGGAAGGGAGATGGGAAAAGGTGAAGAAAATATTAAGAGGCCTTCTCCGCTT
>PWFS01000150.1 GCA_003554145.1 Halobacteroidaceae bacterium | reverse complement strand
CATTGACCAAACCCGTTGCCACCATGGCCACCTGTCTGCAGTTACTTCGCCAGGGGGAATTATCCCTGGATGAACCGGTGCGATCCTTTATGCCTCCCGGGGCCCCTTTTTTCTGGGATCAGGTGACCCTGGGCCGTCTACTGGACCATACCTCGGGTCTTCCTGCCTGGTACCCCCTCTATACTCGGGGGCAGGGGAGGGAGGAGGTCTGGGATTTTTTCCGGGAAACGGAACTGGAAAACAGCCCCGGGGAAAAAACTGTATACAGCTGCCTGGGCTTTATCCTTCTGGGTTTGCTCCTGGAAAAAATTGGAGCCGCCTCCCTGGATGAACTCGCCCGGGAGCTGGTTTTTGTCCCTCTACAGATGGAAAATACTACCTTCCGGCCCCTGGACCAGGGCTATAATCCCGAGGACCTGGTTTGGCAGGAAAAAGATAGCCAGAGAGAAAAAGGCATGGTTAGCCGGGGAGGCCTGGAATTTTCCGGGTGGCGGGAAGGTTTTTCTCCGGGAGAACCAAACGATGGCAATTCTGCTTATGCCCTGGGGGGAATTGCCGGAAATGCGGGTTTGTTCGCTCCACCAGCAGATATAGCTCGTTTTGGACAGGCCTGGCTGGGAAGTGAAACCGGTAAGGGTTTTCTTTCCCCGGCAATCATCGCCGCTGCTACCCGTTCCCGGGGAGGGGAATTTGGTTTGGGGTGGCGTCTGAAACAAACTGGACATCCCCAACCTGGCTTCCCTGAATCCATGGCTCCTTTTATCCCGACTCCCATTCATAAAAACGTGGGGCCCCGGGTAGAGGGGGAGCTCTTCTCCGGGGATAGTTTTGGCCATTCCGGCTTTACCGGGAGCTCCCTCTGGATTGATCCCCGGCGTAACCTGGTCTGTGTTCTTTTTGCTCCCCATCTTCATCCCAACCTTACCCCGGGCCTCAATCGAATCCGGGCTCGCTTTCATAATGTTGTGGCCGCGGTTAAGGAGGAAGAATAATGGAAAACCCCAGAAGGGTTTTGGGAATTATGTCCGGGACTTCCCTGGATGGTATAGATGTAGCCCTGATAGATGTCCTGTCTGAAATAGGGAGTAATCGATTGAATTATCAGTTGATTGCTTTTAAAACTTTTTCCTTTCCTGCTTCAATCCGGAAACGGCTTCTTGCTGTCAGTGAGGAGGGAGGGGGCACTACTGCAGAAATCAGTGAGCTCAACTTTGCCCTGGGCTATCTTTACAGTAATTGTGCCCGGAAATTAATTAAGGAAGCAGGTTTAACCCCGGAGGATATTGATCTCCTGGGCTGTCACGGCCAGACCATTCAGCACCTTCCCCAACAAAAAATACCCTCCACCCTGCAGATTGGGGAACCGGGAATAATTGCCCAGGAACTGGGGATCAGGACAATCAGCAATTTCAGGGCGAGGGACATGGCAGCTGGCGGGGAAGGAGCTCCGATTGTTCCTTACGTTGATTTTCTTCTTTTTGGCCGGGCAGAAGAAAATGTAGTTCTTCAGAACATAGGGGGTATTGGGAATTTTACCTATATTCCCGCCGGAGGAAGTTTGGACTGTCTCCTGGCCTCAGATACCGGCCCGGGAAATATTTTGATTGATGGCGCAGTGCAGTTGATTACTGCAGGAGTAGAAAAAATGGATAAGGACGGTAATAGAGCTCGTCAGGGAAAAGTCCAGGAACACCTTCTTTCTAAGATGCTCGAGCATCCTTTTCTGCAGCGCGAATTACCCCGTACGACGGGGCGTGAAGATTTTGGCCGGACTGTGGTCGATGATTACTGGAACCTTTTCCAGGCCAGCGATCTTTCCTCCAATGATTTTATTGCTACACTGACTGCTTTTACGGTGGAGTCAATTTACCTCACCTACTCCCGTTTTCTTTTGAATAAAAACCGACCCCTGGATCGGGTGATAATTGCTGGGGGAGGTAGTTATAATCCGGTGATTATGGAAGGGCTTCAGAAGAAACTTGATCCCATTTCCTGTGTTCGCTATGAAGATCTGGGTTTTAACGGTGAGGCAAAAGAGGCGGTGGCCATTGCCATTCTGGCCTGGACTTCCTATCAGGGTCAGCCCAACAATGTTCCTGCGGCAACCGGAGCCCGGGAAAGGGTTGTACTGGGAGACCTCACTCCTGGCCAAAAAGGGTGGTGAAAAGAGGAAGCCGGGCTCAGAGCCTAAAATTTCCCCCCCGACATTTCCTTTCCATCCACTTAAATGGGATAATCTTAACTCCAGGTAATAATTAGTTCCAGAAGGGAAGAAAAAAGGATAAAAGCAAATATAACCCAAGCAATTCTAAGATATCATAAGAAAAATCATTCTGGAGAGCAAAATTCTTTATTTTGGAGATAAAAAGGAAAAATGCTTTGAAATCGCTGGAGCCGGTTGTTTATGGCTTTTTTTAGAACCTGGGCATTTTATCCACTGTTTTCCGCCTTTGTTCTGGGTCAGTGTGGGTATAGATCTGGGTGGTAGAAACACTGCTGTGGCCCAGGAGTTCCTGGAGAACCCGCAGGTCCTTGGTTTCTTTATAAAGAAGAGAGGCAAATGTATGGCGGAGCTTGT
>PWFS01000221.1 GCA_003554145.1 Halobacteroidaceae bacterium | reverse complement strand
TCTGATCAGGCTCCCGCAGAGATAAGTAAATTAACCCGGATTATTGACCCTCTCCCCAAAATATTCTAACGCCTGGGCTACTGCCATGCGCCGGGCCAGGGATTGAATTTCCAGGCTTTTATATAAATCCAGGGCTGAATAGAGGCCGGTAAAAAAATGGGGGTTCCAGGGGTCGGGCTGATAATAGCTGGCATAGGCCCTGAACAGCCAGTCATGGGCCGGCACGCCGCTTTCCAGGAGAGCCAGGGTCTGGGCCACGGAGCTATCTTTTTCCTCGGGGTCAAATCTTTCGGCAAATTCCTCGTAACTGTTGGCCGGCGCGGGTAAATCCATTTCTTCCAGGGCTTCCAGGCGATCCTGATCCAGGGTTTTTTCCGCAACCCATTCCTCCAGGGTTCGGAAGGGCAGGCCCCGTCCCTTATTAAAACCAGTCTTTTCCCACTGTAAAAATAGCTGCAGGGTAATCATATGATGAAGATTTTCTATTCCCCGGCCCGAGGCACAGGTCTGCAGCAGGCTATTAATATCCAGCATACCGCTTTTCACCGGTGTAGGTAGATTGTGGGGAACGGGAAAACGACTGAGGAACATCAGAAAAGACAGCAGGGCTGTAGGCCCGGCAGGATGGCCCGGCCAGACCAGGTCAGCCATTACAGGCAGGAAACAGCTGAAGGAATGGCTGAGGGTATCTGGAATACTGGCGGTACTCAACCACAGGAGGCCCTGCACCAATTCCCGGGGATTTTCCCGGTAGGCCTGTCCCGCATAAAAAAAGGCGTTATGGGCATTTTTCTCGCCCAGGGACTGCAGCATTTTCCCCAGGGTATCCTGTTCGGGAGCACCTCCCTGGAGAAATCCCCCCCGAACTTCAATCCAGTTGGAATTCATGGCCTCCTTCAGGATCAGGCGGGCCAGTTTAACCTGGGTAGGGTGGCTAAAATAGCCGGCCCCGGCCAGCCTCCGTAAAAACAGGTTCATTTTAACCTGATGAAAGCTCCCGTACTGAAGATTGGCTTCCATTACCAGAAAGGGCATCAACTCATCAACAATAGAAGTGAGGCTGAAGTTTTTCTCACTTTCCATGCGATCCATCAGTTCCTCCAGGAGAGCAACATCTTTTTTGGCCAGTATTGCACGCAGGGAAGTTTCCATGGTCCACCACCTCAACCCTTTTTTTGTTATTTCTATAAAAGGGGGTTCTCTACCTTTAACTTCGGAAAAAAAACCGGGGAGGTTCTGATTTTAGTCCGAACCCATCTGTTCCCCGGTCCTGGGAACCCCGGCGGGAGCATCTTCAATAACCTTGGTTTTCCAGGTACCCCGGGAAACCCAGAGGGCAATTAAAACCGACCCCGCGACCTTGGCAATGAGAATAGCATACCAGATACCTTCTTTACCCCAGCCCAGGGTACGGGAAAAAAGAAGGGCCAGGGGAATTTGAATTATCCACAATTCCAGGACATCGAAAAAAGTCCGCTCCATGGTCTTGCCGGCCCCCTGCAGGGCGCCCCCCAGGACCATTAAAATTCCCAGGAAAGCATAGCCAAAGCCCACTATACGAAGAAGGCTGCTACCGATAGCCACTACTTCTCCCTCTGAGCTAAAGATCCCCATTATCTGCGGAGCAAAAACCCAGATCAGGGTGGCCACTGCCAGCATCAGGGCAAAAACAATGACCGCAGCATAGAAAGCAGTCCGACCGGCCTGATCAGGTTGATCGGCACCCAGATGCTGCCCGACCAGGATAGCGGTTCCCCGGCTCAGGCCCATGGATATCATTACAAATAGGGAAAAAATCCGCGATCCCACTCCCCAGGCGGCAACTGTAAAAGTCCCGTACACCGCAACTATAGAAGTCATTACGGTCATGGCAATAGAAAGGGCAGACATACCCACTGCAGAAGGAAATCCAATTCGAATAATTCGCCTGATCATTTCCAGGTTGGGGATCAGGTGCTGCAGGCGGAGCTGGAGACCCCGCCGGCCCCGGACCAGAATATAAGTTGCGACCAGGGCCCCGGCAAACCGGGTGAAAACGGTGGCGGCTGCGGCCCCCTGTATACCCCAGGCGGGGAAAATCCACCAGCCGAAAATAATAAAGGGGTCCAGGATAATGTTAAAAAACACCGATGCTACCTTGATCTTCATCGGGGTAATGGTATCCCCTACTCCTTCCAGGACTGCAGTGAAAATAAAATAGAGGAAGATCAGGGGGATCCCCCCGGTAATGATGCGGAAATAGGACCAGGCCTGGGGTAGGACCTCATCTCCTGCGCCCACCAGGCGCAAAAGATCCTGGCCCAGAAAAATGCCCAGGGCAGAAAAAACTACTGCCAGGAACAGGGCAATGAGGACCACCTGCCCCGCAGCCAGATTGGCCTTTTCCTTTTCCTCCGCCCCGGTATACTGGGAAACCAGGGCTACCCCCGATATGGAAAAACCGGCAGCAACCGAAAAAACCACAAAAATAAGGGGAAAGGAAATAGAAATGGCCGCCAGGGGAACCGGCCCCAGCTGGCCAACCCAGAAGGTATCGGCAAGATTATAACTTAACTGCAAAAACTGGCCAATGATTATCGGCCAGGAGAG
>PWFS01000076.1 GCA_003554145.1 Halobacteroidaceae bacterium | reverse complement strand
CATTACCTTCATCCACAAGGCGTTTCATAACAAAAGGTTTGAATAGCTCCAGGGCCATTTCTTTGGGCAGACCACATTGATGAAGTTCCAGTTCGGGACCGACAACAATTACACTGCGGCCTGAATAGTCTACTCTTTTTCCCAGGAGATTTTGACGAAAACGTCCCTGCTTTCCTTTGAGCATATCGCTGAGGGATTTTAGGGGGCGATTTCCAGCCCCGGTCACCGGACGACCCCGGCGCCCGTTATCGATCAGGGCGTCAACGGCCTCCTGGAGCATTCTTTTCTCATTACGGATGATAATTTCCGGGGCCTGAAGGTCCAGAAGCCTTTTCAATCGGTTATTCCGATTAATAACCCGCCGGTAAAGGTCGTTGAGATCAGACGTTGCAAACCGACCACCATCCAGTTGAACCATGGGCCGTAAATCCGGGGGAATTACCGGAATAACGTCCAGGACCAACCATTCGGGACGGTTGCCTGATTTGCGAAGTCCTTCCAGAACCTCCAGGCGGCGAACAGCCCTTTTTCTTCTCTGTCCTGCAGCATCCCGGGCTTCCATGCGCATTTCGGCAATGTCATCTTCAAGGTCCAGGTTGCGCAGAATCTCTTTAATCGCTTCGGCACCCATACCGGCCCGGAAGTCTTTCCCATATTTGCTTTCTGCCTCCCGGTATTCCCTTTCGGAAAGGAGTTGTTTGACCTCCAGGGGAGTATCACCGGGATCTATAACAATATAGGAAACAAAGTAAATTACCTTTTCCAGGGCCCGGGGAGACATGTCCAGCAAAAGTCCCAGGCGGCTGGGAATTCCTTTGAAAAACCAGATATGAGAACAGGGCGCGGCTAATTCGATGTGGCCCATTCTTTCCCGGCGGACTTTTGATCGAGTTACCTCAACCCCGCACCGGTCGCAGACCACTCCTTTGTAGCGGACCCTTTTGTATTTACCACAGTGACATTCCCAGTCTTTTTGCGGCCCAAAAATCTTTTCACAGAAAAGGCCTTCTTTTTCGGGTTTCAAAGTTCGGTAGTTAATGGTTTCCGGTTTTTTCACCTCACCACTGGACCAGGCTCGAATCTGCTCCGGTGAGGCCAGGGCGATCTTAATCGAATCAAAATTATTAAAATCTAACACTGATCCCGCCCCCTTTTTTTGGGTCTAGGCTTGAGAATTTTAACCGCTCTCATCCCCTTCCTCCTGCTCTACCTCGGCCCCTTCCAGTCCCAACCGGTGCGTCGCATCATCAGCCTCTTCATTCTCCAGTTCAATATCGAGTTCGGCTTCTTCTTCATTAAAGATGCGAGCATCAAGGCCTATGCTTTGCATTTCCTTAACCAGGACTTTGAAGGATTCGGGTATCCCCGGTTCGGGGACATTTTCGCCCTTAACAATGGCTTCATAGGTTTTTACCCGGCCTACCACGTCATCACTTTTTACCGTGAGCATCTCCTGCAGAGTATAGGCCGCGCCATAACCTTCCAGGGCCCAGACCTCCATTTCCCCAAAACGCTGGCCGCCAAACTGGGCTTTTCCACCCAGGGGCTGCTGAGTAACCAGAGAATATGGGCCGGTAGAACGGGCGTGAATTTTATCTTCTACCAGGTGATGCAGTTTGAGAATATACATGCTCCCTACTGCTACCCGACGGTCAAAGGGTTTGCCGCTCCGGCCGTCATAAAGAACTGTTTTCCCGTCCCGGGAAAAACCCGCTTCTTCCAGGAGATCCATTACTTCATCCTCACTGGCTCCATTAAAAACTGGTGTTTCTACGTGGAGTCCCAGGGCTTTGGCAGCCAGACCAAGGTGGGTTTCCAGAACCTGCCCCAGATTCATACGGGAGGGGACCCCCAGCGGATTTAAAACCAGTTCAACCGGAGTTCCATCGGGCATAAAGGGCATATCCTCCTCGGGCAAAATCCGGGAAATAACCCCCTTATTACCGTGACGGCCCGCAACCTTATCCCCCACTGAAATTTTTCTCTTCTTAGCGATATAAACCCGGACCAGTTCATTAACCCCCGGTTTGAGTTCATCGCCATTTTCCCGGCTGAAAACTTTGACTTCAACCACAATTCCAGATTCTCCATGGGGTACCTTGAGAGAAGTGTCCCGAACTTCCCGGGCTTTTTCTCCAAAAATGGCCCGGAGCAATCTTTCTTCAGCCGACAGCTCAGTTTCGCCCTTGGGGGTCACCTTACCCACCAGTATATCCCCGGGTTTAACTTCAGCCCCAACCCTGATAATTCCACGATCATCCAGATCTTTCAGGGCATCCTCCCCAACATTGGGAATATCCCGGGTAATCTCTTCGGGGCCCAGTTTGGTATCCCTGGCTTCGGCTTCATGTTCTTCAATATGAATAGAAGTAAATGCATCCTCTTTAACCAGCCGTTCGCTGATCAGAACAGCATCTTCATAGTTATAGCCTTCCCAGGGTAAAAAAGCAATAAGGGTATTGCGCCCCAGAGCCAGTTCACCACCGTCCATGGCAGGACCATCCGCGATTACCTGATCTTTCTCCAGGCGCTGACCCCGTCGAACAATGGGTTTCTGATTGAAACAGCTCCCCTGATTGGAGCGCATAAATTTCCTCAGTGCATATACTTTCTCCTGGCCATCATCCTCCTGGACGGTAATACTTTTAGCAGTTACTCCGGTTACCTCTCCAGGATTCTGGGCTACAACACAGACCCCGGAATCCCTGGCTGCCCGGTGCTCCACACCGGTTCCCACCAGGGGAGCCTGGGCCTGGAGCAAGGGCACTGCCTGCCGCTGCATGTTTGCTCCCATCAGGGCTCGGGGACCATCATCATGCTCCAGGAAGGGAATAAGCGAGGCCGCTACTCCCACAATCTGCTTGGGAGAAACATCCATATATTCTACTTTCTCGGGGACCACCTGCAAAACCTCATCCTGATAACGGCAGGAGACCCTCTGATGGAGTAAATTTCCTTCTTCGTCAAAAGGCTCATTGGCCTGAGCCACAATGTATTCATCTTCCTCATCAGCGGTCAGAAAAACAATCTCTTTGGTTACTCGTCCATCTTCCACCCGCCGATAGGGAGTTTCAATAAATCCAAATTGATTGGTGCGGGCATAGGTGCAAAAGTAACCGATAAGGCCGATATTGGGACCCTCCGGAGTTTCAATGGGACAGATACGGCCGTAGTGAGAATGGTGAACGTCACGAACCTCAAAACCAGCCCGTTCCCGGCTCAAACCGCCAGGCCCCAGGGCGGAAAGCCGCCTCTTATGGGTCAGTTCCCCAATTGGGTTGGTCTGATCCATAAACTGGGAAAGCTGGGAACTCCCAAAAAATTCCTTAATTGAAGCCACTACTGGGCGGGTATTGATCAGGGCCTGGGGGGTAATCACATCTATATCCTGTATTGTCATGCGCTCCCGCACCACTCGCTCCATTCGGGAAAGCCCGATACGGAATTGATTCTGTAATAACTCCCCAACCGTTTTCAATCGCCGGTTGCCCAGGTGGTCAATATCATCAATCCGATAGCGCTTTTCACCCTGGACCAGCTGAATAAGATAGTTTACAGTGCCCACAATATCTTCCCGGGTTAAACAGCGCAGTTTTTTATCAATATTTAACCCCAGTTTCTTGTTCACCTTATAGCGGCCAACCGGGGCCAGATCATATCTCTTTTCATCAAAAAACAAATTGTTAAGCAGGTTTTGCGCATTTTCCACCGAAGGAGGTTCTCCAGGGCGCAATTTTTTATACAGCTCAATAAGAGCCTCCTCTTTATTCTCCGTATTATCTTTTTCAATGGTATTGTGGACCACGTCAAAATCACCGAGAAGATCAACAAGATCCTCATTGCTGCTATATCCAAGGGCCCGGAAAAGAACTGTCGCAGGGGTTTTCCGGGTCCGGTCAACCCTGACTGCCAGCACATCCTTTTTATCCAGTTCAAATTCAATCCAGGCTCCCCTATTGGGAATTATGGAGGCCGTATATAGTTCCTTACCTTCCTTATTGCGATCTCGATTAAAGTACACGCCAGAAGAACGGACCAGCTGATTAACCACCACCCGCTCCGCTCCGTTAATAATAAAAGTTCCCTGTTCCGTCATTAAAGGAAAATCTCCCATGAAAACGTCCTGTTCCTTGACCTCGCCGGTTTCCTTATTAATCAGGCGAACCCTTACTTTCAGAGGAGCTCCATAGGTTACATCCCTATCCTTGCATTCTTCCACAGTATACTTGGGGTCACCCAGGTTGTGCTCGCTAAATTCTAAAATCAGGTTATCCGAAAAGTCCTGTATGGGTGAAATCTCGCTGAAAATCTCATCCAATCCTTCGTTTAAAAACCACTGATAAGAATCAATCTGGGTCTGAATCAGGAACGGTATATCCATCTGTTCCGTGATTTTGGCAAAACTACGGCGTTCTCTAACATGACCACGCTCCGTGGTAGTCACTTAAACACCCCCCGCAGGTTTAAAAAAATGACACTCCCTTACTGATGACAATTAATAATATTACCATAGCCACGGGGTATTGTCAATATTTACAGGGGTTTTTTATGAAAATTTAAGCTTTATTTTCAAAACCAAATCCGGTTCTTTTTTTTGCAATAAATTTTCTTATTCTCTGTCTTGAACCCTGACCATGTTTTCTTTTAAAGGAGTACATTCTTTCATCTGCTAAAGCAAAAAGTTTTTCTATATCAACTTCCTCAGAATTTGCAAAACCATAAGAGATAACTAAAAGGTGTTCTTCCGAATTTTCCTTTTCAATTTTTGAATGAATTTTTCTACAATAATCTTCTAGCTTTTTTTGGGGATAGTTGGGTAACAAAATAACAAATTCGTCACCACCAATCCGACACACAATTCCTTGCTGAACACTGGCTAAATCAGTAAAAATTTTGCTTGCTTTTTTTAGTATTTCATCTCCATAACTATGTCCTAAATTATCATTGAGTAATTTCAAACCATCAATATCAATAACAATAAGTCCCAGGGGCTGATATTCTCCTCTGGAAAATTCCTTTAAATATTCAATATACCCTGCTCTATTATAGGCATCTGTCAAGGCATCCTTATAAATTGATTTAATTAGCAATTTAGAGCTTTCCATTAAGTTCTTATCTTTTATTTCCAGTTCCTCATTTGAAGCCTGCATTTCTTCAATAAATTCATGTAATAGATTATTTTTTTCTTCGGGTGAAATTGATGGATTTAATGCTTGAAGCCACTGCGGCTTTTCAACTCTGATAGAAATTGCGATTTCATTTTGACACCAGACACCATCTTTATTGGTACTTTTTAATTTAAAAACATAACTACCTGCAGGCACTTTTCGATAATGAGCTGTTCGGTAATTACCAACAAAATGGTATTCCTGATCAAATCCTTCTAAAAAATAGGCAAACTGAATGTTTTTTGGATGACTGTATTCTATGGCAGTATATTTTATTGCAAAATTCCTGGCCGAATAGGGAATATGCAAAAATTTCTCTTTTTTGACCCTATTCGGCTGTTTTACCCTGGCTTCAGAAATATAGAAATCCGAAAACTCTAATTTAACTTCTTCCTTCGAATCTTTTATATCCTGGGGATAAAAATGATTAAAACCATTAATTCCACCGAAAAACATTTCTCCATCATTTGCCTTATAAAAAGCACTGTTATTAAACTCTTCGGCCTGCAATCCATCAGAAACCGCGTAATTCCTAAAACTTTCTTTTTGTTTATCAAAGCAAGTAATCCCTTTATTGGTACTCATCCAAAAACGGCCAGAGCAATCTTCTAAAATTGAATAAATCAGGTTATCAGGGAGGCCATCCTTTTTCCCAAAATTTCTAATCGACCCATCATCCTTATGTTCTCTGTATAGCCCATTCATTGTAGCATACCAATAATAGCTATCATCTTCATGTAAATCAAACATAAAATGAGATGATAGGGGATGTTTGGCAGATTTTTGTTCATTAAAAAGGATTATTTCATTATTTTTCCTATCTATCAAGGAATGCCCGGTAATTGCACTTAACCTGATCCTTTTACTATTATCTTCAAAAATAAACCTGACCATGTCGCTGAGAACTCGCCGGGGATTGTTGGGATTAGAATCAAAAACTCTATAAAATGAAATCTTTTTATCAAACTGTATAACAGTATTCTCGCTTCCCAGCCAGTAATTATTGTCACTGTCGGTAAAAATAAAGCGAAGGTCATTACTTTTAAGGTTCAAATCTATTTGAGGAGCCATATTATACCGCACGAAATGGTCATTATCATAGTCATAAAAACAAATACCATTCCAGGTAAAAACCCAAAACACCCCAAAGTTATCTAAATACATTTTCCTGACCATATCGCTATTTATGGTGTTAGGATTATTGTCTTGATATTGATAATGAACATACTCCTTCAACTTTCTATCATACCTGCTGACACCACCACCCTCAGTTCCTATCCAAAAATTTCCTTTTTTGTCTTCTTGAAAACATCTCACAACACTGCTGGGAATACTGTTTTTTCTCAATGGCAAACTTTTTTGATGTTTAAATTTATACTTTTCTGAATCAAATAGACTAACTCCCCCAGTTAGAGTGCCTACCCACAGCCTGTTTTTACCGTCAATATGTACAGCTCGAACCCAATTGCTGGGCAGGCTTTCTTCATCAAATCTATCGTGATATATTTTGGAAATTTTATTGGAGTGAGGATTGAATGAAATAAGGCCTTTGTCCTGAGTTCCAAACCACAAAGAATAATCTTTATCTGAAACTACTTTAGTTGTATAGGTGTTTTTTAGGGTTTCCTGCAATTCTCTGCTGGGATGTTCTTGAAGAACATTCTTTTTTATATCATAGCTGAATACTCCCTGTTTATCTGTAACAATAATTATTTCTTCTTCCAACTCTAACATGCTGCATACTCTCATTTTTTGACTTGTTCCAATTTGCTGATGCTTTTGTTTTATTTTATCGAATAAAAACAAACCCTCACCAAAGGTACCATAAATAAGGTGTTCTTTATTGAGGTTGCAAATTGACCTGATATGGGTGGATGTGCTAATCAGCATATCCTTTTGATCCTTACTGAACAATGCATCTTCATTTTTATTGAAAACCAATAAGCCATAATTAGTCCCTAACCACAAAACGTGTGGGGAATTATTATCTATAATGATTTCATTCACTAAAAGCCTGTTAAACTCAACCTTTCTTTTTGCTTCAAATCGATAATTTTTAAATTGCTCTGTTTCAAATTCAAAAAAACTCAAGCCATTATTGGTTCCAATCCAGGCCTCTTGATTATGAAATAATAAAGTCTGTATTCCGTCACCTGCTAAACTCCTATTATCTTCTTTCAAATTGAAAAAACATCTAAAACTATAACCATCAAATCTATTTAATCCATTTTGGGTGCCAAACCATTTTTTCCCATCCTGATCTTCAGCAATACAATTGACAGTGTTTTGCGATAATCCCTTATCTATATTAAAATGGTCAAATCGAAGATTCACCTAAACCACCTCTCGAGATTTCCATCCCAGAATTCATCTGGGAAAAAACCCTGCAGTTTTTTTGACTCTCCGGGGAACAGCCCAAAGGAAAATAATCAAAAACCATTGGGTTGCTAATAAGCCCAGAGACATATCCAGGTAAATTTAAAAAAAAGCGCTTGAAGAATGCCCTGCCCCTGGAACCACCTCACTGGTAGCCTGGATATATGGGATTTCTGAAAAAAGTATCCTAGAGCTGAAAAAAGAGCATCAGGAAAAACGGACCCACCAAAAAACTTTCTCGACCAGACCACTAAGCAAAAGTAATAGTAGAAAAACTGCAGAAGATCAGTCCCAAAAACTATCCACCAAAGAAATAGTGGAAAAAAGAGCTGAAATAACAATCCTTAAAGTTCTGAGGAATACTTCGGACCCCCATCAATATTGCTGATGAGTATTATAATCAGAATGATTTCCGGAGTTAAGAGGAAGTTTATAAAGTGGTGAGCGATAATTAAAATAACTATAAAAGCAGACATGGAAATCCCGGCAATACCTCACCCAGGAAATCCGATGGCGCCTGGAAAACAAATGAATAAATACTGCTTCTCTCACAACTTAATACAAGTTCTTTGAAAAAAGAGGGGAATTTTTCTCCAATTACAGGAGGTTAAAACGCAGGTAAGGTTTTGATCATCTTGCACTTTTTATATTATAAAAGATTTATCCCCTGATGTCCCCTATTATTTAAAACAAAGGAAAGAAAACAGCAAAAAGCCTCCCAAAAAAGGTTGAATAAAATAAAAAAAGGGGACAACCGCCCCCTCTTTTTACTTGACTTCTACTGTTGCCCCTGCTTCTTCAAGCTTGGCTTTTACTTTATCCGCTTCTTCCTTATCCACACCCTCCCGGACAGGCTTGGGTGCTTCGTCTACCAGGGCCTTGGCTTCTTTGAGACCCAGGTCGGTTAATTCACGGACAACCTTGATAACATTGATTTTTTTGTCTCCAGCAGCAGTGATAACCACATCAAATTCAGTCTGCTCTTCTTCCTGGGCAGCTTCTGCAGCAGCAGGAGCAGCGGCAGCAGCAGGAGCAGCAGCGCTAACCCCAAACTTTTCTTCCATTGCTTCCACCAGTTCAGACAGTTCCAATACAGACATTTCCTCAATAGCTTTCATGATTTCCTCTTTATTCAATGAAAACACCTCCAAAATTTATTCGGATTTTTGCTCCTTGATTGCGTTAAGGCAATACAGGAGCTTGCGGGGAACCCCCGCCAGAGCACATACAAACCCAGAAACCGGGGCCTGCATACTGCCCATTAGCTTGGCCAGCAGTTCTTCTCGGGGCGGGATTTTGGCCAGCTGTCCCACCCTCTCGGCGGAAATAAAGCTACCGTCGAGGACCCCACCTTTAATCTCCAGCTGCTTATGATCTTTGGAAAAATCATTCAGCACTTTAGCCGGGGAAACCGGATCATCCTGGCCAAAAGCGACCGCAGTGGGACCGGTAAGAACCTCTTCCAGGTCTTCAATTTCTACCTGACGAGCAGCGAGGAGGGTCAGGGTGTTTTTTACCACCTGATATTCAATGCCCTGTTCCCGCAACTTATCCCTTAATTTATTGATTTCTGCTACATTTAATCCCCGGTAGTCAGTGAAAACAAAGCTCTGAGAATTGTTCATTTTTTCCGCCAGTTCCTGGACCTTCTGTTCCTTTTCCTTTGTAGCCAACTTAACCCCTCCTTAAATGGAGCATAAAAAAACCTCCTGCAGACAGAGGAGGACTCGGCTCTCCCGAGGAAGAGCAAATAAATCCAGCCTCGGCGGGCCTAATAATTTAAGCCATCGGGCACCCGCTGTCTGCAGCCACTTTATTCAGTTTTTCCCGATTACTTTTCAACAAAAGAAGTAACCCGGGCCGGGTCCAGTTTTATTCCGGGACCCATAGTTGAAGAAACTGTTACCGAGCGAAGATACCGGCCTTTGGCAGCAGCAGGACGCGCTTTCAGTAGAGCATCTAAAACTGCCCGGAAATTATCAGCCAGTTGCTCATATGAAAAAGAAACTTTGCCCACCGGAACATGCACTATGGAAGTTTTATCCACCCGGTATTCCACTTTTCCTGCCTTGGCTTCTTCTACTGCCTGTTTGATATCAAATGTAACGGTTCCTACCTTGGGATTGGGCATTAAACCTTTGGGCCCAAGAATTCGACCCAGTTTTCCAACTACTTTCATCATATCCGGGGTCGCAATAGCCACATCAAAATCCATCCAGCCATCCTGAACCTTTTTGGCCAGATCGTCAGATCCGACTTCATCAGCCCCGGCTTCTTCTGCCTCCCTGGCTTTGTCTCCCTCGGCAAAAACAACTACTCGGATATCTTTCCCGGTACCGTGGGGTAGCACAACTGCTCCTCTAACCTGTTGATCGGCATGGCGGGGATTGACTCCCAGTTTACAGGCCAGTTCAACAGTTTCATCAAAACTGGCTGGAGCAAACTCTTTTAGCTTTTTCAGGGCTTCTTCCGGGTCATACAGATGATCCCGATCTACCTCGGCCAGTGCAGCCTGATACTTCTTTCCGCGATTTCCCATGTTAATACCTCCCTGTGGTTCTAACGGACTATTTAAATCCTCCCACTAGTCTTTGATTACCAGACCCATACTTCTTGCTGTTCCGGCTACCATGCGCATAGCCGCTTCAACATCGGTGGTATTGAGGTCGGGCATTTTTGTTTCGGCAATATTTTTCAAATCCTTCCGGCTTACTGTTCCCACTTTATTGGTATTGGGCTCTCCAGAGGCCGTATCCAGGCCGGCAGCCTTTTTCAACAGGATAGCAGCCGGGGGAGTTTTGGTAATGAAACTGAAGGATCTATCACCAAAAATTGTAATCTCTACAGGAATAATCATTCCCGCATTTTCAGCAGTTTTAGCATTGAACGCCTTGCAAAACTCCATAATATTAACCCCGTGTTGACCCAGCGCTGGTCCAACCGGGGGAGCGGGAGTAGCTTTGCCTGCTGGGATCTGGAGCTTAACAAAACCTATTACCTTTTTACCCATCTCTTCTCCACCTCCTCTCCAGCTTAAACTTCTTCAATCTGATTATATTCCAGTTCAATCGGGGTTTCCCGGCCAAACATAGAAATCTTTACTCGAACCTTGCCCTTCTCGGGCAGAATGTCGTCAACTACCCCGATCATATCTGCAAAAGGTCCGCCAGTAACCCGGACATTCTGGCCCGGGGAAAAACCTATGTCTACCTTGGGTTTCCCCATTCCCATTTCTCGCATAATATCCTGGATTTCATCTTCCCTGAGAGGAACAGGCTTGGTTCCGGCACTGACAAATCCCGTAACACCGGGGGTGTTACGTACCACATACCAGGAATCTTCACCCATAATCATCTCCACCAGGACATAACCGGGGAAAATTTTCTTGTGGGCGGTTTTTTTCTGCCCTTTTTTTATTTCAATTTTTTCCTCGGTTGGTACCAGGACATTAAAAATTTTGTTTTCCATGTCAGTGGCCTTAACCCTTTTTTCCAGGTTAACCTTAACCTTTTTTTCCTGCCCGGAATAGGTGTGGACTACATACCAGGCCCTCTGCGAGCTATCTACTTCGTGGGCAACCAGTTGTCACACCTCCTAGCGAAGAATAATTGCGGAAATTATTCGTGAAAAAATAAGATCCACTACGCCAATAAAGGTGGTTACAATAAAAACAGTAACCAGAACCACAACAGTATAGGCCATGAGTTCTTTACGGTTGGGCCAGTTTACTTTGCGCAGTTCATTGCGAACTTCACGCAAAAATCTGGAAGCTCTGTTAATCAGGTTCGGCCTGGGTTTTCCCTGCTTGTTCTGTTTGCCCGCTTTGTTTGCTTTACTCTGCTTAGCCATAATCTCACTCCCCCAGTTCAGGGTATTCCTTACTTGGTTTCCCTGTGGCTAGTATGTCTGCCACAAAAACGACAGTACTTCTTTATTTCCAGCCTGCCGGTAATGTTCTTTTTATTTTTGGAAGTATTATAATTCCTGCGTTTACATTCTGTACAAGCCAGGGTAATTATTTCCCGCACCCTGTCCACCTCCTCAAAAAAAAAATCGCAGAAACCTTTTTCTTAGCTTTGCGTTTATAAATTTATCATAATCCCCTGCCGATGTCAATACCAGAAAAAAAGGCCCGCCGGTAAAGACGGGCCTCTTCTTTACTCCAGAATCTCCGTTACTACTCCGGCACCAACGGTGCGGCCACCTTCCCGGATAGCGAAACGAACTCCTTCTTCCATTGCTATCGGAGTGATCAGTTCACCGCTCATCTCCACGTTATCTCCAGGCATTACCATTTCTACTCCCTCCGGCAGGGTTATATCACCGGTTACGTCAGTGGTCCGGAAATAAAACTGGGGACGATAGCCGT
>PWFS01000037.1 GCA_003554145.1 Halobacteroidaceae bacterium | reverse complement strand
GCCCTGGCTGATTTCCAGGAGTCCATAATAGAAGTGGACCGTACCGGACTGGAAGGAAGTATAGAAGAAGCTAAAGAGAAGCAGGAAGAAATAGAGATGGGCGAGGGTGATGGGCAGGCCCCGGAAGAAGCCCATGCAGCTTTAGCCGAGGCAATAGAAGAAGTCCAGGAAGTATATGAGGATCCGGTTGCCACCCAGAATGAGGTGGATGCCGCAGTAAATACCCTGGAAGAAGCCCTGGCTGATTTCCAGGAGTCCATAATAGAGGTAGACCGTACCGGACTGGAAGGAAGTATAGAAGAAGCTAAAGAGAAGCAAGAAGAAATAGAGATGGGCGAGGGAGATGGCCAGGCCCCTGAAGAAGCCCATGCAGCTTTAACCGAGGCTATAGAAGAAGCCCGGGAAGTATATGAGGATCCTGTTGCCACCCAGAATGAGGTGGATGCCGCAGAAAATACCCTGGAAGAAGCCCTGACTGATTTCCAGGAGGCCATAATAGAAGGGGACAGATCTGAATTGGAGCAAACAATTTCTACAGCTCGAGAGTTGCAGGAAGAGATTGAAGCAGGTGAAGGGGATGGTCAGGTGCCCCCTTCTGCTTATGAAAATTTTGCCACTATTATAGAACAGGCCCAGGAGATCGCAGTAAAACCTGGAGTTACTGCTCAAAAGATAAAGGAAAAATCAAATCAGTTAAGGGAAGGGAAGGCCAGTTTTAAGAATGCAATCATTGAAGTTGAAAGAGCAGGGTTGGAAGACTTAATTGAAGAGGCTAGGGAGTTGCTATCAGATGTACAGACAGGGGAAGGGGATGGGCAGATTAACCCGCAAACCCATGCCGATTTAACCGCAGAAGTAGATCGGGCTCAAGAGGTATTTACCCAACCTGGAGTTACTCAGCAGGAGGTTTATGAAGCTGAAATAAGCTTGATTCAGGCCAGGGACGATTTTGAAGATTCCATAATAGAAGTAAACCGTAAAGAGCTGGAGGAAACCATAGCCCTAGCTCTTGATTTGCAGGAAGAAATAGGGGTGGGAATTGGTGATGGTCAGGCTCCAGAAGAAGCTCATGCTGAGCTGGGGAAAGCCATAGAAGAAGCAACAAAAATCCTGGAAAAGCCAGCAGTAACCCAGGAGGAAACAGATGAAACCGTTATTGAGCTGAAAAGGGCCAGGGACGATTTTGAAGATTCCATAATAGAAGTAAACCGTAAAGAGCTGGAGGAAACCATAGCCCTGGCCCGTGATTTGCAGGAAGAAATAGCGGTAGGAATTGGTGATGGTCAGGCTCCAGAAGAAGCTCATGCTGAGCTGGGGAAAGCCATAGAAGAAGCAACAAAAATCCTGGAAAAGCCAGCAGTAACCCAGGAGGAAACAGATGAAACTGTTATTGAGCTGAAAAGGGCCAGGGACGATTTTGAAGATTCCATAATAGAAGTAAACCGTAAAGAGCTGGAGGAAACCATAGCCCTAGCTCTTGATTTGCAGGAAGAAATAGCGGTAGGAATTGGTGATGGTCAGGCTCCAGAAGAAGCTCATGCTGAGCTGGAGAAAGCCATAGAAGAAGCAACAAAAATCCTGGAAAAGCCAGCAGTAACCCAGGAGGAAACAGATGAAACCGTTATTGAGCTGAGAGAAGCAAAGATAAATTTTGAAGAATCAATAATTGTAGTAGATAGAATGCAGTTGGAACAGGCGATAAAGATGGCCTGGGAGTTAAAAGGAGAAAAGGAAGAAGGAATGGGTGACGGGCAGATTCCCTCCAAAGACTATGAAACACTGGAGGGAGCCATCAAGGCTGCAGAAAGAGCATATGAAGATCCTGTAGCAACCCAGCAGAATATAGATAATGCGGTTAATAGCCTGACTGAAGCCAAAAAGGCTTTTTCCGAAGCTGTTATAGTTGTAGAGAGAGAGGAACTGGGGAATATTATTACCGATGCCCAGGCTTTCAAGGAGTTTATTCCCCGGGGCAAGGGTGATGGACATGCCCCGGCCCAGGCCCACGAAAAATTTATTTCTGCAATAAATGAAGCCCGGGAAATATATAATAAACCAAAAGTTACCCAGGAAGAAACTGACCAGGCCGTTCAAGCTTTACAGGAAGCCCAGCTTTCTTTTTCCCAAGCAATAATACAGGTGGATCGGCAGGGATTACAAGCATCAATAGTTGAAGCCCAGAAAAAGTTAGACCAGGTAAATGTGGGCCGTGGTGATGGTCAAATTCCCCCTCTGCCATATTATGATTTAAAAGAGATACTTGATTTAGCCCAGGAGGCATATCAAAAATCGGACATAACCCAGGAAGATCTGGATAGAGCCCACCAGGATTTAAAAACAGCAATGGAGCTTTTTTCCTCAGCTATAATTGAGGTTGATAGGAGTTCTCTAAGTAAACTGATAGCTGAAGCAATAATCCTCAAAGATACTATGGATGTAGGTCGGGAAGAGGGGCAGGTCCCTCTGGATGCTCATGAGAAATTCAGAAGGGAAATTGGCCAGGCCCAACAGGCCTATGAAGATGAAGTAATAACCCAGGCTGCAATTGATGAAGCTGCTGCCAGGTTGAAAAAAGGGAAAGAAGAGTTTAGAGAATCAATTATTACAATTACCAGGTATATTTTGGACTATGGTGTTATCGAAGGTTATGGGGAAGTTAGGGCCATAATGAATGGGGAACAGGTTGAACCGGGCCAGAAAGTTGAAGAAGGCTCGGAAATAACAATTGAAGCTGTTCCGGGAGAGGAAAGCCAGTTGGATGCCTGGGTTTTAAATGGGTCAGAAATTGAAGAACCCCAGCCCATTCATACTATAGATAATTTGCAAACAGACTTAGATATAAGGGCGAGGTTTGCCCTTATTCCTCCCAAGGAATATACCCTTATGATTGTTAAAGAAGGTAAGGGCTCAATCCAAATTAACGATATCGAAGTAGCCCTGCCCTACCTGGAAGCGATAGAAGAAGATACAAAAATAACTATTGAGGCTATCCCCCATGAAAGTTGGGAGTTTGAAGAGTGGAAGGGTTCTGCTATAGGGGAAGAAAACCAATTGGTTTTGTCTATGGATGAGGATAAGAATATAAGGGCAATTTTTAGTTCTCCCCGAAGTCACCGTGATTTCTATTTTGCCCCAGGGTACAGCACCTTTAACCTTAATGAATTTGAAGATCATATTCTTGCAGAATATGGAGAGGATGAGACTTTTGATGGGGGAATGGTATTAATTTTTGGGGGGCGTCAGTGGTTGGGAGATGTCGGGTTAGAAAGCCTGGCTCTGGGAGCTGAGATGGAGTGGATGAAGGTTGAATACTCAGCGCTTGATATCTCGCTATCCAACATGGGATTTCTATTAACTGCTGCTTATCAATTATCAGATTTAATGGATTTTCTCCCCGTTGATCTCATTTTAACCGGTGCCGCCGGGGTTTATCGAGCAAAATTTATTGATGGAGAGGTGGATACCGGCCAGCTAATAGAGAGTTTCTGGGGCCCAGGTTTTAAGGTTGGTTTGCAGGCTATTTATTCCTTCCATGAAAGATTTGGTTTAGGGGGGCGAGTTGGCTACCGTTTCCCCTGGATAAATGGGGATGGTCTTATTAACTTTAGAGGGTTGGAGTTGGGAGCTCAACTGGAAGCTACATTCTAGATTTTAATTTAAAACTTGCAATCCGGTGCTCTAGTTTAAAAAAGCCCGCAGTCCCAGGGGAAGCTTTTTCTGTTCTGAGAATTTGCTTCCCATCATGGGTCTGGTTAGGGCTTTTTTCTTTAACGGCAAAGCTGGATAAAAAAACACGACATTGTCAGCACTACCCCCATGGGGTAATTTTCAAAGAGTGGGAAGAAAAAGGCCCAGGAGATAAGGTAAGCTTGCTCAAAAGAACCATGAACCATATTAGTGACGATGAAAATCGAAAAAAAGACTTCCTTGATCATTCCAATGCTTTGAATAAAGATTTTGCATTAGTATATAGAGGGTGAATGAAAAAAGGTAAAGAAAAACCCCTTAAAAAGGTACATAGTGTGCAGATAGTGGGCAAAAACAAAAAAATAGCGAAAATGGAAAAGGTTCCCGATTTTGGGAACCTTTGTTATCACTGGTGCCGGGAGCCGGGCTCGAACCGGCACGGGAAAATAATTCCCACCGGATTTTAAGTCCGATGCGTCTGCCAATTCCGCCATCCCGGCATAATGGAGGCGGCACCCAGATTCGAACTGGGGAATAGAGGATTTGCAGTCCTCCGCCTTAGCCACTTGGCTATGCCGCCACAATGGAGCGGAAGATGGGATTCGAACCCACGACCCCAACCTTGGCAAGGTTGTGCTCTACCGGCTGAGCTACTTCCGCGTTCCTGGTGGGCGAAACAGGACTCGAACCTGTGGCCTCTTGGATGTGACCCAAGCGCTCTTCCAGCTGAGCTATTCGCCCCGCCCCTCAGAACCATCTTTATTATACAAGAGGTTCGGATAAGCGTCAAGAGAAAGAGAAACAGTAGTTGATGAAAAAAAATAAAGGGATTTTTTATTTTAACAGGAATAGTTTTTAGTATCAAAAAAGAAAGAAGGTGGGTAATTTGAGTAGGGTTGTGCTGATGGCAATGTTTCTTTTGATTTTACTGGGAGGCTCAGCAAATGGCGATGATAATCTGGTTATTGGATTTGCAGGAGAAGAGCTGGAAATAAATGGTGAGGTTGCTGGTTATAAGGAACAGGTCTGGGAGCAAGAACCATATCAGTTACTCCTGGCCCGGGATGAGGAAAATCTTTTTGTTCATCTTAAAGTTAAAACTGAAGGCTGGATTTCAATAGGCTTTAATGAGCTGGGGAGGGGCATGGATGGGGCCAATATGTTCCTTGGGTACTTTGATGGGGGTGAAGGTTTTCTGCGCAATGATGCAGGATCAGGCCGAACCCATTCTGAAGTAAAAGATTCTATTCTTGGAGAATTTTTTATCTCCCGGGAAAATGAATTTACCGTAATTGAGTTTTCCTACCCTCTCCAATTCCCTGAAGATCAGGGTTTTAACCTGTCTGGTCTGAATCCAGAAGACAAAATTACGGTAATTCTAGCCTACCACAACACCTCTGATAATCTCCGAATGCGGCACTCAAGTCGGACAGCCGTTAATGCAATAATTAAATAAATAAAAGGTGCAACTTTTGGTTTAAATTATCTCTATATTGCCCAGGGGAAAAAGTAATGGAATAGAAATAAACCCCATAAGAGCAGGGCCAGGGGCCGGTGGAGTTTCAACCAGTGTTTTTGCAGGGGCTTAACTGTTTTTCCCACCCCGGCAATAAGACCCATCAAAAGTGCAGTCAGCCAGACCAGTAATCCTGAATGAAACATTATACCGCCCAAGGCAAGGTACCCATGAATAAAGCCGATTACGATGAAACTGAAGCCCAGCAGGGGGTGTACTGCCTTTAGCAAAGGCATGATCCTGCGCAAAAAAAGTCCCAGGGGGCTTTTTTTGTTGCTCAGGTTTTTAAAAAGGCGCCTGCTTAAAAATAAAAGAGAAGCCAGAATCAGTAGAGCAAAATTTATCCAGGCCAGGGTAATATACATAATGTCCTCCTTTTTGCCAGTATAATCTGATTATACTGGGACCCTAACCAGGGGTCAAGAAAAAATACAGGGGAGCTGGGCTTTAAAAAATCAGGAGAGAATAATTCTAACATTTTTTTGGTCCTGATCATCCCGCTGATTAATTGGCCAGAAGGTTTTGCCTAAAAGAAAAAATGGGATAAAGTTTCTGCTTTTCGCAATTTGAATATGACGACTTACCCAATTACTGCAAATGCCCGGAAAATTTAATCGATGAATATAAATTAACTTTCCAGGACTTGAATTTGCATTGTTATTGTGGAAATTTTCGGGCATAGCATACTACAGCCAAAGGATTAGTGTTATTGGCTTTCTTGCAGACCTATGCTTCTTAAAAAATCACTTCTCGGTTGATTTTTTTTTTAAAATTCTGGCTCTTTTATCTCCTGGATAGAACTGGTTCCATTTTAGCTCTTATTTCATCACTGCAATTCATCACCAATTGCATCGCCTCCCAGAAGGAAAATATTCCAAAGAAATGGCCTGCATAGATAATGATTGGTGTCGGACCTTCTTCTTTTTAATTCCTTGCAGCTACCGGCAATGCTTTGCCACAATATTTGTGCCCTTCTTCGGTGATGGTATAAATCTGGAAAAAGAGATAGCCCACTAAAACAAAACTATATGGAAAGCGTTCACAGGAAACTTTGTTCTTTTAAAATCTTCCAGTTGCCAGAAGTCCTTTATCTGTCACAAATCTTCTGCGATTTCTGTCCTCAATTCATAAGTAGCCACTATGTTTTTGGCTGTTTGACTCAGATCTGTGGTAATGAAAACAAAGTATTCATCAGTGGCTTTATTATGCACTACACCGGCATTGAAGTTTACGTCTTTATCAGGGTTATTGCTCTCCCAGTAGGGACCGAGGTTTGTGACTAAAGCCACTTGCTGTGTATTCTGCTTTTTATTGGGATGTTTGTACCATTTCCCTTTTTCTTTAGCCAGCGATAAAGCTATTTTGAGGGCGTCCATATTTTTTTTAGTGGCATATAGGCGTCCACGCCCCGGTCTGTTTTGAGCAGGCTTACAATGTTCCAGGACAAAAACCCTCGATCGTTGATCAGAATATCAACAGGCTTCAAGTGGGGGCTTTCCAATTGTACACCCCCGTAAGATTAATATACTCTTACTGGTTAATCATAATAGTGGTGAAAAAATCTGTTCAATTTCTTAATGTATGAGGAAGAAAAATTAGTAGCACCATAATTCTTTTAAGGTCTACTGATGGCTTTATTCTCTAAATTGCGAATCGCAGATGAAGTTTGGGTTTACATAATCTTTTAAATATATTATAATAATAATGCCAGATATATAGTGGCGTGCACCCTTAGCTCAGTTGGTCAGAGTGCCTGCTTGACATGCAGGAGGTCCCCTGTTCAAGTCAGGGAGGGTGCACCATTTTTTTCTCCCTGCGGGGAGTTATTTTTTTAATTAGCGGGCAAAGGAGTAGTTGAATGATGAAAATATTGGATATCTCCATGTCACTGAGTGAGGACAGCCTGATTTATCCTGGTGATACCCCCTTTTCTCGGAAAATATCTGAGGCTCAATCAGAGGGGGGAGTCTGTAATATGAGTCGGGTGGTGATGAGTTCCCACAGCGGGACTCACCTGGATGCTCCCCTTCATTTTGTTGAAGAGGGCAAATCAATAGATCAGATGCCCCTGGATGTTTTTTATGGCCCGGTAAGAGTCATCGACCTGGGGAATTGTAACCTGATCCGGCCCTCTGATTTAGAAGAACACCTTCTGGAAAGGCCCCAGAGAATTATCTGTAAAACAGGAGGTTGGAAGTTGTTAAAAGAAGGGCAGTTTCCTCAGCAACATCCTGCATTGACGGCAGATGCTGCGGAACTCCTGGTTGAAAAAGGGATTCGACTTCTGGGCCTGGATTTTATAACTGTCGATCGGGCCGAAGGAAACTTTCCTGTTCATAATATCCTTTTGCCCCGGGAAATAGCAATCCTGGAGGGATTACAGCTGGAGCAGGTTGAGGCTGGAGACTATATTCTGGCTGCTTTTCCTTTAAAGTTTAAAGGTGGAGATGGCTCCCCCTGTAGGGCTGTTCTCCTGGATGAAGGGTAGCGAACTTAACTGAAGGCTTCCAGTTTTTTTCTGGTTTAAGAGAAAACAGGGTAATAGTAAAAAGGCCAGAGGTAAATCAGGAGGTTTTTTTCAAGTAATATTTGACCCTGATTTACGGTTATGATATACTGATTTAGGAATAACAAAGCAGAAGCATCCGCTTCTCACCCTGTAGCCAGTTGAGCTTACCGGGTTAAAAATTGTTCTGCGGATGGCTCTGCGTGCCATCTTTTTTATTTTAACAGGGGGTGAAAAGAGATTAGCAAGGATCTAAGGGTTAATGAATCTATTAAGGCCCGCCAGGTTAGAGTTATTGATGCTGAAGGCGAACAGATTGGGATTATGTCTTTACGTGATGGTTTGAATTTGGCCGGAGAAAAAGAGTTGGACCTGGTAGAAGTGGCTCCTCAAGCAAAGCCGCCAGTATGCAGGGTCATGGACTATGGGAAATATAAATATGAACAGGCAAAAAAAGCAAAAGAAGCCAAGAAAAATCAAAATATAGTTAATGTTAAAGAAGTTCAGGTAGGCTTAAAAATTGAGGAGCATGATTTTAATACCAAGCTGCGCATGGCCAGGAAGTTTCTGGGAAATAATGATAAGGTTAAATTGCGCATAAAGTTCCGAGGCCGGGAAATAACCCATAAAGATCAGGGGCATGAAATATTACGGCATTTTGAAGAAGGGATAAAAGATCTGGGAAAACTGGAAAATAAGCCCAAGATGGAAGGCCGGAATATGATAGCTATATTCGGCCCTATTAGTGAAAAAAAGTAGGGGGTAATTAAATTGGGAAAGATGAAGACCCACAAGGCAACTGCTAAGAGGGTAAAAAAGACAGGTTCAGGGAAGGTAATGCATGAAAAAGCTTTTGGCAGACATAAGCTGACTTCCAAAAGTGGAAAAAGAAAACGACAGTTGCGGCAACCCAAAGAAGTTTCCGCTGCTGATCAGAAAGTTATAGATAAACTACTTCCGTATAATTAGGATTTAAGGAGGGTTTTTTATGCCGCGTGTAAAAAGAGGGCCCAAAGCCCGTCGCCGCCGCAAAAAGGTTTTAAAGCTGGCCAAAGGGTATTTTGGTTCCAAAAGCAAATTATATCGCCCGGCCCAGGAACAGGTTATCAAGTCCATGAGTTATGCCTACCGGGATCGGAAACGAAAGAAAAGAGATTTCCGTCGACTCTGGATCAGCCGTATAAATGCTGCGGCCCGGCAAAACGGTATGAGTTATAATAAATTTATCAGCGGATTAAAAAAGGCTGATGTGCAGATAAACCGCAAAGTCCTGGCCGATATGGCGGTTAACGATCAGGAAGGCTTTCGCCAGTTGATTTCCATTGCAAAAAATGGACAATAGAAAATAGTTCCCCCTTCTTTTTTGAGAAGGGGGTTTTACTAGGGGGAGGTTCTGGTCAGAAGCAGATGAATGCATATTAAGGATAGAATACTTCCCTGTCACCGAAATGGTTCGGTGATTTTCTGTCAAAACAATGATCAGGAGAGGATGGACCAAAAATTCAAATGGGGAAAATAACCAGCCGGCAAAACCCGCGGGTTAAATACCTGGCGAGTTTACAGAGCCGAAAAGAAAGGAAGAAAACTCAGGAGACTATTCTTGAAGGCCCCAACCTTATTAAAGAAGCCAATCGGGCCGGTATTGATTTTATTGAAATCCTGGCTACCGAAGACTTTTTAGCCACCGAAGGGTTTTATTTTAAGGAAAAAATTACCCTGGTATCAGAAGAAGTCATGGACAAGATTTCTCCAACTCGAACTCCCCGGGGAATTATTGCCCGAATTAAGCAACCCTACTATCCCTGGCAGGAACTCCTGGGAGGAGAGAAGCTTCTCCTACTGGAAGGTTTGCAGGACCCCGGCAATGTGGGGACTTTAATTAGAACCGCTGCTGGAGCTGATCTGGATGGAATTATTCTTCTCGGTGAAGGGGCCGATCCCTATCAACCCAAAGTCCTAAGGGCTTCTGCAGGTGCAATTTTCTGGATCCCGGTTGGAAAAGTTAAACAAGAAGAAAGAGATTCCTTTTTTTCCGAACTCCCCCGGGATTTTTCTCTATATGTTGCTCAACCAGGGCAGGGCAGGGATTTTCGACAGGTTAAATTTGCCCGAAAAAGTGCCCTGGTTCTGGGGCATGAGACCCGGGGGATTAGCGGTGATTTTTCTGGGAGAAGCGTAAAAAAAGTTTCTATTCCTCTGGCCCGAGATATAGAGTCTCTTAATGTTGCAGCTGCTGGTGCCATTCTTATCTGGGCCATGCAGAGTTAAATCCCATTTCTGTAACTGATGAGGAGAAACTTAATCTCTATCAGGTTTGTTCCTGGTATTTATTCCCTTAAGGTTGGAAGAGAGGATGATCATCAACATATTCTGATCAGAGGCTCCCGTTTTCCTTTCTTGCCAACCCCCTGAAACTGTGTTATAATTTTAAAATAAATGGGGAAAGGGAGTGGTCTTGTGAAGATTTGCCCGCTCTTTTTATGGAGATTATTTGAGCGGACTGGTTCGGTCAATGCTTATATTGTATACCGGAGGCTGCTGACCTTTTCCGAACGTTCTAATGCCATGTAAATAATCTGATAATGGACCGAAGATGGAGTTGGTATTCGGGGTTATGTTTTCTCTAGAGAAGGAGGGCCCGGGGCTGAGAGCCTTCTGAAAACATCCCGGTGAAATTTCGCTCCGGAGGTGACAGTTGAAACCAAGTAGGCTGTCCGGTTGCCCTCCGTTACAGGGCTTAAGTGAACCTTTGTGGTTAAATAGGGTGGTACCGCGGCCCCTCGTCCCTTGCTGGCGAGGGGAATTTTTAGTTCAGGGGAGGGATTTTAATGGAAAGGAAGCTTGAGGCCTTACAGGAAGAAGCCCTGGAGAAAATTGCTTCAGCCCGTGATCTGGCTGAACTGGAACAGCTTCAGGTTGAATTTCTGGGGAAGAACGGCAAAGTGACAGGTGTGCTGCGAGGGATGGGCAGATTGGACCCTGAAGAAAGACCAAAAGTTGGCAAGAAGGCCAATCAGGTCAAGGAAATAATTGAAAAAGAACTGGAAGCTCGCCTCCAGATTCTTAAGGCTGACCAGGAAAAGCAACGATTGCAGGAGGAAGCAATAGATATTACCCTGCCGGGAAAACCCCTCCAGGGGGGAAGAATACATCCCATGCAGTTGATAATAGAGCAACTGGAGGACATGTTTTTGCGGATGGGCTTTTCCATTGAGGAAGGACCCGATGTGGAAACAGACTATTACAATTTTGAAGCTTTAAATATTCCAGAAAATCACCCAGCCAGGGATATGCAGGACACTTTCTATGTTGAAGGTGGGCTTTTGCTCAGGACCCACACTTCCCCGGTTCAGGTCCGGACCATGGAAAAACAGACTCCTCCTATTCGGATGATAACCTCGGGCAAGTGTTATCGGGTTGATGAATTGGATGCTACCCATTCCCCTGTCTTCCATCAACTGGAAGGGCTGGTAATTGATCGGGGCATAACTTTCAGTCATCTCAAGGGGGTTCTGATTGCGGTGACCAGGGAAATCTTTGGGGCAGGACGGGAAGTTAGGTTTCGCCCCTCCTATTTTCCATTTACCGAGCCCAGTGCTGAAGTAGATGTTTCCTGCTTTAAGTGTCAGGGTCAGGGCTGTTCCCTCTGTTCCCGAACAGGATGGCTGGAAATACTGGGAGCGGGAATGGTTAACCCCCGGGTTCTGGAAATGTCAGGGATTGATGCGGAAAGATTTACTGGTTTTGCTTTTGGAATGGGCCTGGATCGGATGGCCATGTATAAATATGAAATCGAAGATATCCGGCACCTCTGGGATAATGATCTTCGTTTTCTAAAACAGTTTTAAGGAGGATTTTTATGCGGGTTTCCTATAACTGGCTAAAAGAATATATTGATCTAGACCTTTCTCCCGAAGAAGTTGCGGAAAAACTGACAACTCTGGGACTGGAAGTAGACTATATTGAAGACTGGAAGAAGAAATACAAGGACCTTTTAATTGGGCAGATTCAGGAGATAAAAAAGCATCCCCGGGCTGATAATCTGACCCTGGTTAATGTTGGATTGGGCAGAAAGGACCTGCAGGTTGTCTGCGGGGCAGCCAATGTCCAGAAAGGGCAGAAGGTAGTTCTGGCTCCAGCTGGAACCACCCTGCCTGGAGGACAGGAAGTAAAAAAGGCTGAAATCCGAGGGGAAATATCCCAGGGGATGATTTGCTCCGCAGATGAATTGAATCTGCAGGAAGAGCAAGCAGAAGGAGTTTTGGTCCTGGATAAGGATGCAGTACCCGGGGAAAAATTTGCTCCATATTTCAACCTGGATGATCATATTTTTGTTCTGGATCTGACCCCCAATTATGGTTATGCCTTGAATTTACTGGGGGTGGCCCGGGAACTGGCAGCAGTATTTGAACAGGAAATAAACTATCCCCCCATAACTGGAGAGCAGGAATCGGGGCGGGCGGAAGATCTGATTTCTGTAGAAGTTGAGGAACTGGAAAGCTGTTCTCGTTATACTGCACGAATCGTGGAAGGAGTTAAGGTGGAGGAGTCCCCCTGGTGGTTAAAAGTACGTCTTCTGGCAGCAGGATTGCGACCGGTTAATAATATTGCGGATATCACCAACTATGTTATGCTGGAAATGGGACAACCCCTGCATGCCTTTGATTATGACTGTATTAAGGATAAGAAAATAATAGTTCGCAATGCAAAGGAAGGGGAAAAACTGCTTACTCTTGATGGCCGGGAAAGGGAGCTAAAGGAGCATAATCTGGTGATTGCCGATACAGAAAAACCCCTGGCTCTGGGCGGTGTGATGGGAGGCCTGGAGAGTGAGGTAACCTTGAAAACTTATAACATTCTCCTGGAAGCGGCCTGCTTTAATCCGGCCAGCATCAGAAAGACTGCCAAAGAATTTCTCCTGCACAGTCCATCTTCTCATCGATTTGAACGGGGAATTGATATCGAGAATATAACCAGGGCCTCCCGGCGAGCGGCCCAGTTAATGGGTGAAATTGCAGGAGGAGAAGTAATTGGGGGAATAGTTGATATTTACCCCCAGTTAAAAGAGCCTCTTTTAATCAAGGTTCGGCCGCAGCGGATTAATGAGGTTCTTGGAACAGATATATCTCGTATGGAGATAAAGAGCATCCTGGAAAAACTGCACTTTAAAGTGAAGGATTCCCGGCGGAAAGAAGGAGCCTTTCGGGTTCAGGTCCCTTCCTTTAGGAATGATGTAAAGATCGAAGCGGATCTGATTGAAGAAGTAGCCAGGGTTTTCGGTTACGAAGAAATCCCTGCAACTCTACCCCGGGTAGATATGGAGTTGGGCCAGAAAAAGCCCGGTCAGGATATCGAAGAAAAAATCAGGAACGTAATGCACCTGGCAGGATATCATCAAACATTCAATATGCCGCTTATCAGCCCCGGGGAAAATCTCCAACAAAACTGTTCAACCCCCTTGAAAATAACCAACCCGTTGAGCAGTGATAATTCTTTTTTGCGCCAGGAAATTCTACCCGGACTTCTCAGGTCCCTTGCTTTTAATGCCAGACGCCAGGAAAGGGAGGCAGCTCTTTATGAAGTTGGAGATGTTTTTCCCGGGAGGGGGATAAATCAAAAATCGGCTCTTGCTGCTGTTGTAATGGGAGCAGTTTCTGATGGAGTTCCCTGGCTGGTTGAAGCTCCGGAGTTTTTTGATTTAAAGGGGATCCTGGAAATAATAACCGATGAACTGGGGTTGGAACTCTCTTTAAATAACTCTTCTCATGAGTTTTTGCACCCCGGAAGGCAGGCAGAGGTCGTCATTAACGGTGAAAAAGTCGGATGCATTGGAGAGCTGCATCCTCGCCTGGAAGAAAAGTTTCGCTTTCCGAGTAGGGTGGGGGTCCTGGAAATCGATTTAATGCCCCTTTTCCGGGAAGCCAGCCTGGCTCCCAATTACAGGGGAGTTCCCCGTTATCCTGCAATCAGTAGAGATATAGCTTTAATCGTTAAAGAAGAAGTTTCTGCAGGTGGGGTTTTTACCCTTATTGAAGAAAATGGTGGGCCATTTCTGGAAGATCTGATTCTCTTCGATATTTACAGGGGGAAACAGATACCCGGTGATTGTAAGAGCCTGGCCTTCAGACTCGTTTTCCGCAATCCAGAAAGAACCCTTACCGATAAGGAAATTGAGGACATAATGGACCAGATAATTACTCGAACCGGGGAAGAGCTGGAAGCTGAAATCAGGCAATGATGAATACCCTCCCTGATAAAAAGGGGAGGGTATTTTACAAAAAAGAAGGAATTTAGAGGGTATTATGAGAAAGATAGATTTAGAAACGGGCACATAAGAAGGTGATAAAATTATGGTCCAGAAAAAAAATGAAAATTATCAGGATCAGGTCAGGGTGAACCTTCTGGGGCAAACCTATTCTTTTAAAGGGGACGGTCCGGAACAGATTAAAGAGGCTGCCCGCCTGGTGGATTCTCAGCTCTGGGATGTAAAAAAGAGGTTTCCCAACCTGGGGAGAAATCGGCTCTATTTACTTGCCCTCATGGAATTGGGCAATGAATATGTCAGGCTTAAAAAAGAAAACGAAGAATTGCTGGACTTTTTTGCCCGGGAGGAGTGATATTCTTGGCCGAAGGTTTTTGGGTGGATATTGGTATCGTGGCCATATTGCTCCTTTCCCTTGTCCGGGGTTATCAGCGGGGGTTATTGCAACAGACTGCTGCACTTCTGGGTATAGGATTGGGGGTCCTGGTTGCCCTGCACCGTTATCACCTGGTCAGTGAGTTTTTGCAGGAGACTTTTCTCCTTCCTCCAGTGCTGGCCAATATTGTGGCTTTTGTTCTGATAACCATGGTGATCAGTGCTCTGGTTAATCTCCTGGGTTTTCTTTTGCAGAAACTAACCCGTTTCCTTTTCCTGGCGGTCGTGGACAGTATTGGTGGTGCGGGGCTTGGTCTCGTAAAGGGAGGAGTTGTGGTTTATCTCTTGCTGCTTTTGCTGGCCCGGGTCCCATACGAAGTTTTGCTGGATCACCTGGAAGCATCTCGCCTGGCCAGTGATTTCCTGGAATTGACCCCTTTAGTGCAGGAAAATCTGGACCGTTTTTTTCAGGCCAATGATGGGTTCCTGGAGGGCAATCTGGGAGAATGAAAAATCGGGCGCCCTGTGCAATATTTTGATTTTCCTCTGGTATTATTTTTTTGCCCGAAAATTTGAGTTTTATCCCTTTTTTTGCATAAAAGGAACTCCCTTATCTTTCTGGAAAAAGCTGATTACAGTCAATTTGTCGAGCTTTTTTTCCAGATCTATGGGATTTGACAGCCACTCTGCTTTAAGGTTATATTAAGGGGGAAATAGGTTTGGGGAGCAAGAAAAAGATGCTCTGGTAGAGGAGTCTATTGAAAGAATTTCTCAAGCAGGCCTGACAAAACAAGATCACCTGCAAAAAATGGGAAGGCAGCCCCTTCCCTTTATCTTTAATGGGGGCTGGGACAGGGCAATGGGAAAAGAATAAAACTATTTTTAGAATTGAGCAGGAACAAGCTGTGAAATGTTTTTTAGAAGGCTAAAAAAGGGGCTTTTATATAAAAGAAGTCTATATATTTCTCATTCAATGAGAATTCAATGTTTCCAGACAGAAAAAATATTGAAACTGAAGGGAATTTTATTAAGAAGGTCTTAAAAAGGGTCTTAATGGCTCAAACAGGTGGTGATTAATGATGGAACAGCATACCCTGAAAAAACTGGAATATGATAAGATCCTAAAAAAACTTGAACAACACGCTGCAACTGAACTGGGAATTGAAAAAGCCCGCAAATTAAAACCGGGAGTCGAGCTGGAGAAGGTAGAATTAGAGTTAAGGGAATCTGCCCAGGGGATGGAATTGCTTCTTTTGAGTGGCCCCATTCCCTTTGGGGGCATTCAGAACATTGGTGAATCTCTGCAAAAAGCAGAAAAAGGCCAGGTTCTTGAACTGGAGCAGATTTCAAGGGTGGTCCAGACCCTGTACGGTTTTAAAAAAATTAAAGGTTACTTTGCCAAATATAAGGATGAGGGCTGGTCTTTTCCCCGACTGGAGGCCTATGAAGAGAAAATTGAGGACTTTTCTGGCCTGGAGAACAGGATAAATAAAATAATTGATAATTATGGGGAAATCAGGGATGATGCCTCCCCCCGGTTAAATTCCATCCGACGAGAGCAGAAAATCCTGAACCAGCGGATCAGGGAAAAAATGGATTCATACCTGCAGAATTCCAGGCTGGATAAAGTTATCCAGGACCCGGTTGTTACTATTAGAGGTGATCGGCTGGTTCTGCCTGTGCGAGCAGATAAAAAAAGTCTGCTGCCGGGCATAATTCATGATCGTTCTGCCAGTGGGCAAACTGTATTTGTGGAACCCCAGCCGGTAGTAGAGATGAATAACATGCTGGGAACTCTGCAAAGGGATGAAGAAGCAGAAATTTATCGGATTTTAAAAGAAATTACCAGTGAAATAGCCTGGAAGAGCAATGGAATAAAAAAGAGTCTTGAAGCTGCTGCCCAGCTTGATTTTATTATGAGCAAAGCCGGTTTGGGTCGAGAATTTAACTGCTCAGAACCAAAGCTAAATAAAGCAGGGCCGATCAACCTTAAAGCTGCCCGGCATCCTCTCCTGCCCCCGGCAGAAGTAGTGCCCATTGATGTTTCCCTGGGAGATTCTTTTAATACCCTGGTTATTACCGGACCCAATACCGGTGGTAAAACTGTTTCTCTTAAAACTGTAGGGTTGATTTGTCTGATGGGGCAATCCGGCCTTTTGATTCCTGCAGAAAAAGAGAGTGCAATAGGGGTTTTCGCGGGGATTTTTGCTGATATAGGTGATGAGCAGAGTATTGAACAGAGTTTAAGTACTTTTTCTTCACATCTGACCCAGATTGTCCGCCTTTTAAAAAATGCTGGGCCAGGAGATCTGGTTTTACTGGATGAAGTGGGAGCCGGAACTGATCCCGAAGAAGGCGCTGCTCTGGCCATGTCCCTTCTGCAGCATCTTCATAATCGGGGAATTTTAACCGTTGCTACCACTCATTATACTGAATTGAAGGCTTTCGCCTATACCAGTGACGGAATTGAAAATGCCGCTGTGGAATTTGATGTGGAAACATTATCTCCTACCTTCAGGTTGCTGGTTGGAGTTCCGGGCAGAAGTAATGCCCTGGCCATTGCCAGGCGTCTGGGGCTTTCGGAAGAAATAATTGAGCAGGCTCGAAGCTATATTGGAGAGCACCGTTCCAGTGTAGACGGCATGATCAGTAGAATAGAAAAAGAAGAATATGAAGTTCTGGAGAGAAAGGAAGCCCTGCAGCGGGAAAAGGAAGATCTGGAAGAAGAACTGGAAAGAATAAAGAAGGAAAGAACAGAACTGGCAGAAAAACACCGGCAAATGGTAAGCGATTTTTCTCAGCGGGCACAGGAAATAGTTGAAGAAATTAAAGCCGAAGGAAGCAAATTGCTTAAGGAGATTCGCAAACATTCCGGTCCCCGAGGGGATCGAATGGCCAATGAATTTAATCTGGCAATTAAAGCGCAACAGGACAGGATTAGAGAGTTGACCGTAGTGGGCAGGAAGTCCTCCTCCCAACGAGAACCCCTTCAGGTTAAGCCCGGTCAAAAAGTAAAAATTGCCTCCCTGAATCAGGAAGGCGTGGTTTTAGAAGAAAAGCAGGACCGGGTAAATATTCAGGCGGGGGTTATGCGGGTCTGGGTTGATAAAAAGGATCTACTACCTGTTGTTGAGGAAGCTGCTGCTCCCCGAAGTACCCAGCGCTATAAACAATCTAAAGCCCAGTCTATCAGGCCCAGCCTGGATCTCAGGGGTATGCGTTGGGAAGAAGGGCGGGAAAAAACAGATAAATACCTTGATGATGCCTATCTGGCAGGTTTGAAAAAAGTGGAAATTATTCATGGCAAGGGAACCGGTGCTTTACGACAGGGAATCCACGAGTTGCTGGAAGGTCATCATCATGTAGAGACCTATCGCCGGGGGGAGGAAGGCGAAGGTGGAGATGGGGTAACCATAGTTAATCTTAAAGCATAAAAAACCTGCAGCTTGCGGCTGCAGGTTTTTCTTAATCATCATCTTCGGTGCCCCAGATTCGATCCCACAGTCGGTCAGTCGGTTCATCGTCCTGTTCCTCTTCTTCCTCCCGACTGGTTCCATGAGCCCAGCAGGATTGATCCGGTTTCTTTTCGAAAATATAATTTCCTTCCTCATCAGTAAGGGGAACTCCGGTAGAGGAATCAAATTTATGAATGGGTGAACCGTCATCGCCAACCTGAATCCCAGAATCCTTCTGATAACGGCGAGTTTGAACATTCTCTGGAGGACAGTCCGATGTTGCCAGGAGACCGGTTTCAGTGTCAATTTCAACTTCTTTTATCGGTTGATGCAGATTTTCCTTTTCTTCTGGTTCAGTTCCCCGAATAAAAAGCTCACTTATCTCTTTCGGGGAGTAATTTCCGGGGAGTTTTCCAGTAAAGGGGTCAATAGAAACCTCAATAATGTCCCGGGGTTTGGAAGGGAAGTGAGTAACGGGCATTGGTTCAACCACAGCTCGCATATATCGACCCCATAATTCAGCAGCGATCCAACTGTGCAGGGTAGTACTATAATTGGGTTCTCCGGTCTGAGGATTGATAACAACATTACCTTCATCATCAGTTTGGGGGAAATACTTCATGGGCCGGGGGGAATCTTCCCCAACCCAGACTGCAGTTACCAGATCGGGAGTATAACCTACAAACCAGGCATCGGTGTAATCATTAGTTGTGCCAGTTTTTCCGGCAGTGGGTCGGTCCAGGTCGGCGCGCCAACCGGTACCATCCTGAATAACTGACTGCAGCATATCATTCATTAAATAGGCAACTTCTTCACTTATTGCAATTTCACGGGTGGGATTCGCTTCATAAAGAATATTGCCTCGATTATCTTTTACCCGTAAAATTGCTATGGGTTCGGTTCGAATTCCCCGGTTGGCAAAGGATCCAAAAGCCTGTGCCATTTCCATAGGAGTAATTCCTCGGGTTAATCCTCCCAGGGCCAGTCCCAGATTACGATCTTCTGGAACCAGACTGGAAATCCCCAGGTCCCGAGCCATATTCAGGGCACTGTTAACTCCAATTTCACTCAGGGTTTTAACAGCAGCAACGTTGATGGAATGGTTCATAGCGGAGCGGAGGGTGACCCACCCCCGGTATACATCGTTGAAATTTCTGGGCCAGGGTTTGGGTTGATCATCATCACTGGTTACGGTATGATCAGAAAAATCCAGGGTGGGGTAGTCCAGGACTACTGATCCAGGACTCAAACCTTCATTTAATGCTGCAGCATAAATAATAGGTTTGAAAGCTGACCCCGGCTGTCGGCGGCTTTGAATAGCCCTGTTCCACTGATCTTCCCCCCGGCCTCCAACCATGGCTTTAATATGCCCGGTCTGGGGGTCGATAGTAATAATGGCTAACTGGGGCTGCTGGGTGTCCGCGGTCATTTGATCTCTCTGAACCGTTGGTAAAGTATTTTCATCAATTAAGCTTTTAACAGTTAACTCAGCACTTTCCTGGATACGGGTATCCAGGGTAGTGTAAACCTGCAATCCCCCCCCATAGACGACCTGGGGTCCAAACATTTTCAGGAGCTCATCTCGAACATAACGGATAAAATAGGGTGCAAAATCTTCCTGGGCCTTTCCCAGACCAGCCAGTTCTATGGATTCTTCGGCAGCTAATTGAGCCTCCTCCTGGGAAATAAGGTCCAATTCTAACATCCGATTTAAAACTACCTGCTGCCGAAAACGAGCCTGATCCATATTGAAATAGGGGGAATGGCGGTTGGGAGCCTGGATAATTCCAACCATCATGGCAATTTCCCCCAGGTTCAGGTCCCAGACATCTTTGCCAAAATATTGATGGGCCGCGGTCTGTACTCCATATGCAGAGTGTCCCATAAAAATTTCATTCAGGTAAAACTCAAGAATTTCTTCTTTCGTATATAGCCGTTCAAACTGATGGGCCAGGAACATTTCCTGGATCTTGCGGTACATAAACTTTTCCTGGGTCAAAAAGACATTTCGGGCCAGCTGCATTGTAATTGTGCTTGCTCCCTGGGCATATCCCCCCTCGCGAATGTCTACCAGTAATGCTCTTATCAAGCCCCGGTAATCCACTCCACTGTGTTGAAGGAATCGGGAGTCCTCCATGGCTAGAACCGCCTGCTGCAAGGCCAGGGGGATCTGGTCCAGGGTTACATATTCCCGGTTTTCCCGGAAAAGACGATGGATTAGTTCACCTTCAGAATTAAAAATACGGGTGGTTTCTGTTGATTGCCAGTCGCCGTAACTGGAAACATTGGGGGTATCACTGATTATGAAAGCTCCGGCGCCTATGCTTATTCCAAAACCCAGAGAAATTAGAAGGACCAGGGCAATAAAAAGGCCCTTGCCCTTTGTCGGGGTTTTTTTTCTTCGAATTTTTCTTCGAGAAGCCATTGGTCCAACCTCCTTCTCCTCAGTCATTATAACATAATAAAATGGGAAGAGGTAGAGAAAATGAAAGGTGTTTTCTTTTTTTTCTGAACATTATTCCCTCCCGTAATTTCGGGATGGGGAAAACTTTTTTTCGTTGTGCAATCACTATTCTCTTTATCATTTAATTTTCCTCCCTGTTTTTATGTTTTTTTTCAGTAGACCTCCATGACGGGCTGTCAACAGCAGAAGAATGAAAACCGCTCTCCCCTGTAATTAGTGCTATTGCCATATCCTGATTCAGGTCTTTAACTGTGTAATACGTGAAGTTTTTTTCAGGGCAGAAGAGAAACTTTTTCGGGTGGGGTATTTTTAAGATTTCAAAATAATTTTCCCCTAAAAGGGAAGGATATTATAGTTAATTGACGGGTAACGCTTTTTTATGGTAAAATATATCCGATATTAAAGCCGGCCACATCTCCGTCGGAGTGGCGGAGTTTTCTTTTTAATAGGAGGTGGTCACCCTGGCCTGGCAGGATAGTTTAAAAATATTAAAACAGGGTTTAAGCGAAATTATTGGTGAAGAGGATCTAATTGCAAAATTAAAAAAAAGGGATCAGGGTGGCCCTCCCCTCAGGGTAAAACTGGGCCTGGATCCCACTGCCCCGGACATTCATCTCGGGCATACTGTTCCTCTTCGAAAAATGAGGGAATTTCAGGACCTTGGGCATGAAGCGTACCTGATCATAGGGGATTTTACCGGAAGAATTGGAGACCCTTCTCAAAAATCAGAAATAAGAAAACAGCTGACTGAAGAAGAGGTTATGAAAAATGCCCAGACCTATCAGGACCAATTCAGCAAGATCTTAGATCCAGAAAAAACCCACCTGGTTTTTAACAGTGAATGGTTTTCCCCCTGGGCTCCCGAAGAATTTTTAAACCTGGCCTCCAAGTACACAGTGGCCCGTATGCTGGAGCGAGATGATTTTGCCAGAAGATATCAGGAGGGTAAGCCTATCTCCATTCTGGAATTCTTTTACCCCTTATTGCAGGGCTACGATTCAATTGCTATTAAGGCCGATGTGGAGCTGGGGGGAACCGATCAAAAATTTAACCTGCTGGTAGGAAGGCAACTGCAGAAAGAATATGGTCAAAACCCCCAGGCCCTTATTATGACCCCCCTATTGGAGGGAACCGATGGGGTTCAAAAGATGAGCAAATCCCTAAATAATTATATTGGGATTAACGAGGACCCCAGAGAAATATACGGAAAAACCATGTCGATCTCTGATGATCTCCTGGAAAGCTATATAACCCTGACTACTGATATGCGGGGAGAAGAACTGGAAAAATATCGGGAAAGAATAAAAAAGGGAGAATTTAGCCCCCTGCAGGCCAAGAAATTTCTGGCCCGACGCCTGGTAGAAATGTATCATGGTCAGGAAAAGGCGCAAAAAGCCGAGGAAGAATTTTCCCGGGTCTTTTCCGGAGGGCATCTACCTGAAGATATCCCGGAAGAAGAAGTTCCCCAGGAATTAAAAGATCATCAGGGAAATGTTCGCCTGGTTCATTTAATTTCTGCCCTCAACATGGTATCCAGTAAAAGCGAGGGGCGGCGTTTGATTAATCAGGGTGGGGTTTATGTTGATGAGGAAAGAATAAAGGACCCCAATCAAGAAATAACTCCCCGCAGTGGAATGATTCTGCGGGTGGGCAAGCGAAAATTTGCCCGGGTAAAATAAATCCTTTTCGGGCTGCTGTTTTTCAGCAGTTCGTTTTTCTTCCAGGGTGGAGAAAGGGTTTTTCCTTTTATTGAGGAACTAAAAAGCAGGGAGGTGACACCATGGGTAATAAAGGGCGGCTAATTTTTATGAGCCTGCTGATAATTGGAATATTTGTTTTTTATTTCTTTATTGCTGAAGAGAAACCCCCAGAATATATTGTTGCCCCTCCTGCAGAAGGAACAATTAAAGAATATATCTGGATTGATAATAACAAAATAATACTCAACCTGGTGGAAAAAGAGGATGAAGGCCAGATAAGGACCAGCATTTTTGAGCAGGATCCTTTTTCGGGAGAGAGTAAAGAGATAATTTCAACCCGGGGCTGGCGGCTGGAAACCAAGATCCTGGATATTGCTGCGGACCCGGGATTTTTGGCCCTCAAAAAAGGGGATGAAATACAGGTAGTTGATTTTTCCGGGGAAATAATTCATCAGATTGAGGAGGCCGGAATTAATACCCGGGCCCTTTTTTCTCCAGATTATAAGTACCTGGCCTATACTTCTCCTGCAGAATGGGAAATGCCCACCGACGTTCTGGTTATGAAACTTGATACGGGCGAGAAGAAGGAGTTAACTTCCTATCAGTTTGGTCAGGAATATAAGGCGGGGGCCATTGGCTGGGGACCTGCAGGTGATGTGTTCTTTGTTGAACAATTTGCGTTTGGGACCCTTACCCTTGGTGGGCAAAGCCTTTATTCCGTGGAACCAGGTGCAGAAAAAAAACTTTTGTGGGAGGTTCCAGGGGAGGAACAATTAATAGGGTTTTCCTCGCTGGAAGATGGGCAAATTATTGCTTCTTTTGTTGAATGGGATGATGAGGCCATGAATACCCAGCTTTTTGTGGGCAGGTTCGATATAGAGAACAACGAAAAAAAATGGGCTCTGGCCCTGGATAAAATGGGAGACCGAGAGTTGTGGAATGACCGACACACGGGTTACCCGGACTGTGGTCAGCTTTTTAAAGATCAACTGTTAATTACCAGCATTGATCAGGATGATAAATTTAATTTGCTGGTCTTAGATGTCGATAAAGGGGACGTTCTGGAAAAGAGAGAACAGGCTGGTTTTCCTCGTTTATCACCGGATAAAGAGTGGGTGGCTTATCAAAATTTTTCGGGAGAAAAACCAGTCTTAAAGGTAATTCCCTTGACAGATCCAGCTAATATGAGGTAATATGATTTATATTAAAGGCGATGATGGGCACAAAAGCGGGTATTAGTATTGCAGAGAGGAATCGGTTGGTGGAAGGTTCCTACTTTTCCCGCCGGGCCAGTCCGGAGCAGCAGATTGAAAAGATCTGTCGTAAGGGTTGCGTTAAAACCCCCGAGGCTTCTGTTTGGTGGAAGTAAAACAGGGGGGTACCGCGGGATGGTCCTCGCCCCTGATCGGGCAGGGCTTTTTTTATTTCGCCCCAAAAATATTTGAAAATTTGCTGGCAGGAGGTAGCAAAAATGAAAAAGATGAGTAGTGAAGAGCTACGGCAGAGTTTTTTAGACTTTTTTTCTGATAAGGATCACCTGATCTGGGAAAGTGCTCCCCTTATTCCCCAGGATGATCCAACCCTTTTATGGATTAATGCGGGAATGACCCCACTGAAGTCGTTTTTTGATGGGAGCAAGAAACCACCTCACCCCCGGATGGCTACAACTCAGAAATGCATCCGGACTAATGATATAGAAAATGTGGGACGAACCGCCCGCCATCATACTTTTCTGGAAATGCTGGGCAATTTTTCCTTTGGAGATTATTTTAAAAAAGATGCCATCAAATGGGCCTGGGAATTTTTAACCGAAAAGCTGGAACTTGACCCCGAAAGACTCTGGGTTTCAGTTTATGAAAATGATCAGGAAGCATTTGATTTATGGCGGGAGGAGATTGATTTTCCAGAGGAAAAAATAGCTTTTCTCGGAAAAGAGGATAATTTTTGGGAAATAGGACTCGGCCCCTGTGGACCCTGTAGTGAGATCCATTGGGATCGAGGTGAAGAATACAGCTGCGGCCCCAGCTGCACCCTTGGCTGTGACTGTGATCGATTCCTGGAGCTCTGGAACCTGGTATTTACCCAGTTTGATAAAAAAGAAGACGGGTCATATGAAACCCTGCCCAAAAAAAATATTGACACCGGGATGGGACTGGAGAGGCTGGCTTCAGTTTTGCAGCAGGCCCCGAGTAATTATGAAACTGATCTTTTCCTCCCCTATATTAAACATCTGGAAGAACTCTCTGGAGTCTCTTTTGCAGAAAGCCGGGGACAGGAGGAAATGGCATTTCGGGTAATTGTCGATCATATCAGGGGAATTGGGTTTGCCCTGGCTGACGGGGCTCTACCTTCCAATGAAGGCCGGGGCTATGTAATTCGGCGAATTTTGCGAAGGGCAGCCCGGTTCGGCCGGCAGCTGGGCCTGGAGGAGCCATTTTTGTTTCGTTTGATGCCCCTGTTACAGGAGAAAATGGGCCCGGTTTTTCCAGAACTGCTGGAAAGGGGAGGCTATATTGCCGAAATAACCCGAATTGAAGAAGAGCGTTTTGCCGAAACAATTGATCAGGGCCTGGAAATCCTGGAAGATTATATTGAACAACTGAAACAAGAAGGAGGAAAAACTCTGAGCGGCCCAGAGGCCTTTAAGCTTTATGACACTTATGGTTTTCCCCTGGATCTGACCCGCGACGTTCTTTATGAAGAGGGCCTGGATTTAGATGAGGAAGGATTTAATCAGGAAATGGAAGAGCAGCGGGAAAGGGCCAGAAAGGATCAGGCCCATAAATCACTGGGCTTCGGGGATCAAAAAGGTTCTCGCCTGGAAAACCTGGTCAAGGAACTGGAACCCACCCGGTTCACTGGATTTGATAGTCTTAAGGAGGAAGCCCGGGTCCTAAAAACCATGGGGCCTGGTGAAAGAAAAGAGGATTTACGAAGCGGAGACAGCGGTTTTTTGATTGTAGATAAAACCCCTTTTTATCCAGAAGGGGGAGGGCAGGCCGGTGATAAGGGAAGGCTCTACAACTCGGGTGTAAAGGGACGGATTAAGGACACTTATCAGCACGAGGGACTGATTTTTCATGAAGTGGAAATCAATGAAGGGAGCATTGCCCCTGGAGATAATCTGGGGCTGGAAGTTGATGAGGGCAGGAGAATGGCTACTGCCCGCAACCATACTGCGACTCACCTGTTGCATCAGGCCCTGAGGCAGGTTTTGGGAACGCATGTGCAGCAGGCGGGTTCACTGGTTGATCACCTCCGACTCCGTTTTGACTTTTCTCATTTCAAAGCCCTCGGTTCAGCAGAACTCAAAGCTCTAGAAAAAGAGGTAAATCGGCAGATTTTAAAAAACCTTCCGGTTCGGGCTGAGTACATGTCCCTGGGTGAAGCCAGGGACAGAGGTGCCCTGGCAGTTTTTGAGGAAAGATATCAATCCCGGGTTCGGCTGATAAATATTGGGCCCGGCTATAGCCAGGAACTCTGCGGGGGAACTCACCTGCAGACTACCGGCTCTATGGGTCCTTTTAAAATAATATCTGAGGCCGGGATTGCGGCTGGTATTCGTCGTATTGAGGCAATTACCGGTTTTAATACCCTGGAATATTTTGATAAGCAGGAGCAGCGGTTACAAAAAATTGCCAGCCAGTTTAAAGCCAGCCCTGATGAATTGGAAAAAAGGCTGGATCAACTGGTTAAAGAAAAAGAGTTGTTACAAAAAAAGCTGCAAAAAGCCCAGAGCTATTCCCTGGCCGATCAGGCCCGGGACCTCCTCCAGAAAAAGGAGCAAATTGGAGATATAACAGTTGTCCGGCAGCGGGTAGAGGTTGATGGACCACAGGAACTAAGACAGCTGGGAGACATGATCCGGGATCACCTGGAGAGCGGCCTGATTTTACTGGCAACTGAACAAAAGGGCAAAGCCCAGCTCCTGACAATGCTAACCCAGGACCTGATAAAAGAAAAAAATCTTCATGCTGGAAAAATGGTTAACGAAATGGCGGCTATCCTGGGTGGAGGCGGGGGAGGAAGACCCGATATGGCCCAGGCCGGCGGTCCGAAATCAGAGCTTATTGAAAAGGCCCTGCAGGACCTGGAAAGGTTTTTGCAAAAAGAAAAGGATAAGAATAAATAATCACGAATATTTTAAGTAGAAAAAAATGTGTAGAGGGGTGGGAGAATGCAGGATAGAGATCAGGACACTCGAAAATTCAGGGTGGAAAAAGAAGAAGTCCGTAAGGCATCCCAGATTCTCCGGGAAGTATATGCGGCTTTGAAGGAAAAGGGATACAACCCGATAAATCAGATTGTCGGTTATATCCTTTCCGGTGATCCTGCATATATTACCAGCTACAAAAATGCCAGAACCCTGAGCCGGACCCTGGAAAGGGACGAACTTATAGAGGAACTGGTCAGGGCCTATCTGGAAGATTAAACTGATCTTAAAAAAAGTTGGGGTTTTGGGAAATTATGCTTTGAGACTCGCAAGATAGGGTTGGGTTGCTCTGGGTCTGGGCCTTTAATTGTTTTAACCCGGACCCAGGGCACTTTTTAAAATCTGGAAAAGACTCCTTTAAAATTGTCGGGGCAGGATTTTAGCAATCAGGTCCCGAATAAGGAGAAACGTGTTGGAAACAGGGTTCAGGAGAAAAATTGAAATTATGGGGTGAATTATTTGCGGATATTGGGCCTGGATCTGGGGGATAAAACAATAGGGCTTGCCCTGAGCGATCCACTGAAAATTACTGCACAGGGCCTGATGGTATTGCAGCGTAAGACCCTGGAACAGGACCTGATTGAACTGGATAAAATAAAAGAGCAGCATGAGGTTGAAGAGGTAGTGGTGGGCTTGCCCAGGATGATGAATGGGAGTATCGGACCTATGGGAGAAAAGGCGCAGGAATTTGCTGATATCCTCTCTCAAAGATGGGGTATCCCAGTTCATACCTGGGATGAAAGGCTGTCAACTATGGAAGCGGAGAAAACCCTTTTGCAGGCGGATTTAAGCCGAAAAAAAAGAAAGAAACTGATTGACAAAACTGCTGCAGTTTTGATTTTACAATCTTTTTTAGGGCGTAGAAAGGAGGAGATGCAAGATGAGTGAAGGAATTATTGATTTTGACCGGGAAACCGGGCAGATTATTCTTCGGCAGGAAGACGGCAGGGAAAACCGTTTTTATATTGAATCTGAAATTGAGGTGGAAGAAAAAAAATATATTGTTCTAATTCCCGCGGAAGAATATTTGGCCGAGGAAGACGAAGAAGTTACCGGAGTGGTTTTTGAAATCTGTGAAGATGCAGACGGAGAACAGCTCTGGGTTGCAGTTGAAGACGAGGAAACCCTGGGGAAAATTGAATCAGCAATGGAGGAAAGAGAAGAGGAATAGGATCTATAGTAGGAGAGGAGGGGCAGGCTTGGTAAGGGTAAAAACTCCTGTGGGAGCAAAAATTTCATCTTTTTTAATCCTACTGCTGGCAATAATCATGTTTGCTGGTTTTTTTGCTATAGAAAATATCCTTTCACCTCTGGAAGAAGAAGTGAAAGTAACTATTCCTGCTGGAGCCTCTACCCGTCAGATTGGTAGTATACTGGAGGAAAAAGGTGTAATCGGCGACTCCAATTTTTTCCGGATTGTGGTGAGAATTATGGACTGGGAAAACTCTCTTCGCCGAGGGCGTTATTCTTTTAACCCCGAGCATCACATTTTTTCGGTGATAGAAAAAATTGCCAGGGGAGATGTTTTAACCTACCGGGTTATTGTTCCCGAAGGTCTTACCATGGAGCAAACCGCCCAATTAATTGCCGATAAAAGTGGTGATTTTTCCTCGAAAGAATTTCTGAAACAGGCTGAAGAAATTGAGCTCCCCTTTGCCTATCTTCCGGAGGAAAAGGAAAAAATGGATTATAGATTGCAGGGCTATCTTTTTCCTGCAACCTATGAATTTCCCCAGGGAAGTGCCCCCCGGGATATAATCAAACAGATGGTAGAGAGGTTTGATTGGGAACTGAATCCAGAGTTAATGGAAAGAGCCCGAGAAATGGGTTTTGACATCCATGAAATAGTTACCCTGGCCTCTCTGGTTGAAAGAGAAGCCAGAATAGAGGAGGAACGCCCCTATATTGCATCTGTTATCCATAATCGGCTGGAAATTGATATGCCATTGCAAATTGATGCTACGGTGCAATATGCTTTGCCCGAATGGAAATCCAGGTTGTTGTTTGTTGATCTGAATTATGATTCCCCCTACAATACCTATCTGCACCGGGGTCTGCCTCCTGGTCCTATTGCCAGTCCTGGCCAGTCTTCTCTTTTAGGGGCTCTTTATCCAGCGGAAACAGATTATCTCTTTTATATTGCCAATCCTGATGGTTCCCATAGTTTCAGTAGAACCTTTGAAGAACATCGGCAATTAAGGCCTCGTTAATTGTTGAGGTTTAGATTATTAATCAGAGAAGGAAAAAAACCTTCTTACTGGAGGTTTCTTTTTATTTAATTAATTTTGTGCTATAATAACTAAGCCCCAAAAAGAGGAAAAATGAGAAAATTAAGGAGATTTTTTTATGCTGGAAAGATTCCGGCCGAATGAAGTTGCGGGCAGTCTGGATCAGGTGGATTTACAAAAGTTGCAAGAATCAGGAAAAAAGGGTATAATTTGTGATATAGATAACACCCTTTTACCCTGGGATCAGGATATTCCCGAAAAAAGAATGGTCCAGTGGTTAGAAAAGGCCAGCGATCGGGGTATAAAGGTTGTTTTGCTTTCTAATGCCCTTCCCCGGCGAGCCCGTTCCCTTTCCAAGCAACTGGGAATTCCGGCCCGGGCTCAGGCGGTTAAACCTCGCAGGCGAGGTTTCAAAAAGGCTCTTCAAATTCTGGACCTGGAGCCTGAAGAAGTTGCGGTGGTAGGGGATCAGCTTTTTACTGATATCTGGGGAGGCAATCGAATGGGGATGTATACCATTCTGGTATCCCCCCAGGATCAAAAGGAGTTCTTCAGTACCAAAATACTGCGTTTTCTGGAAATGAAAATCAAGAAAAAACTTGGCCTTATGGCGTGAATTTCAATGGAGGTAGATCCGGATGGGAAAACTCAGATTTGTTTTTCTTCCCCTTTTAATTGCCCTCATTTTAATCAGTTATAACTTTTACACAGAGGCAGCTTATTTTATCGAGCTGGGCGATCGATTACTGCGGTCAGGAATGGAAGGAACTGACATAGCAGTTCTGCAGCATGTTCTGGCAAAAAAAGGTTTTTATGATCCCCGGGAAATTGATGGAATTTTTGGCCCCCTGACCGAAGAGGCGGTCAGAAAGTTCCAGAAGGAAAATCAGCTTCATGTTGACGGTGTGGTTGGTCCAGAGACATTAGAAAGTGTTCCCCAGGATTTAATCAGTGGGTTATACTATTTTGATGTTCCTCAGGATGAAGTTCTCCTCCTGGCCCGGGTAATCTACGGGGAATCCAGGGGAGAAAGTTTTGAAGGGCAGGTTGCTGTGGGAGCTGTGGTTTTAAATAGGGTTCAGGACCCCAAGTTCCCGGAAACCATCAGGAAAGTAATTATGCAAGAGGGTCAGTTTTGCATTACTTTTGATGGGCAAATCAACCTTTATCCCGATAGAAAGTCCCTGGAAGCTGCCCGAGCTGCCATTTCAGGTTATGATCCAACCCGGGGCTCTCTGTTTTTTTATAATCCAGAAATTGCTACCAATGCCGGCTGGATTTCTCGACGCCCGGTTGCAACTCGTATTGGGAACCATGTTTTTACTCATTAACCCCAGGACTCCCTGGGGTCATTTTTTGACTGGGGGTTTTTCTGTCCCGGGGCTTAATGGTGATTTTGGGGAAGGTTTTTTGCTATTACCGGGGAAACACTTAAGTAGAGAATGAAAATTGTTATCGCTGGAAAGGGGGAGCTGGCTTGTCCCGTTTAAAGGAAATGGAGAATAAACTGTTACATGCCAGCTATAAACTAACTGGGCCCAGAAGGAAGATAATGGAGGTTCTACTGGAAAATGAGGGGGCGCATCTCACAGCAGAAGATATCCACCATCTTCTGAGGGTAAAAGGGAATCAGGTCGGGCTGGCGACGGTTTATCGTACCCTGGAACTTTTTTGCGAGCTAAATATTTTATCCCAACTGAACTTTGAAGATTCTACCAGCTATTATGAGCTGGAGGCTAAAGATCAGCATCCCCATCACCTTATCTGCCTTTCCTGTAATAAAATTATAGAATTTAGCGATGAAATGCTGGAAAATTTTATGAAAAGCATTGAAGGCCAGTATGGATTTGAAGTAACAGAACACAAGATTAAATATCTGGGGTATTGCTCGGAGTGTCGGCAGTGAATTTTCGGGATGATGGGGAACTGAAGAAGGATTTTCCTGTTCTCTCCAAAAAAGGAGTTATTTTTGTTCCTGGGTAATTAGCCCCACAGTTGAGATTGGTGCGGGAAAAAATCTGGGTGAGGATATCCCCGGCCGGGAATAATTTCCTGGCTTTTATTTTTGCCCTAAATTAAAAAAATTAATTCCAGAAAAACTTAAAGGAAATACTGGGAGGTGCAGAAATTGAATAAATTTTCCCGGGGTAGCAAATTAAGTAAAGATGAAGTACTTTTCCTCAATGAAGAACCTCCTGCACTGGCTTATATTGCCAAAGGACTGGTGAAGTTTTATATCTTGAACCCTGCGGGTAAAGAACGTATTCTCTTCCTGGGAAAAGAGGGGCAATATGTCAGCGGTTTAAGCCAGGAGGAAGAAGACTGCAGGATTTATCTCCAGGCTAAAGAGGATTCCCGGGTATTATTTTTTCAGGACGGAGAAATTGAAAACCTTCTTGGAAACAATGAAAAAGAGAGCGCTCTCCTTTTCAGCCTGTTTAAGCAAATTGATTTTTTGCTGGGAGAAATCAGGGACCTAACCTTTAACTTTTTCCCCTCCCGATTGGCGGGATTGCTGGTTCAGCTAAAGGAGGAACTGGGGGAAAAGGGAATGTGCTTTTCTCATCAGGAACTGGCAGACCTGCTGGGTGTTTCCCGGGTTACAGTAACCCGGGTGCTGGGAGTTTTTGCGGATCAAGGGCTTATTGAAAAAAAACGAAAAAAAATAATTATCAGGGACCTTGATGGCCTGAAATTAAAGGCCAGAGGGGGAGAGGACAATTAAAAAAACCCTGCTTCGAGGATGGAATAATGGGATCAGGACCTTCTTAATTTTAATGCGGATAATGGTCCCGGTATATATTATGATTACAATACTTCGTTATACTCCTGTACTGGACTGGTTGAGTGGAGTTTTTAAGCCAGCTATGGCCTACCTGGGTTTGCCGGGAGAAGCTGTTATGGTCTTAATTCTGGGCCAGGCCATAAATATTTATGCTGCAGTGGGAGCCATTTCAGGCTTAGAATTGACCATCAGAGAAATAACTATTCTGGGGGGAATGCTGACTATTTCCCACAGTTTACCCATGGAAACGATGGTTATCCGGCAGTCAGGGGTTCCGGTTAAAGCTTTGCTGGCACTGCGCATCGGGCTTTCTCTGATAAGCGGTCTGATCCTGAACCTGTTATTGTAAAATGGAATTAAAGCCGAGGGGAGGTGGAGGGCGGGATGTTGATTGAAATAGGAATGGACATATTCTGGGGTCTGGGGGAAATGGGACTGAAGATTTTTTTGATAATTATCCCGTTAATGATAGCGCTGGAACTATTAAAAGGTTATGGGTGGTTGGAAAAAATGACCCGTCCTCTGATCCCATTACTGAGCAGGTTTAACCTGCCCTCTCAAGCAGGGGTTCCGTTCCTGGTGGGCCAATTTCTGGGGCTCTCTTATGGGGCGGGAGTTTTGATCCAGTATTCCCGGGAGGGGGAGCTGTCCACCCGGGAAATGTGGTTGATATGCCTTTTTTTGTCCCTCTGCCATTCTCTTTTTGAAGATACCCTGCTGTTTGTAGCAGTGGGAGCAAATTTTTTGGTTCTGGTTGGGTTCCGGCTTATTCTGGCAACAGTTGTTACATTAATTTTCAGTCGTTTGTTATTCGCGGGGAGGCCGCAGAATGGGTGGAATATTAAATAAGTGGGCCTTATTATTGATTCTGGTAGCATTCATCTGGGGAACTACTTTTGCAGTAATGAAAGATCTCCTGGAGCAGGTTTCCCTTTATTATTTTCTTTTCTGGCGTTTTCTTCTGGGAGGATTATTCCTGGCAATATGGTCAGGTATTCGCCGACGAGGCCTTAATCGAGCCCACGTGGGACAGGGTCTGTTCCTTGGTTTTTTGCTTTTTGGGGGATATCTGACCCAGGTTCTTGGTTTAAACTGGACTACCGCCTCCCAGGCCGGTTTTATCACCGGACTTTCAGTTATTATGGTTCCTTTGATTGCCGTGGTTACCGGCCAGGAGGTTTTAAAAAAAGGGAGTTTGCTGGGGGCCGTCCTGGCGGTAATTGGCCTTTATCTATTGAATTATATTGACCGTCTGCATTTTGGCTGGGGAGAGTTCCTGGTTTTTTTGTGTGCGATTTTTTTCGCACTTTATATTGTTTTTGTTTCCCGTTATGCTCCCCGGGCTGATGGCCCACCCTTTGTGGCCCTGCAGATCCTGCTAATGGCTTTTTTGATGGGAATTCTTGCCCTTTTTCTTGCTCCGCAAAAGCCCTGGGAAGTGGGGTACATTTCAGCTATTCAATGGTTACAGATAGCCTATATGGGTGTGGGGGCAACAGCCCTTGCTTATCTATGGGAACATAAAGCCCAGCAGGTTATTTCCGCCTCCTTTGCCGCCCTGGCTCTGGCTCTGGAACCGGTTTTTGCAACGATTTTTGCTTTTTTTTACCTGGGGGAGCTTCTCCCAATGCCCAGTTATCTGGGGGGGCTTTTAATTGTCTGGGGGATGTTTCTTGCAGGGCGGGAGGAAAAAGAGGAAATAGGTCCCTGAAGGTTTAATTTATTTAAAGATTAGAGGAAAAAAGGGAAAAGGGGTTTTGTTTTAATGGAGGAAAAAACGCGGTACCGGATTTTTACCCTTTATATGCTGGCTCTGATAATTATTGGCCTTTTATGGCCGGGAGAAACTCTGAAATACACCTGGGATGGCTTTCTGGCCATAATGAAGGTTCCCGGTATTTTGATTTCTGATTATTTTGCTGTAGGTGGAGTGGGTGCTACCCTGATTAATTCAGGTCTGGTAGGTTTGATGGGGCTTGGTCTGATTTTTTTCAGTAAAACCCATTTTTCGGGCCCCACCATTGCTGCAGTTTTTACCATGGCTGGTTTTGGCCTTTTTGGCAAAACCCCTATTAATATCTGGCCAATAATTGCGGGGGTAGCCCTGGCGGCGGTATTAAAAAAGGACAATTTTCGGTCAGTAATTGTTGTAGCTTTATTTGGAACTGCCCTGGGACCTCTCATTTCCCAGGTAGCTTTTGGGCTGGACTGGGGATATCCTGCGGGGGTCATACTGGGAATGGTCACAGGTATGATTTTACCCGCCATGGCCTCCCACGTTTTACACAATCATCAGGGTTTTAACCTTTACAATGTTGGCTTTACCTGTGGCGTTGTGGGAATATACTTAACTGCAATGCTGATGCTGGCGGGAGAAGAATTGTTGCTTGCAGAGCTATGGTATACCCAGCAGCAGTTGCTCCTGGGCCTGGTTTTTTTCATTTATTTTGGGGTAATGCTTATTGTGGGCTGGTCGGGCTGGAAAACTACCCGAAAGCTCTGGAAATATCCTGGCACCCTGGTTTCTGATTTTGTAACCGAGGAAGGAATGCCAGCAACCCTATTCAATATGGGTCTCGTAGGCCTGATTGGTTTGAGTTACATCCTTATTGTGGGAGGTGAATTTAACGGCCCAACTCTGGGTGGTGTTTTCACCATGGTGGGCTTTGCTGCCTTTGGCAAGCATGTAAAAAATATATGGCCGCTAATGCTGGGGGTTTTTCTGGCAGCCCTTTTCAGTTCTCACAGCCCTGCTGACCCGGGACCCCTGCTGGCCGCTCTCTTTGGAACTACCCTGGCCCCGGTTGCAGGAAATTTTGGTCCCCTGGTGGGAATTCTGGCTGGTATAGTGCACCTGGGAGTTGTTATGCACTCCGGACCATTTCATGGGGGAATGAACCTTTATAATAATGGATTTGCGGGAGGCCTGGTGGGAACCATTTTTGTTGGAGTCAGCAGGTGGATTAATCAGGGGGGAAGTAAGAAGAAGAAAAAAGGGGAGGGCAAATAGATGCATTCACATCGACGAAACACCAGGGGAATTGTGGATGAACTTTACAATAATGCCTTAAAAGCAGGGGCTACGAGGATTGAGGTAGATGTTGATTTTTCTGGAGATGAAGTAGTGATCAAAGTTAAAGATAATGGAGAAGGAATGGATCAACAAAAATTAGAGGAAGTAAAGAAAAAATTGGAGAGGCCTCGTCGAGAAGAACTGGAAGATTATTATGGCTCTCTGGCGGGGCAGAGTTTTCAGGGTACCGGTCTTTCCCTGGTGGGGATGATGACAGATGCTGCTCGGGTTAAAACTTCTCCGGGAGAGGGGACAGAGATTACCGTTTTTATGAAGAAATAAAAAAGTCCCCGGGGGGACTTTTTTAGCCTTTTATTGTCGCCAGTGGTTTCAGACGGCATACTTTTTCGGTAATATCAATATCAGCCAGGGTGTTAATCACATCGTCAATATCTTTATAGGCGCCAGGGGCTTCGTCCACAATTTTCCGATAATCCCTGATGTTGTACTGCACATCACCCATCTGCCGGTCAAAATCATTTTTGGAAATCTGTTTTTTGGCCTGGGAGCGGGAAAGAACCCGGCCGGCCCCGTGATTTACCGAAAAGTAAGTTTCCGCTGCTTTTTTTCGGGCAATAGTTACATAGGAGCCGGTGCCCATGCTTCCGGGAATAATTGCGGGCTGGCCGGTTTTTTTATAGGCAGGGGGATTCAGGGGGTCATCAGGAGGTAGGGCGCGAGTAGCTCCCTTGCGGTGGATCAAGACCCTTTTCTTTTTATGTTCTTCGAACTTGGCAATATTGTGAGCAACGTCATAAACCTGATTTAAGCCCAGCCTGTGAGGAACTTCATGCAATGCCTCCCCGACAGCTTCCCGTACCAGGTGGGCAATTAACTGACGATTGGCAAAAGCAAAGTTGACCGCGCAGCCCATTGCCTGCAGGTATTTTTGACCTTCAGGCGATTCAATAGGAACTGCAGCCAGACCTTTATTGGGAAGATCAATTTTATACCTGGCTGCGTCCTGAACCATGCTGGAAGAAAAATCGGTGCAAATCTGATGGCCGAAGCCTCGACTTCCGGTATGGATGAGGATGGTTAGTTTGCCCTGCTGCAGATTCATTTTTCCTGCAGCCTGAGAATTGAATACCTGCTCCACATAACCCAGTTCTATAAAATGGTTGCCCGATCCCAGAGTGCCCAACTGATCGCTCCGGGAAAGGGCTTTTTTGCTTAGAGCCCTGGGATCGGCCAGGGAGAAAGCACCTTTTTCTTCAGTGTTATCCAGGTCATCCCACCTTCCATAACCAGCTTCGACCAGGGCCCGGGCCCCTTTCCGAAAGATCTTCTTATTAATTGAAGCCATAGCACCCTTGTAGGGGCGGGCCTTGCCCAGCCCCACAGGAACTCGGTCCAGAATATTTTTCATAATCTGTTTAAGCTGCTTATCAGTGAGTTCTTTATAATCAATGCTGGTCTGTAGCAGCCGAACTCCACAGTTGATATCCATGCCCACTGCCCCGGCAGAAACAAGGCCTTCAGTTCCATCCATGGCCATAATACCCCCGATCGGAAGACCAAAACCGGTGTGAACATCGGGCATGGCCAGGACAGGACCAACCAATCCGGGCAGAGAAGCAGCTGCCACAAGTTGTTGGATACAATCCTGTTCCAGCTTTTCAGCCAGGGCGGGAGTAAGGTAGAGGTGACATTCGGTTTGCATTTTTCCCTGCCGAGAAATTTTAAACTTGTTTTTTCCTGCAGTTACTAGATTAATAAAAAACACCTCCCTCTTCATCTAATTATATATCATTGAGCAAAACTTCTCAAAGGAAACATTACATTCCTTGCAGGAAAAAAATGGAAAATATAGAAATAAATGATAAAGGTTCCGGGAAGGGGGTGAACAAAATAGATAGGGAAAAAGGATTTACTCTGGTGGAACTGCTGGTTGTCATTTCGATACTGGGTCTACTGGCTATGGTAACTATTCCCCGGTTTGATGGTTTCCGGGAAAGGGGGATTGAGGCGGCCACTCTGGCCGAATTACAGGCAGTAAGACAGGCCTGGAATTATTATGAAATAGAAAATGGGAAAGGAAGCCTGAACTGTGAGCAGGATCTGGGAGTATTCCTGGGTGAAGATCTACAGGCCAGTATTTTCCTGGAAAGATACCAGCTGGACTTTGATCAGGATGGAAGCGAATCGCATATCTCGGCCAGTATCTATTCTGGTTATGAGGGTGAAGGTCAAAAGCAAAGATCTGAAGCCACAATTTATCTTCACAAAATTTCTTTTGAAAATAACTGAATAATCAAGCTTTAAGGACGAGGAAGGTTGCTGCTGTTACTGAAAAAGGAGTCTTCCTCGTTCTGCTTTTTTAATTCCCTTTTCCCGGTAAATACTGCTGTAAACCCCGGAGTAAATCCTGGTGCTGCAGTATTTTTTTGGTCCCACTGGAGAGAAAAAATTAAAAAAAACGGCAGTTATTCCGTTAATTATAGGGGGAGGTGTTGAAATTTAATGGAATTTGTTTTTTGGGGCTTCCCTTTTTTCTTATTATACCGGGGAATAATATGGTCTGGCTGATTGCTCTGGGGATTTTAGCTGCCGGGGGAATGGCTTTTTTCTCTCTGCAGATCAGGGTTATTGCTGGAACTCTTTTTGCTGTTCTTTTTTTTCTTGCTGGCAGTGAAATGCTAATTGTTAATGGGGCCACAGGCCTGCTATTGTTTCTTTTGTGGGTAGCAGCCCCCTGGATTATTGCTCCAACGTTAACCATTATTGGGTCCTGGGGCAATCCCCGGGGAATTGAGCTCGGTTTTTTAAACGAACAGGGACAGATACTGGCAGGAGGGAGGAGATTCCGGGAATTTTTCCAGCCACAATTGAATTCCAGATCCAATTTCCTGGATGACCATGCAGGCAGTTGGATAGAAGTTGAGGGACAGCCCGCATTTTATTCTATCTGTTCCCGAAAAACCTGTCCTGGTGGAGGGGCGTTATTTATAACAATTATGGAACAGAGTCAGAAGCGGCGGCGGGAAGAGGCCCTCCAGGAAGCGGACACACTAAGCCTTCATTTGGATACACAGGGGGAAATTATTGACTTCAATGAGCGGGCCCGGGAAATTTTACAATTTGAAGGTAATGGGGAAGGGGAAAAAATAATGACCCTCCTGCCCCCGGGTTGGAAAGAAGAACTAAAAATTGCCCTTGAGGAGATAGTGAAGATTAAAGAGAAAAGGGGATTTTGCCATATCAGGAGGGGAATTAACCGCAAAAAAACCTGCTGGCAGTGGACTTTGAAATATCTAAATAGGGCAGCAACAGGAAAAGGGGAAGTTTTACTGCAGGCTCGAGATATTAGCCGGGAGATTGAACTTCAGAAGGATCTGGAGGACCGCAATCGGGAACTACGAGATTTAAATAAGTATTTTTTACAGGAAACTGAAGCCCGCCAAGAAACGGAAAGAAAACTGGTTGCGGAGAAAGAGCTGCTGGATATTACCCTGCGCAGTATCAGGGAGGGAGTAATAACCACGGATAAAGAAGAGAGGATCCGGATGATAAACCGGGCTGCAATGGAAATAACCGGTTGGAATGGAGAAAATATTATTGGGGAACCCTTAAAAAAGATTTACAGGGTTTCCCGGAAAAGCAATACAATTTTGCAGACCAGGGAGGGTAAGGTCAGGGTAATCAGCGAAAGTTTTTCTCCGATAAAAAATGAACAGGGAGATACACTGGGTTATATATTGATTTTTGGAGATATTACTGAGCTTAAAAGCAGGGAAGACCGGGCCATATTATCCCAAAAAATGGAATCTATCGGTCAGCTGGCTGCAGGTATTGCTCATGAAATTAATACGCCGATGCAATATATCGGGGATAATTTGAGCTTTTTACAGAAGGCTTTTTCGAATATTAACGGAGAAATAAAAAATCCTCCCCCCAGGATAGATAAATTGAAGAAGGAAGTTCCCCACGCCCTGGAGGATGCTATTGAGGGGGTAAAGAGGGTTAACCGCCTGGTATTATCCATGAAAAACTTTGCTCATCCCGGGGATGCGGAAATGAAGATGGGAAATATTAACGAGGGGATTAAAAGCACTCTGGAAATAGCAAAAAATGAGTGGAAGTATGCAACTGAAGTTAAACTGGATCTGGATAATGGACTACCCCAGATTTTTTGTAGGATGGAGGAGATCAATCAGGTTATTTTGAATATGGTGGTTAATTCTGCTCAGGCTATAGCTGAAGCCCGGGAAAAGGGAATAATTGAGAAAGGACTGATCAAAATCAGTACCCTTTCCAGGGGTGAAATCATTCAAATCATTATCAATGATAATGGGGCAGGGATTTCTTCGGAAAACAAAGAAAAAATCTTTGATCCCTTTTTCACTACCAAAGAGGTGGGGAAAGGAACCGGCCAGGGACTTACTATTGCCCACGATATAATTGTAAATAAGCACAAGGGAGAATTAATGGTTGCTTCTGAACCTGGTCAGGGAACTACTTTTACCATAAATCTGCCTTTAAAAATATCGGGAACAGAAAAAAATTGAAAGGAAAAAAGGGGAGGTTTTACCTTGGAAAAAATTCTGATTATTGATGATGAGCCCAGGGTACTGGAAGCTTTTAAACGCCATTTAATGGATGAATTCGATGTTTTAACCGGGAGCAGCACTGAAGAGGGGCTGGAAATAATAAAAGCCCATAAGGATATTGCCGTAATTTTATCTGATTATCGAATGCCCGGCAGAGATGGTATTGAGTTTCTGGCAGAAGCCAGCCAGATATTACCTGATAGTATTCGAATTATGATTACTGGCTTTGCTGACGTTGACAATGCCATGAAAGCAGTAAATGAAGGGCGGGTCTTTAAGTTTCTAACCAAGCCGGTGGCCATAAAAAGGTTAATTGAAATAATTCAGGAGGGAATAAACGAATACCGTATTAATCAGACCCGGGATAAAATCCTGGACAAAACCGTGGGCCATGATGCCCAAAAAGTCCAGGAATTCCTGCAAAGAAAATGGCAGACCCTCCATTATGAAATTATAAATTGCCTTCGGAAAAAGGAATCTTCTTACGCCTCTCCAGTAGATTCCAGTGTCCTGGGCGATGAGTTGAATATTACCCCCTCCTATATCCGGGGGATAATTCGCCCCCTGATTGAAAGTGGATTAGTAGGCGTGCGAATGGGGCGCCGGGGAGGTTATTATCTGGCTGTCGATCAGGATCTCCTGGATAATTATGAAAAGCAGTTGGGATCTGATATTCAGGGTTAATTCGGGCTTCAGAAGTAATGGCTGAAAATCTCTGGGGAAAAGTGATCGGGGCTGATGCCCCGGTTTTCTTTTTTCAAAAAAAAAGGCTACCAGGAAGGTAGCCCAAAAAATTGCTAAAAGGCAAAACTAAATCATTAAATCAAGGTGATGAATGGTTCCCGGGGTATGATCTGTGCCCAGGAAAAGGCCTGTTTTTTGCAGCAGTCCATGGGTATTATTATCCCGATCATTCAGACTATAGGGAGTAGAAATGTTTCCCAGGTAAATGGCGCCGACTCCAGCTCGATCCAGACAGATTAATTTTTTGTTCCCTTCTGTTCCCCGGGTCCAGATGCGCAGCTCGGAAAAAATTGGGTCTCCCCGGTCGATCCAGCCGTTTTGATCATGATCATGGGCCGCCAGCTCTGCAAAGCCATTGCCTGTGGCGGGGCCAAAAAGGTCCCGACCATCCTGAACCTGTTCCTTTCCCTTACGGTCCCAGACCAGGAAACCACTACCCGGTTCCAGGAAAGAAATCATGTTTTTTTCTCCATCAGCATTCAGGTCAAAGGCAATTTTATTACTGTCAAGCCGGGGGCCCCGGCCATCAAAATTGATGACCAGTGGATCCAGAGGACGGGTGCCCTGTTCCTCCAGCAAAAATTCGGTACGGGAGAAAAATTCCCGATTCATATCCAGTTCCAGGTGGAATTCAACTTTTTCTCCTTGAGAAGTGGTAATCGTCCCCCTGGTTTTAAAGGACATCGCTTCCTGTTCGAAAATTGTTTCCTCCAGGGTAAAATCCAGTTCAAAAGTGGGAGCCAGGTCCATTCCCGTGCCCCTGATTTCAGGTTTTAAATTCCCCTCACTGATAGTGACCCCGGTAATTATATTAATTTCAATTTCCCGACCAGTCAGCTTTTCCATGAACTTTTTCAGGAGGAGGATATTTCGTTTATCCTCTTGGCTTAACCTGAATTCCCAGAGGGGTTTTTCTTCCTCCGCAACAGGGCTGTTACTCAGTCTGGATTGAGCTTCAGGGGAAAGGTCCAATTGATCCGGGTTAGGTCCGGAGGTATTTCTCAAGCTTACCGATGCCTTTCTTTCCTGATAACTAAAAAAACGATAACTGGATTCCATGGCTACGGAACTATTTTCAATAATAATGGTAATAACCTCCTTTCTCCTTTCCTGCCTGCTGGTTAAAGGGTATTGTATTC
>PWFS01000039.1 GCA_003554145.1 Halobacteroidaceae bacterium | reverse complement strand
AGCAGCAGGTCAGCCCCTCTGCTCATGAACCCTCTCCCCGGAAAATCTTATTTTCCAGGACCTGCTCCAGGGTAAAGTCCTCCAGGCGCAGATAAAAGTCAGCAGCATCGGTCAGGGCTTTCTGGGGTATCAGGCCTATAATTTCACTGCCCAGGATATTAACCCCATATCGTTCTGCCTCCCTCTTAACTGCTTCAAACACCCGAAACACCGGAGTTTTTTCATAGTTTTCCAGGTTCATAGAAACCTGGGCAATGCCCCGGTCCTGGAGAAAAACACCCATAGCTTTAACATTATGGAAACCCCCTCCACTACCCCGGATACAGCGAGCAATTTTATCCGCAATTTCTTTATGGGAAGTATCCAGGTTTATGTTGTATGCAATCAGGGGCATCCGGGCTCCTACCGCTGTAGCCCCCATTGCAGGCATATTCTGGGGACCGAAATCTGGCGGGCGCTCGGTGGCCAGGAGTTCTTTTAATTTTTCATACTGCCCTTTGCGGATTCTGGCCAGGTTCTTTCTTTCCGGCTTCCGGGCTGCTTCTCCGTAGAGGAAAACGGGAATACCCAGTTCTTCGCCAATACGCCGGCCCACTTCCTCAGCAGCAGCTACACACTCCTCCATCTGCACCCCGGCTATGGGAATAAAGGGCAGGACATCAGTAGCTCCCATCCGGGGATGCTCTCCTTCATGCTTTTCCAGGTCTATCAGTTCCCCGGCCTTTTTTACCAGGCGGAAAGCAGCTTCTTTAACCTGTTCTATATCTCCAACAAAAGTTATCACAGACCGGTTGTGACTGGTATCAGAACTGTAATCAAGCAATCTAATACCTTCTACTGATTGCACCTGAGCCACTACCGCTTCCACTATTTCCTGATCTCTACCTTCACTTATGTTAGGAACACACTCAACAATTTTTTCCATTTTCCCAACCTCCTTCAGGGAATTTTTATGCCTTTTTCCCGGGCGGTGGTAATGGCCTTTTCATAGCCGGCATCAGCATGCCGCATTACCCCGGTTCCCGGATCGCAGGTCAGCACGCGTTCCAATCTTTTTTCCGCTTCGGGACTGCCATCGGCCACAATAACCATTCCCGCGTGGAGGGAATAACCAATTCCCACTCCTCCCCCGTGATGAACACTTACCCAGGAAGCACCCCCGGCAGTATTCAGCAGGGCATTGAGAATTGGCCAGTCCGCAATGGCGTCGCTGCCATCCTGCATTCCTTCAGTTTCCCGGTAGGGAGAAGCCACTGATCCCGTATCCAGATGATCCCGTCCAATTACAATGGGTCCTGCCAGTTCACCCCTGGCCACCATGCGGTTCATTTCCAGACCAAGGCGGGCCCGATCTCCATAACCCAGCCAGCATATCCGGGAAGGTAAACCCTGGAAGGATACCCTTTCTCCAGCCATTTTTATCCACCGCAGAAGACGTTCATCTTCGGGAAAGATTTCTGCAATGCGCCGATCAATGCGGTATATATCTTCCTCTTCTCCGGAAATCGCAACCCAGCGGAAGGGCCCTTTCCCCTCGCAAAAAAGAGGACGGATAAATGCAGGAACAAATCCCGGGAAGTTAAAAGCATTTTCCACACCCCTTTTTCGGGCCTGTTCCCGGATATTGTTACCATAATCAAAAGTAATGGCCCCCTGTTCCTGGAGTTGAAGCATGGCTTCGACATGAACCTTTATTGAATCAAGGGCTTCTTCCTGATAACGGGCAGGATCCTCCTGCCGTAACCTTTCTGCTTCCTGAACCGAGTAACCCAGGGGCACATAACCATTTAAAATATCATGGGCCGAGGTTTGATCGGTAACAAAATCTGGTTTAAAACCCCTTTCCACCAGTTGAGGATAGACCCGGGCCGCGTTATCCCTGAGGCCAATAGAGAGGGCCTGCCCCTGCTCCCGGGCCTCCCGGGCCCATTGCAAGGCCTCCTCCAGATTTTCGGTTTTGCGATCACAAAATCCACCGTCAATACGGCGGTCAATACGCTCCTCATCTACCTCGACAACCAGGGCCACCCCACCATTCATGGTAACCGCCAGGGGCTGGGCTCCTCCCATACCCCCCAGTCCCGCAGTGAGAGTAATGGTACCCTGCAGGGATTCCCGGCCAGAGCTGGTAGCCGCCTCGGCAAAAGTTTCATAAGTACCCTGTAAAATTCCCTGGGTTCCAATATAAATCCAGCTCCCGGCAGTCATCTGCCCGTACATGGTCAGGCCTTTTTTCTCCAGTTCCCAGAAATTTTCCCAGTCAGCCCAGGCGGGAACCAGCAGGGAGTTGGCCAGGAGCACTCTGGGAGCATCAGGATTGGTCCGGAATACTCCCACCGGTTTCCCCGATTGAACCAAAAGGGTTTCATCATTTTCCAGTTCCTGGAGGGTGGCAATAATCTTCTCCAGGGCCTCGTGATTGCGGGCAGCTTTCCCCCTCCCGCCATAAACTACCAGTTCCTCTGGTTTTTCTGCAACTTCGGGATCCAGATTGTTAAGCAGCATCCGCAGTGCTGCTTCCTGGACCCAGCCCTTACAGCTCTTTTCCGACCCCCGGGGGGCCCGAAATTCTCTGCCCATATTTTCCCCTCCTTGTATCCTGATCAGTTTTTT
>PWFS01000091.1 GCA_003554145.1 Halobacteroidaceae bacterium | reverse complement strand
GCTTTTTTCCGTTCCCGGCGGGCCCTTTCCAGGTCATCCTGAATTTTCTCTCTGCGCTCATCAATTATCCCCAGCACGGGCTTATAGAGAAAACGGTGCAGGAGGTACATCAGGATCAGAAAGTTGACCACGTCAAAAATAATATTAAAGTCTAAAAGGCTCAACGACAGGTACCTCCCTTCTCCTTAACTGTAATCGGAATTTCATTAGAGAATAATGAAAAATAGCAGGATCAGGGCAAATACGAAAGCATAGATACCGGTTGATTCAGCAACCGCCTGCCCCACCAGCATGGTGGTGGTAATCAGGCCCCGGGCCTCGGGCTGACGGGCAACTGATTCCACGGCCTTGCCCGCGGCATACCCCTGCCCCACACCAGCACCGATACCTGCTATGAGGGCCAATCCTGCACCAATCATGGCTGCGGCTCTGAGAATAGTATCCATGAAATCTGGACTCAATTCGACCATTTCCAAAACGCCTCCTTTTTATTCACTGGCAATCGAAATATAGGCAATAGCCAGCATGGTAAAGATTAAAGCCTGCACCAGTCCAATAAATATATCAAACCAGGCCATCAGGGGCACCGGCAAAATCCCGGGCACAAAATAGGCCGCCAGGGCGATTAAAACACTGCCCCCGAAAACATTGCCAAAAAGACGAAAGGAATGGGAGATTGGTTTGGCCAGTTCTCCCAGCAAATTTATGGGCAGCATAAAAGCCATCGGTTCAAAAAAGCCCTTAACATAGCCGCCCAGACCCTTGTTCTTAATGGCATAGGCATTGCTGAAAATAAAGACAGAAAGCCCGAAGGCCAGCGTCATATTGAGATCGGCAGTTGGATTCTTCAACAGGGGCAGAACCCCGATAATATTGGACAAACCAATAAAAAGGGCAATGGTTCCGATGAAGGGCAGCATTTTTCGCCCTCCTCCGGCCATCATCCCTTCGGTTATGTCCATGATTGATTCCAGCAGCATTTCCATGGCATTCTGCAGGCGCCCCGGAACTATTTCCAGGTTACGGGTGAGCAGGCGGGCAAAAATAATCAGCCCAATGGTTATGCCGTAGCCGATCAGGGTAGTATCATTTACCGGAATTCCAAAGATTTCAAACGCGGCCTGGGGCCCGGCCTGGGCCTCAATGTCAAAATTGGCCAGATAGAAAAAATGCAAATTTCTCACTCCTCAACTGAGCCGATTTTTCTCCCTGCTGTCTTTTGAAAGTGTTTTATCAGCCCCTCTCCAATCAGGGTATATTTGATCATCAGCATCCCGACCACGGTTGCCACCGGGTTTATATCGGGACGGCTGAAAGCCACCAGGAGAGCCAGACCATAAAAAACAAAACGCACCAGGTAATTGATCCCCGCCAGGGCCTGCCCCTGGGCTGCAGTTTTTGCCCCGGTGATCTGCCAGGCGCTGCGGGCCATCATTAAAAAACCAGTTATATTAACCAGAAAACCCAGCAAGAAGCCGCGCAGGCCGTCCCAGTTGCCCGCCCACAGCAGTCCTCCTACCGGAATAAAGGCTATAAGTACAACCAATATTATTATGCGCCTGATTTCCCGCTGCACTTCACCCATTACCATCATCATCCTTAATGGTTCCCTGGATCAGACGGAAGGCAGAATAACCACCGGCAGCCACCCCCAGAGCCGTTCCTACCAGGGTTGCTATCAGGCCGGTTCCCAGGAGCCCGTCAATCCAGCGGCCCAGTAACAGGCCCAGCCCGGTGCTGACAACAACGGTGAGGCCCACCTGGGTGAGCAGGGACATGCCCTGTAAAAGGCTCCTCCATAATGGGTCCACAACCCATGCCTCCCATCAAATCAGATTTAACTATTCGTCATTGTTTCTCGGTTATCCTTCTTTTTCTCCAAAACTATTATAACCTGCCCTGAGCTCAGGTTCAAAGGTAAAAACTTTCAAGGTATTTACAGATTCTTGCCGCAGCCCGACCGTCGCCGAAGGGGTTGGGGGCCCGGGCCATACTCTGATAATGATTCTGATCCTCCAGGAGACGAAGGGTTTCTTCATATATTTGCCGGGCATCGGTCCCCACCAGGCGAACCGTACCTGCCTGCAGAGCCTCGGGGCGTTCGGTTTTTTCCCTGAGGAGCAGAACCGGCTTATCCAGGGCCGGGGCTTCCTCCTGCAGGCCGCCGGAATCGGTTACAACCAGAGTGGACCGGGCCAGGAGGTGGCTGAAATCAAGGTAGTTCAGGGCGGGTACCAGGTGGATTCGAGGCTGCCCTTCCAGGTAAGGCCGCACAGTGGCCTGGAGATGGGGATTGGCATGCAGGGGATAAATTACCTGCAGTTGGGGCACCTTTTCTACCAGTTGCCGGACCCCCTGACAGATTTCTTCCAGGGGAGGACCCCAGTTTTCCCGCCGGTGAGCAGTCAGGAGGATGATGGGCCCCTGTTCCAGGTCAATTTCTCCCAGCCGGGTACAGTTAAACTCATGTTCCCGGTTTACTACCTCCAGCAGGGCATCAATAACGGTATTACCGGTAACCAGAATTCGGTCTTCGGGAATATTCTCGGCCTGCAGATTAGCAGCGGCAGCAGTGGTAGGGGCAAAGTGATGATCAGCCAGGACCCCGGTCAGGTGGCGGTTCATTTCCTCGGGAAAAGGTTGATATTTATCCCCCGTCCGCAGCCCCGCTTCCACATGCCCAATATCCAGATTTTGAAAATAAGCAGCCAGGGAACCGGCCAGGGTAGTAGAGGTATCACCGTGCACCAGCAGCAGACGGGGCTGAAAATCAGCCAGGACCTTTTCCAGGCCAGCCAGGGCCCGAATCATGATCCGGGACAGACTCTGCCCGGGCCGCATAATATTCAGGTCATAATCGGGGGCCAGTTCAAAAATTTCCAGCACCTGATCCAGCATTTCCCGGTGCTGGGCGGTCACCACCAATCGGGAATCAAAATGCTCTGAGGCCTCCAGGGCCCGGACCACGGGAGCCATTTTTATGGCTTCGGGCCTGGTTCCAAAAACGGTAAGAACTCTGATCTGCTCCATTGACTAGCCTCCACAAAAAAAGGGATCGACCTTCCCGGCAGACCCCCGAAATTTCTGCTACAGATGGGGATAGGTTTTTTCCCCGGTAGGTTTTTTCAGGCGAAATATGCCCATCCTCCAGCCCCCCAGGCCTACCACAACACCAGCCAGGCCCAGCAGCATAAAACTCTCCAGTCCCCGCACGGAGTTAATTAAAATGGCCATGCTTCCCAGAAAGAAGGTGGTTCCATAGACCACCAGGACTGCGCCCCGATGACTGTAACCCAGGCGCAGCAGACGATGATGAATGTGATCCCGGTCGGCCAGGGCAATGGAATGACCGTTGGTACTGCGCCGGACAATGGCCAGGAAAGTATCAGCAATGGGAACACCCAGGGCCAGAACCGGAACCAGAATGGTCATGGCCGTGGCGCTTTTCAGGGCCCCGATAACTGAGGTGGTAGCCAGGATGAAGCCCAGGAGCATCGCCCCGGAATCACCCATGAAAATTCGGGCTGGATGAAAGTTAAAAATTAAAAAGGAAAGAGAGCTTCCGGCAATAATCAGGGCCATTACCGCGGCCCCCATCTGCCCCTCCTGTAAGGCCACAATGGCCAGGGTTCCGGAGGCTATTGCTGCCACACCCGCAGCCAGGCCGTCCAGGCCGTCAATAAAATTTACGGTGTTGGTAATTCCCACCACCCATAAAACAGTCAGGGGAGCCCCCCAGGCCCCCAGGAAAATCATGCCCCCCAGGGGATTGGTGACAAATTGAATTTCCACCCCGAAAGGAAGCAGGGCAAGGGCTGCCAGGATCTGTCCGGACAGTTTCCAACCCGGGGAAAGGCCTACCAGATCATCCCAGAGACCCACCAGGGCAATAATGGTGCTGCCCACCAGTATTCCCATAATGAGGGTGCCCTGGGAGGTATTGAGCAAAATACCGGCCAGAATCCCCAGGTAGATGGCCACTCCTCCCAGGTTGGCCACCGGCTTTTTATTGATCCGGCGGGGGGAAGGTTGATCAAAAGCTCCCACCAACGGAGCCAGGCGCCCCAGCAGGGGGGTGGCAATCAGGGTTATAAGGAAGGAAACACCAAAAGCAATAAGTAATATGGACATAATTCGCCCTCCCTAAAAATCGACCCGGCGCAGCCTGATACCTGCTTCATCCAGTATACTCTGGGAAAGCTGATCCGGATACTCACCACTAAAAACGATCTCACTTATCCGGGCATTAACCAGCATCTTGGCACATACCACACAGGGTTGATGGGTAACATAGAGGGATGCATCGCGCACCGATGTGCCGTGCAGGGCGGCCTGAATAATTGCGTTTTGCTCGGCATGGAGACCACGGCAGAGTTCATGGCGCTCACCAGAGGGAACCTGCATTTCCTCCCGGATACAGCCAGCCGCTATACAGTGCTCCAGGCCTCCCGGCGCCCCATTATAGCCGGTGGCCAGGATTCTGCGGTCCCGGATCAGGAGGGCTCCCACCCTCCGCCGCAGACAGGTGGACCGCCTGGCCACGACCCGGGCCAGTTCCATGAAATATTCGTCCCAGGAAGGCCTAGCGTGTTCCATAAAGTCGGTCCCCCGCATCGCCCAGGCCGGGCACTATGTATCCCTTTTCATTCAGCTTCTCATCGATAGCCGCTGTAAAAATAGTAACTTCAGGGAAATTCCGATGAACCCGCTCAATACCCTCCGGAGCGGCCAGAAGCACCAGCAGGCTGACCCGTTTTCCGCCCTTCTTTTTAATTATTTCTATGGCGGCAGCGGCAGAACCCCCGGTGGCCAGCATGGGATCAATAACTATCAGGTCCCGCTGCTCCAGGTCTGAAGGTAACTTACAGTAATATTCCACCGGCTCCAGGGTTTCGGGATCCCGGTACAGGCCAATATGACCCACCCGGGCCCCGGGTATCAGGCCGACGATGCCTTCTACCATTCCCAATCCGGCCCGCAAAATGGGCACAACACCCAGTTTTTTTCCGCTGACCACGTGACAGCGGGTGGGGCCCAGCGGGGTTTCAATCTCTTTTTCCTGCAGGGGCAAATTGCGGGTGGTTTCAAAAGCCATCAGGGTCCCGACTTCCCGGACCAGTTCCCGGAATTCCTTGGTTCCCGTATTTTTATCCCGAATATAAGTGAGTTTGTGCTGAATCAACGGATGATCTATAACCACAGTATTATCCAAGGCTTTGCTGCCTCCTCCCGATTTTCCCAGCATCCTGAACAGGATAAATTTTCCGGTACTTTTTTATGTTATTCGTTAATTTCCCCTGTTCTCCTGCCCCCAATGGAGGGTTATTATTCTTTTTCGTAGTTTTCAATCTTTTGCACCCGGCGGGAGTGACGGCCTCCTGAAAAGCTGCTCTCCAGCCAGACCCGGACAATTTCCAGGGCCAGACCTGTACCCACTACCCTCTGCCCCAGGCACAGAATACTGGCATCATTATGTTCCCGGGACATTCGGGCGGAAAAAGAATCATGGCACAGGGCAGCCCGGATCCCCCTCACCTTATTGGCGGTAATGGACATCCCGATCCCGGTCCCGCAGATCAAAATACCCAGCTGACATTCCCCCCGGGCCACGGCTCGGGCGGCCTGATGGCCATAATCCGGATAATCAACCGACTCTTCATCCCCGGTTCCCAGGTCCCTGACCTCATAACCCCCGTCCTCCAGGAACTTTTTTATCTCTTCTTTCAGGCGGTACCCTCCATGATCACTGGCCAGCGCTATCATTTTTTCCCGTCTCCCCCTCCTGCACTATTTTTTTTCGTAAAATTTCCAGTTCCCGGAAAATTTCCTCCCTGGTTTCCCGGTAAACCTCCTGGTCTCCTCCCAGGGGATCGGAAATATCCAGCTCCTGTTTCCGGCCCGCCAGCAGTTCTCTCCGGCGGTTCCAGACGTCTTCCAGCTCTTTTTCTATTTCTGCCTGGAGCTGCTCCAGTTGTTCTTCCACCCGGGCCAGTTCCCGCCGCAGCTGTTCCCGGCGGGCCAGAAGTCTCTGTCCTTTTTGTCCGTAGGAGTTCTGCAATTTTTCGCGACGCCTGCCCTCCTCCCGGTCCAGTTCTACCACCTGGCGGACCAGGTCATCACCCGCCAGGTAGCGGGCATATTCTTTGAGGGTAAACACCTTATCCCCAACTCCTGGCTCTAGCTGGAGAAGGCTTTCTTTGTGGCTGCGGGTCATGGTTAAAATCAGGTCCGCTTCTTTTAAAAGTTCTTCCGTTATCGGCCGGGACTGATGCTCAGATAAATCTATACCCTTTTCTTTTAAAACCTGCACCGCCTCTTCTGCTGCCGGGACTCCCCGACCAGCAGAAGTTCCGGCTGAAATAACCTGAAAACCGCTTTCCCCGGCCCCCGCTATTTCCCGGAAAAGTGCTTCGGCCATGGGACTGCGGCAGGTATTACCGGTACACACGAACAGGATTTTCTGAGGCATATTTGCCACCTCCTAAATTAAGGCTTCTATTCCGAGACCGATCAGAATTATTCCGGCCAGGTATTCTAACCGGCCCAGGCGCTCTTTGACCCGGGATCCCAGGCTAAAGCCGAGAAGGGTCATTACAGCCGCAACCAGTCCAAATAATAGGGCTGCGACCAGAGAATTAATCCCGAAAGTTCCCAGGCCAAAACCTACTGACAGGGCATCGACACTTACTCCCAAAGAAAGGGTCAGAAGGGCCAGTCCCCCCGGCTGACAATCCCTGGGGGATTTGCCTCGATAGGCTTCGAGCATGATTTTTATTCCCCAGAAAATGAGAACCCCGGCTCCAGCATATAGGGCCAGTTCCCCCAAAAATTCCCCTGCTGCCCGCCCCAGGGCAAAACCCACAAGGGGCATTAAAACATGAAAAAGCCCCACCAGCAGGGTAAATATCCAGATTGTTTTCCGCTGCGGATTGTGGCAGCCCAGGCCCAGGGACAGAGAAAAAGAATCAACTCCCAGAACCACCGCCACCAGCATAACTTCAAAGCTCATTGTTTCAGCTCCTTTTATCTCCCGGGATTCGCCCGGCCGCTGCCTTTTCCAGACGCCCCGCAATCAGGCTGGCATAAGGACCTCTCCGGGGAGGATGAGCCAGGATAACATCTGCACTCAGTTCTAATTCCCGCAGCATCCGGTAAAAATTTTGCAGTCCCGCCCGATCTCCAGTTATTCTCCGAAATTCGCCAATTCCCGGGGGAGGTTTTTGCCCTGGCCCCATAAGGGCAATTCTCCGATAACCCTGCTCGCTCAGGTACTGCAGGGCTTTTTCTTCATCAGCACAGATAAAAAGAGGAATGCGGGGCCGATAATGAGGTCTTTCCCTCCGCACCACCACCGCTATTTCCTGGCCCAGTACTTTTTCCAGGGCTTCCTTCTCCAGGGTGCCCTGCCGGAAAATTCGAGGTTGATGGGGTCGGGTTAAATCCAGAACCGTGGATTCCAGGCCCCAGACCGAATCCCCCCCATCAATTACCGCAGCCACCTGCTGCTGAAGATCGGCCAGCACATGCCCTGCTGTAGTGGGAGAAGGACGCCCCGCCAGGTTGGCGCTGGTTGCAGCCAGGGGCCGACCCAGATACCGGGGCAGATCCCGGGCCACGGTTGTTTCCGGCAGACGAAGTCCCACGGTATCCCCCGGACCCCTGATCCAGAGGGGAACCCTTTCTGCAGCAGGCAAAATCACGGTCAGCGGACCCGGCCAGAAAACCTCCAATAGTTCCCGGACGGCATCAGGCATTTCCACAGAAAGCTCTCCGGCCTCCTCCCGGCGGGATAGATGCAGGGAAAAAGGCTGATCAGGGGGACGATTTTTGGCCCGGGCCAGGCGATCCACTGCCCGCTGGGACCAGGCATCAACCCCCACCCCGTATACGGTTTCGGTAGGAAAAGCCACCAGTTCCCCCTCCCGCAGGAGAAGGGTGGCTTTTTTCAGTTTTTCCTGATCAAGAACTCCTTCCGGAGCCGACCAGATTTCCGGACCGGTTCCCTCCATCTCTATCTCTCCTCTAATAGCCCGCCTGCTCTTAATGCCAACGGGCTTTTCTTGTATTCTTCATTATTCGCTGTGGAAAGGCCAAAGCCTCCCCCAATTAAATTTTTAAGCCAATTTTTTCCCGAAAAAAAGAGAGGAAACCCTCTCTTGCTCAATCATCATGGATAATGGTAATCAAAAACCCGCTGGAAGCCAGGGAGCTGGCACCAGGCCCAATTATCTGGGCTTCAATCTTCAGCTCTATCTCTTCTCCGGGAGATACCATCTCGGCCAGTTCTTCCAGGTTGGAAGCCTGTAGTAGAAAAGCCGGGGGCAAATAGCCGGCTTCATCCTCCACCGGGGTCAATGGAAAAACAGGGATGGTAATATTCAGGTCCCGGCGGAAATAGTAGGTGCCGTTTACCTCCTGGGGAGGAGAGGCTTCTTCCAGGTAAAGAAAGAGCTCCTCCAGTATTTCTTCCATTAGCGCCAGGTTATCCTCTGTTTCCAGGATTCCCTCCGGATCCTTCAGGGTCATTTCCATATCCACCCGATTTAATTCTAAGATGCCCATACCCAGGAAATTAACCCGGAAATCAACCTCCTGGGGCAGCTGCCCCTCCAGATCATCCAGGTCCAGGACTATCTCTTCTGGATCAAAAGAAATACTTATTCCCGGGGCGCAGCCTCCAATCATTAACATCAGGGGCAGGGCCAGGATCAAAACGGGCAATTTTTTCTTCATTAATTCTTTTCCTCCTCGGGGCCTGATAATTTTCCTGAAAGGATTGTCAGCTCTTACGGCCCCAGATGCAGCGTTTATGGCCGCTATAATCTTTCTCGATTGAAATCTCCCTAAAACCTTTTTTCTCCAGCAGGGGACCTACGGCCTGATCCTGTCCGGTTCCCGTTTCCAGCCCCAGATAGCCCCCCTCTTTCAACAGAGCATCTGCCTGATTTATTATGAGAGGATAGAAATGAAGACCATCCTGACCTCCATCCAGGGCCAGGCGGGGCTGCCAGCGCACCTCCGGGGATAGCTTTTCCAGCTCTCCCGAGGGAATATAGGGAGGGTTGGACAGGATGCCGTCCACCGGCCCCTCTTTCAGGACTGGCTCCAGGAGATCCCCCAGGATAAAGCGAATTCGGTCCTGCACCCCGTTGCGCCGGGCATTGTCCCGGGCCAGCTCCAGGATATCAGGCCTGACATCCAGGGCCCAGATCCGGCTGTGGGGAAGATAGTGGGCCAGGCTGACTGCTATAGACCCGCTGCCGGTGCCCAGGTCAATCAGAGTGGGCTCCTCATTGGGACCGAATATCTGCAGGGCCCTCTCCACCAGGTGCTCGGTTTCGGGCCGGGGAATTAAAACCCGGGAATCCACATGAAAGGGTAGGGACATGAATTCTTTTTCCCCCAGGATATAGGCCAGGGGCTCACCCCGGGCCCGCCGTCGGATAAACTCTCGCATCTGCTCCAGCTCATTTTCTTCTAATGGGCGGTCAAATTGAACATAGAGCTGGATCCGCTCCAGTCCCAGGATATGGCCCAGGAGCAGTTCTGCCTCCAGCCGGGGATGCTCCAGGCCATGGCGGTTAAAATGGCCCGCGGAAAGATCCAGAATTTCCTTCATGGTCAGGACTTCAGCCAAGGCTTCCCACCTTCTCCATCCGCTTTTTCTCATCTTCAACCAGCAGTTTCTCTATTACTGGATCCAGTTCTCCGGCCAGGATTTCCTCCAGTTGATGCAGGGTTAAACCAATGCGGTGATCGGTGACCCTGCCCTGGGGAAAGTTGTAGGTGCGAATTCTTTCACTGCGATCGCCACTGCCCACCTGAACCTTGCGGGCTTCATCCAGTTCAGCCTGCTGTTCAGCCCTGAACTGGTCCTGGAGGCGGGCCCGCAGTATTTTTAAAGCCCGGGCCCGGTTTTTGTGCTGGGATTTCTCATCCTGGCAGGACACCGTTATACCCGTGGGTTCATGGGTGATTCGCACCGCCGAATCGGTGGTGTTAACACTCTGTCCACCCGGCCCGCTGGAGCGGAAGGTATCTATTTTTAGCTCCGAAGGATCAATTTCAATATCCACTTCCTCCACCTCGGGCAGAACAGCAACCGTTGCCGCCGAGGTATGGATGCGACCTCCGGATTCGGTTACCGGAACCCGCTGCACCCGGTGAACCCCGCTCTCAAACTTGAGCCGGCTGTAAACATTTTTCCCTTCTACGGCCATTACAGCCTCTTTGTAGCCCCCTACTTCCGATTCATTGGCGCTTAATAATTCCACTTTCCAGCCTTTTTTCTCGGCATAGCGATTATACATGCGCAGCAGATCACCGGCGAAAAGGCCGGCTTCATCGCCTCCGGTTCCGGCCCGGATTTCAATGATAACATTCTTTTCATCACTGGGATCCCGGGGCAAAAGCAGGCGGGGAAGCTTCTCCTCCATTTTCTGCACTTCCGGCTCCAGCTCTTCAATTTCACTGCGGGCCAGTTCCTCCATTTCCGGATCACCCGAATTCAGGATTTCCCGGGCTTCCTGCAGCTCCCTGGCCTTTTCCTGATAATTATTAAAAAGGGTGACAAATTCTTTCAACTCAGCATGTTCCCGGGTGACCTCCCGCAGCTTTTTCGGGTCTTCGTATATGTCGGAATTGCTCAAAAGCCGGGTCAGCTCTTCATATCTTTGTACCAGTTCTTTTCCTTTTTCCAGCCAGCCCATAACTCATGGACCTCCTTTTAATTAATCCTTTAAAACACCCTGCAGGGCGGCAATAGCGACCTCAATTTGCTGATCATCAGGTTCCCGGGTGGTTAGAAACTGCAGGAAAATCCCGGGCAGGCTTAAAATCCTGATGATAATGTTGGGGCGGGGCCGTCCGGCCAGGCGCAGTAATTCATAGGCACAGCCCGCCACCAGGGGCAGCAGGGAGAGATGAATGCCCACCCGCAGGAAAAAAGTAGGCCGCCCGGCAACCAGGGTGAAAAAAACCACGCTGAGCAGGATTACCAGGAAGATAAAGGAAGTCCCGCAGCGGGGATGGCGGGCAGGATAGCCCCGAACATTTTCCACTGTCAATTCCTGGCCCGCCTCATAGGTGTGCAGGGTCTTGTGTTCTGCCCCATGATTGGCAAAAAATCGCCGGGTATCGGGCACCAGGTTTAAGGCCGAAATATAGGCCAGGAGGGCAACCACCTTGATTACACCCTCAGTCAGATTTAACCAGATATCGGTTGCAAAATAGGGTTCCATCCACCGGATCAGGGCAGCAGGCATCACCACGAAGAGTAGCATGGCTAACCCCACCCCGGCCAGAACCGTCAGAATCATCTCCCAGGGTTTAATTTCTTCTTCCTCTCCCAGGGCCAGGTTGGCCGAGCGGGACAGAACTTTAACCCCGAAAAACAGGGCCTCAAAAAGGGTAACAACTCCCCGGACCAGGGGCAATTTGAAGAAGGGATAACGATTGCGCAGGGGTTTTAAAGGGTATTTTTCCAGCAAAATATCTCCCTCGGGGCCCCGCACGGCCATGGCCATTCGATCGGGCCCCCGCATCATTACTCCTTCCAGAACCGCCTGCCCCCCGTAGGGGATAATTTTTTCTCCCATGGATAAGCTCCTCTCCAAAAATATAATAAGCAAAGCAGAGCTGGCCGCTCTGCCGGGCTGTGCTCCTGCTAAAGTATTATAGCACATATCGGGTGGAATTGTAAATTTGGCCCAGGGCTGAGTTCAGGGCTCTGAACTGGAGGATCAAATCGAGCATATATAGCTTTTCCCCACCTCCAGCCCTCCTGGGACTGCCTGCCAGAATCGGTTCCCCAATCTCAATTCTCTTCCCCATTGCCGGTTTTAGAATTTTCCGGGGGAAAACCCATATATCTAAGCCCTGAGCTTAATCTGCCCCAATTTCCGCTGGAGATTCAGCCACTGCTTCATCTCCCAGCTGGACGAGCTCCTGCAGTTCCCGGTTGGAAAGCTCTGATATCCACTTTTCCCCCGAGGATACAGTCAGGTCAACCAGT
>PWFS01000154.1 GCA_003554145.1 Halobacteroidaceae bacterium | reverse complement strand
CCCGACTGGGCCCAGGAATTACTGGCCGAGGCCGGCTGGGAAATGAATGTGGACGGTTTCCTGGAAAAAGACGGCCAGTTATTTGAATTCGACCTGGCCGGTATGGCCGGCAACAGGGAGCAGGAGATTTCTTCCCAGTTGATCCAGGCCATGCTCCGGGCGGTGGGAATTTCCGTTAACATCGACCTGCAGCCTCCCCAGGTAATCTGGGCGGATGTCATGCCCTACCGGGAATTTGACGCCCTGCTCAGTGGCTGGGGTTACGGGATTTCCGATGAAGCGGTTAACTACTGGCATTCCAGCGGCATTCCCTCCGATGCCAATTCCTGGGGCGGAACCAACTATGCCGGTTGGGCCAACGAAGAAAATGATAGAATTATCGAGCAGGCCGCCCGGGAACTGGAACCCGAGCAAAAAACCGAGCTTTATGAGCAGCACTTTGAACTGTGGAGTCATTATCTGCCGGTCCTGCCCCTTTACAGCGCACCTACTCCCCACTTTGCCAAGGAGTACCTCAAGAGTTTTAACTCCGGCTATGACAACGGGCTGGGCTGGATCATCTACAACTGGTACCTGGATAAGTAAGGATAACAGGGGGGAGTTGTCCTCCCCCCTGCTTTTATCTTTCCGGTTTTAACAGTACCTTTATTTACAGTTCAGACAGTTTCTCTTTTTCCTGTTTTTCTCTGTTTCTTGTTTTTCTGTTTTCCCTTCTTTCCCTGCTTTTGTTGTTCTTACCATTCTTGCTGTTACCCCGATTTCTTATTTGCGATCGCTGATGTTTCCTTGTTCTAATTATCTTCCACCGGGTACGATCTTTACCATTATCAGTGCCGAATTTTTTCTTTGTACCAGTAAATCCACTCCTTTTTTCTGCAACCCGGAACCCTTTAACTGGCCTTGTTTTTACCCTTTTATCCTTACTCTTATCTTTTCCCGGCGCTGGTTTTTTGTTTTTTAGCAGGCTTTTTTATTGTTTTTTCTTTTTACCTCCTGCTATCCTCAGTTTCATTCCCCCGGCATTCAGTTGCTGTGTTCTATCTCCCCGGTTTTTCCCTGAAAGCCTTTTTCCTTTTGCTCTAAGCACGTTCCTTATCTTCCCCTCCCTACCCCTCTCATTATCTCTTCTTTTCTTTTCTTTTTTCCATCTCCTATCTTCTATCTTCTTTATTGAACAATATTTCCATAACCAACCTTCTTGTAAAGGAGCATGTCCATGAAATTTGATCCCCTGATTAATCAGATTCCCGATTATGATCGTTTTTTTACCGTCGATGAACACAATCAACGGTCCCGGCAGCTGGCCGAGAAGTACCCGGATACGGTCCGGTTGCGGAGCGGAGGTAAATCTCGCCGTGGGGAGGAAATCCCCATCCTGGAAATTGGATCCGGATCCCGTAACGCTCTCCTCTTCGGCTGCCCCCATCCCAATGAGCCCATCGGGGCCATGATGCTGGATGCCCTGAGTGAGTTCCTGGCCCGGGAGGAAAAGCTCCTACAGGAACTGGACTATACCTGGCATATTATTAAAATAATTGATGTGGACGGAACCCGCCTCAATGAGGGCTGGTTTGCCTCTGGCCATTCCATTGAAAACTATGCCCGCAATTTCTACCGGCCCCCGGGGCATCAGCAGGTGGAATGGACTTTTCCCATCCAATACAAGACCATGAATTTTCAGTCCCCCCTGCCCGAAACCCGGATTTTAATGGACCTGATCCAGTCCTGTAGGCCCGATTTCATGTACTCCCTCCATAATTCCGGGTTCGGCGGCGCCTACTACTATATTACCGGTGATAGCCCCGAGCTCTACCCTGAACTGCACCGCATCCCCCGGGCTTTCAATATTCCCCTGTCTCTGGGAGAGCCGGAGGTTCCCTTCTTTGAGCACCTGGCCCCGGCTATCTTCAAGCTGTTTTCGGTGCGGGAACTCTATGATCATATGGCCCAGCACACGGAAAAAGATCCGGCGGAAATACTGCGCATGGGAGCAGGTTCCGATGAGTATGCCGAATCCTTCGGCTCCACCTATTCCCTGGTCACCGAGGTCCCCTATTTCTATGACAGCCGGGTGGAAAATGAAAAGGAATTAAGCATTACCCGGCGGGAATCCCTGCAGATCAGCCTGGACCGGGAAAGGGAAAACCTTGATTTCTTCCACCATATATTTGAGCTGGCGGGGGAATACCTGGATCAGGAATCCCCCTTTTATCCCCCCCTGATTGAAACCATTAAAACCGGGCGGGAAAATCTAAAGACCCAGGAAAACTGGGTCAATTCCGATGAAAAACTGGAACGGCCGGCCACGGCCGCCGAAGATTTTGATAACCGCCATGCCCGGGATTTTTACCGGGTCCTGGGCCTGGGTATGCTTAACCGCCTCCTGGCTGAGAGCGGTAAAAAATTCGGCTCCCCGGAAAAGCTGGTTCAGGCGACCCGGGAGACCGAAGAAAACTTTTCCCGGCGTATCAGTGAACTGGAAAAGAGTCTCGACTACCGGGTTATCCCCATTAAAACCCTGGTTGGTATTCAAATGCTGGCCGGTCTTTCCACCGCCAGCTATATTCAGGAGAAAAGGTGAGGAACATGAAAAAATATCTGGCCCGACGCCTGCTTGAAGTTATCCCCATATTATT
>PWFS01000067.1 GCA_003554145.1 Halobacteroidaceae bacterium | reverse complement strand
TTTTTATCGCTATATCTTTTCCTGCCTGTGCTGAAGAAGATGTTGCAGAACAAACCCTGGAAAAAATTGCAGTTTTAAACTTTACGGTAATGGATGAAAAGGGGAACCTGATCGATCCGGTACACCTGCAGCACACTGATTCCCTGGGTCTTTCCCGGACCATGGCCCTGGGGGTTGCCTCCCGTCTGGTTCAATTCAGGAACTTTGATGTCTATGACCCCATGCTCCTGCGGGAAAAAATAAATGTTCCCGCCTTTCCTCCTGATATGTCCTCTTATGAGCAGGCCCGGGTTTTACTTATGGATTTTGACTTTGATCAGGTTATTACGGGATCAATTACTACCATGCATAATATTATTGTCCTGGGGGTTCAGTGGTTTGACCTGGTCGGAGATAATCCCCGCCTGCTTGGTTCCTCCATGACCACCGTCTCCCAGGCCAGCCAGGCTCCAGACCAGATTGACACCCTTTTGAGCACTCTTTTTCCCCCGGAGATTCCGGTGATTGAAAGGTCTATTGAACAGGTTTTCGTTGCTCCTACCATGCTTCGGATCAGCCTTGGCGCCTCTTACAAGATTTCTGCATTAGCCCTGGACAGCGTTGGACGCCCGGTTTCCGAGCCGGATTTTCTATTCCTATCCAATGATGAATCAAAAGTTCATGTTAATGAAGAAGGTTTAATTACTGCCCTCAAACCCGGAACCACAACTATTACGGTGAGGGGCATCAGTCGGGGAGCCAGTTCCGGACCTCCTGCTACCATGACTGTGGTTGTTGTTCCCCCGGTTTTCGGTCTGAGAGTGGGTTCATTAATGCCCGATGCCCTGGATCTGGAGAACTTTCCCTGGCGATTGGGGTTCCGTTTCACTCCCTCTTTTGATCAGGGAGGGCAGCAGGACCAGGTAATTGAGCCTCCCGTCAGCACCAGTGGCGATATAACCAACCCCCTTTCCTATATCGGCTCCTTTTTTAATTCCCTTTTCAGCAGTGGGATAATGACTTTTGACCTGGATTTTGATCCCCGGGAAGAGCTCCTTTTTGCCCTGAGCGGGATTCAGAGAACTTCCAGCGGTTATATCGGAACCGGTATGGGATATGCTACCCCCCTCGGGCTGAGCGAAACCAGGGGATTTGTATTTCGCTTTACTGCAGGAACTCAGTTGATTTCTTTTACCCGAATGACTCTTCCCCTGGAAGCCAATGTTGACGTTATTTTCCCCACCGGCGATGGCTCCCGGCCCTCCTTTAGATTTGGAGTAAACCTGGGCCTGGATCTCTTTCCCCTGTAATGCTCCACTTATCTCCTGACTGGTTTCTTCTATGGGATAAAATTTAAAAAAGCACCTGCCCAGGCGCAGGTGCTTTTCATTTTAGGGACGGAATAGAACGGGCCCGGGGGAAAAAATAAAGGTGGGAGGGGCAATTGCAGTCGGAGGAACCAAAACCCGGCAAAATGATCTGCCCTCCTGCTTCATCCAGGGCCCGAGCCAGGTCACATTCTGATCCTTCATCTTCAGTGTAGAGATGCATGCCAACCGGCAGGGCCTGGCAGCTGAGATAATCAATATGCCAGTGTTTTTTGGGAGGTCCGGCTAAATGGCGGGCCAGCCTCTTCCTTATACCCCGCCTGGCCTGACCGGCATAAAAATAGTAGCCAGGAGGGAAAAAAACCCTTCCCTTTTTTCCAACTTCAATTTCCTGGCCCTGCTCTAATTTCATTTGAAGACAATAGAAGTTATAAGCCATAGCTTTCCCCGCTCCCCCAAAAAAGCTACCGGAAAAACATACAGATACCTACCACTCCGGGTCCGGAATGAACTCCTAAAGTTGGCCCAATTTCTCCAAAAAAAGAGGTTTTTATGCTAAAAGTTTCTTCCAGGGTTGCCTGCATCTTTTGGGCCATTTCCGGGGCGTCGCCGTGGGCTACAGCCAGGCCCCCTGCCTCCCGGTTCCGAGCCTCATTTTTAAACTTTTTTACCACCTCATTAATCAACTGCTTTTTGTTACGGGCTCTTCCTGCAGGAGCCACCCCGTCTGGAACCAGCTGTAAAATGGGTTTGATCCGCAGAATGGACCCCATTAGACTGCGGGCCCGGCTGATCCGCCCTCCCATATATAGATACTTCAGGGTATCCAGGGTAAAATAAGTGGCACTATTATCCCGGACTTTTTGCAGATGTTCCAGGACCTGCCGGGTGGAGGAACCCTTTTGAATAAATTTAACCGCCTCCCTGATCTGCAGGCCAATTCCCAGGCTCACGGTGTAAGAATCGAAGATATGGATAGCACCCTTCACTTTTTCCCGGGCTATATTGGCCGCATTTATCGTTCCACTGAGACTGGAGGAAAGATGCACCGAAATTATTTCCTGATAGTCTTTTAATAACTCCTGATAAACACTGGCAAAATCATCGGGAGAAGGCTGGGAAGAACTGGGCAGTTCATCTTTTTCCCGTAATCTCTGATAAAATTCCCGGGGTTTGATATCCAATCCATCCCGGTACTCCTCTTCGCCAAAAAACACCCGGAGAGGAACAATTTTTATATTATGTTCCCGGGCAAAATCCGCTGGCAAATCTGCTGTGCTGTCAGTAACCAGGGCTGTTTTTTTCATCGTTTTTTTAGCCAGGATACCCCCACCTCAA
>PWFS01000116.1 GCA_003554145.1 Halobacteroidaceae bacterium | reverse complement strand
CTAATTCTTTAGTTTTGTCTTCATAATCCTTGGGAGCCACGTTATCCCTCCTTCCTCATTTCCCGCTCTTTAGCCAGTAACTCGCTATATTCCAAAAGCTTAGCATTTATCCAGAACAGGGGGGGCAATTCTCTGGATTTAATTGCCTCCCTGATTTCTTTCTTTTCCTCCTGGAACTTTTCTGTAAAAAAACTTCGCAAAATTTCCAGGGTGGAACCCGAAACCTCAATAAACTGCAGGCGGTTCACCAGGTCAGTCATTTCGGAGTCTTCCCCCAGCTGCAGGTCTGAAACCTTTTCCCCCTCAACCAGCCTCCGGGCCAGATTATAATGGCTGGGATCCTGAAAATCCCCGGGGGTTAAGACCTTAAAAACCTGACTATCTTCGGCCAGAGCCCGGGCCAGGAGTTTTTCCTCCAGCATCAACCGGGAGGAACCACTGGGGGTGCTCTCTTTATATTTTCTTCTTTTTGCCTTCTTTTCCTGGTTTTTTCTTTTTTCTCTAAGCAACTTATTCAACTCTCGTTGCAAACCACCTGCATCAATATCCAATTTTTCTGCAGTATACTTTAAATATTCCTGTCTTTCAATCTCATTATCTATATTCCCCAGAACCCGGACACATTCCTTCCCCGCTTCAACCCTTCCTGCAGAAGAATCCAGCTTAAATTGCTGACAAACCGCATCCAGAAGGTATTCCAGGTAATTTTTGCTACTCTTAACTTTTTCAGAAAAAAACTCCAGTCCCCGGTCCCGCAGGACATCATCGGGGTCCATTCCAGGTTCAAGTTCAACAATAAAAACCTCTAAACCCTCCTGGCGTAATATTTCCAGTCCTCTGCGGGTAGCACTCTCTCCCGCTATATCGGAATCATAGCCAATGTAGACCCGGGGGGCAAATCTCTTGAGCAGACGGGCCTGTTCCAGGGTAAAGGCTGTTCCCAGGGAAGCCACACAGTTCTCAAGCCCATAAAGCTGTAGGGTTAACACATCGGTATATCCTTCTACAACCAGAACCTGGCCTTTTTTTCTGATTTCCCCAGCAGCCCAGTTCAACCCATACAGGTTTCTACTTTTGGAATAAAGAAGGGTTTCGGGGGAATTAAGGTACTTGGGCTGATCTCCATTACTGGATAAGAGACGGCCTCCAAAAGCAATGGGGTAATCGCGATAATTATAAATAGTAAAAATCAAACGATCCCGGAAGCGGTCATAATAACCCCCGTTCCCCTTAATTATCAAACCCGCTTCCTCGAGAAAACCGGCCTGATACCCTTTTTTGGTTAAAAAGCGGTAGAGATTATCCCAACCGGGGGGAGCCAGACCCAGTCCTTTTTCCCCGGCCCATTCCAGGGGATAACCCCTCTCTTCCAGATACCTGCGGCCCTTTTCCCCCGCGGGACTCTCCAAAAGAATATATTGATAAAAACGGGCCACCAGTCGATAGAGTTCAAACATTAAGTCCTTTTTCCTGCGGGTAGCCCTCTCTTTTTCCTGATCTTTGCTTTCCAGTTCAATACCCTGGCGGCGGGCCAGAAGCTCCAGGGCTTCTTTGAAAGGAATGTTTTCCATTTCCATTATAAAATTAAAAGCATTACCTCCGGCCCCACAACCAAAACAATAATAAAGGTTTTTTTCCGGACTGACCGAAAAAGAAGGAGTTTTTTCCTGATGGAAAGGACACAGACCTTTATAATTTTTCCCCGCTTTTTTCAGGGTAACATATTCCCCCACCACTTCAACAAGATCAACATCGGCAAGGATTATTTCCACGGCATTATCCATATTTACTCCCCCTGATCGGGGCGGGATAATCTTTATCCATCACCTTCATGCACTTCCTTCAATAATTTTTCTGCTTTTTCCTGCATCTGTTCTGGAACTTTAACCCGGACCTCCCCTAAGGGACCCTGGGTGAAAGGATGCAGGCTTGAAACCACTTCTGATTCCAGGTAGGTAGGAATACCGTTGCTTTCCAGAAAGGATTTTACCACTTCGACCCGAAAAGGCTGATCCTCCCAAACCTGAACCCATTTTTTAACTTCTCCTCCCAGGAGATCACAGCGATATATCCCAAAGCTCCGCTGACTTTCCAGGGAGGTCATTCTTTCTTCAATAAAAACAAATCCGGCTTTTTTGAAGGGCCGAGGATCATACCAGGGCTCATCACGATTGGTGCGGGGGGCCGCCTCAATATAGCGCCAGTAATTGTCCCGGGCCCATTTTTTCCAGGCCCCAATCAGTTGAGACCCCACATCCTTTTTCCGTCCGTTTTCTTCAACATAAAAACAACCCAGAACCAGGGTTTCCTGATTAAAATAGTCGTCAGCAGCTCTGATCCAGCCAATTCTCCGGGCCTCATCTTTGGGGAAAAAGGTCATCCAGCCCAGGGGTTTGCGCCGGGAAAGGGCCACCAGGCCAGCGGTTCCATACTTTTTAATAAGATACTGGAAAAAGCTGCGCCGTTCCTCTCGCCGGGCCTGGATCCATTCCAGGTGGTTCTCCGAACCCGAGGGAAAATCAGCGGGCACTTTCTCTACCGGCCGGAAATCCAGGCAGGGAGCAATAAAAGTATCCAGAGGGGTTTTATCAATGGGAACGATCTTCATAACCGGAACCCCCCTTATTACCAATTTTCTGCAGGAGCTCATCCAGG
>PWFS01000216.1 GCA_003554145.1 Halobacteroidaceae bacterium | reverse complement strand
TAATGTTGGAATTAATGCAGTAAAGTATTAAATATTATCCCCAGGATTACTCCCGAAATTATCCCGATAATGGCCTGATGACCTTTTACCCGGGCATGGGCATCGGGGATCAATTCATCAAAAACAATATAGAGCATTGCTCCCCCCGCAAAACCCAGGGAAACCGCCAGGGCAAATTCGGAAATGGTCCCGAAAAAAGCCCCTATCAGGGCACCCAGACCCATGGGAACCCCGGCCAGGGCAGTGTATAAGAGAATGGTCCGGCCCTTTAAACCCGCCAGTCCCAGGGCAGTAGCCATGGCCAGGCCTTCAGGGAAATTATGCAGGGCCATCAGGATTGACAGCCTGATCCCCAGGCTTTCTGAAGCAATAAATCCGGCACCTATAGCCAGGCCCTCGGGAATATTATGCATGGCGATCCCGATACCCAGCAGCAATCCCATTTTCAGGTAGCGGACTGCCCCCTCCTCACTCAGGGAAAAGTGCTTGTGGGGGAAGCGCAGGTCCAGGATACCAATAGTTACCACCCCCAGCAGAATTCCAAAAATACTGCTGAAAAGAGTTCCAATCTCCAGGGCTTCTGGGATCAGATCCAAAAAAATAATGGAGGTCATTACCCCGGCTGAAATCCCCAGCACTATGCTGAGCAAAAATTCACTGATCCTCTTTATTCCAATAATGCCCAGGGCTCCCAGTCCCGTTCCCAGAACTCCGGTCAGAAGACCAATTAAACCGATTAGCCAGATATTATCCATGCTTATCACCTTTCTCTGCTGCAGAGTTATTGAATAAAGGGGAATCCTTCCCGGGTTTTTCCGGGTCAGGCTTCCCTGTAGAAAAAAGTCCCACTAAAAACTGTAGCTGAGTCCAAACCCATCATAAATATTCCACTCCAGGCGCATCCCGTCCCGGAGATGATAGCTCAGGGTTCCCTGCTGATTAAAGCCATCGGCGGTAATGGGAAATCTCCATTCCAATCGCAGAGAACCCAGGTTTAATTCGACCCGGGGCCGGAGCAACCAGTGGGGGCTGTCCCAGGACCCATCAAAAATCAATCCCGCTCCCATCCACAACCGCAGGGAATGGGTGCTGAAAATATCCCCCTCCAACCAGCCCCGAAAAACCCCCGGGTCTCTGTCCAGGCCCAGGTGCAGACGATAGGTAGGAGAGTAAACGGCGGAAACAGATACCCCATCCAGGTTTAAATTGCTCCCCACCCGCAGGGAATGGCGTTCCCGCTCTGGCTCATGGCTGGCAAAATCAAGCTCTGGTATACTGGGCAAAATATCCTGGAGCCACATCGCTTCCCGCTCATAAAGATGCTTCACATCTGGCCCCCGAACCATAGCCGGTACCAGCAAATCAGTATGGCGAAGTCCGGCATGACTTCCTTTACCCATAACCAGGGAAAACCCAAAGGTTTCTTCCATCCACTCCACCGGCAGCAAAAAAACCAGGGGATTGGCAAAAATATAGGGGTGATTGATTATCGCAACTATTTCCCCGGTCCGGGGATTATCAAAATAGGGGTAAATCAGGGGAGGAACTGCTGGATATTCTGCAGAGCGAGTCAGTTTCAACCATTCATCGTGATCCAGGTATTCCCCTTCATAACCAAGTTCATAATAGTCGAAAACATCCTGTCCTTCATATTCATAGCGGATCTTATCATTTTTTCCGGTGAAAATTAAACGGGCCTCGCTGTGATAGCCCACCACCCGGTCCGAAGTTTCTTGAATAAAGGCCAGGTCAATACCCTGAACCTCCGCTATTTCCCGGGCCAGCTCTCCTCTTTTATCCATATATTCATCCTTAAGATAAATATTGGGATATCTCTCCCCCAGGATATAGTCTTCTGCAATCTCTTCCACCCGGGCTGAATAATGGAGTATTTCCGATTCCCCGAAGGTCATGCCGTGATCCACATACAGGATCAGGTTAATCTCCTCCAGGTCCAGTTGATCCACCATCCGCCCGAAATACCGGTCAAATCGCTGAACACTATTCAGGTGCCGCTCAGCCCCGAAATAATGGCCGTAAAAATCAGTGGCAAACCAGAAAAATTCAACCGCCTGATATTGTTCCAGGAGAGCGGGGATATTCATCATATCCAGGGCCCCAGTATATTCCAGGACAGGCAGGACATTAATCAGGTTGCCCCGGGCCCGCCGGGTAACATAAGTAGTATATTCCAGGGCCACCTCGGGTTTGGTAATCATCCGCTCATAATCGTAATCAAAGTATCCCCAGCCTGATGGTCCTTCCCCGTCAATTCCTTCTCCTGACTTCATGCGGGGAACGGTAACCTCTGTTCCCCCCGGAAAAAGGGCCATGGCCTCAAATATATGGCCTTCCCCGGCAAAAACTCGTTCAATATTGGGAATTTTGCCCTGCTCCAAAAACTGATAAAAATCTGCAGCTGAAACGGCATCCAGGTGAATTACTAAAAACCTGGGCTTTTCTTCAGCAACCCCATCAGGGGAGAAAAAAACCATACCCAGCAGCATGAATATCAATACAATCAGGGTTTTAATAAAAGTAATCCTGTTCTGCAAGCAATCCTACCTCCTTTAAGTTAACTCCGAATTTTTGCAACTGATAGCTGTAGCTTTTGCAGATCCTTCTACCCAGGTAAAACCTGATTCTGGGGTAGGGCCG
>PWFS01000213.1 GCA_003554145.1 Halobacteroidaceae bacterium | reverse complement strand
CCGCCAGCGTTCGTCCTGAGCCAGGATCAAACTCTCCGTTTAATCCTTGAAACTCTTCTCTGTGGTGATGCTTTTAGCATCCACTCTCGTCTGGCGCTGTTCAGTTTTCAAAGACCACCTTTTTGAAGCGCAAATATAATCTTACCACGCTATTCAGGGCCTGTCAATAGGAAAGTTTAAGTTTTTTCCCTTATTTCCTGATTTATTTTATCTGTAGCTGGCAGCTTCTACTCCCACGGCTTATAAGAAGCCCTTACCCTGAGTTTTTTTTCTTTGTTTTTTTGCGATAGGTTTTTAGACTCTCCAGGTATAAAGGGGAAGGCCTGTGGTAGAAATTAAAGAAAGAGTTACCCGCTCCCCCTCTGGGCCATTTTTTTAGCGGTTTGGGACTTTACTCAGATCAAACCCTGGGGAAATCAGCTATAGTCTTATCAACTCTGAACCCTTATGTTCCCCAGTCAGGCCCTACCTTTTGCCAGTTCCCGTAAGGCCAGGGCCACATTCTGAGGTCCATCATAACTTGCTTGCCATGCCTGCAATTTTTGCATGTTCTCCTTATAATTATATTCGGTCAAAATCTGTTGAATACAGGTTTGGAGTTGATTATTTTTCAGAGCAGAAAAAGGAAGGTTAAACCCTGCCCCATGATTTTCAATTAACTGTAAGTTGAGATTCTGTTCCGGCTGCAAGGGAAATCCAATAATTGGTGTTCCGGAAGCAATAGCAGTTTGAACACTTCCCTGCCCACCATGAATAATAGCAACATCGCATAAGGGCATGATTTTATGAGAAGGCACATGATCTTTTATTATAATATTGGGGGCTGGCTGGAAATCCCGGGGATGGGTGGTAGTTACAAAAATTATCCGTCCATCAAAATCTTTTAAGGTCTTATAAACTGAACTAAGGCAATCTTCAACACTCGAAGTTAAAGCCACAAAAATTTTGGGTTGGTCCGTATTTAAAAATTCGCGGATATCCTCGGTTAACTCCCCAAAAAGCCGGGCATAAATGGGACCAGCGTGGATTAGCTTGATCCTATCACTGTATCTTCTATCTCTAACATTTTCCCAACTCTCCATCTCTTCTTTGGATATCCCAATGATTTCCGGGATATCGGTAACAAAAGCATAATCGCCGAGGAATAAATCTGCTATTGATTGAACCGGTTTCAGGTTGAACTCCTTTGCTACTTTATTGAAAGGCCTGGTATAAAGTCGGGCATGAGAAAACAACCAGTTGGCAAAGTTCCTTTTCCAGGATTCCGGCAATAAGCGGATCGGGCCCCGATTGAAGTCTTTGCGATAAGGAACCAATTTCTTTGCAAATACCGGAGGAAAAAACGACCCATGGGCTGTTGACAGAGGGAGACCCAAAACCCTGGTCGACAATTTTGCGGAGAGAGTAAATCCAATATGAACGATCCTAACATCATGTTTTTTAAAAAAAGCAACTTCTTCGGTCACGTGCTCACGAAGTTCAGGAACCGTGTAAAAATTAGCTTTCTTCCCTATATTGGCCAGGACAAAATCCCGGCACCTTTTTGCCGTCATAACCGGAGGCACAATATGATAGGGGATTCTTTCCTCCTGCAAAATAAACTCATAAGTGCCACCATGGGCTGCAACAAGAGGAGATTCCCCCAACTCCCGCAGGGCCCTGTAAATTTCAACCGCCCGGGAGGTCTCAGACAGGTACGCCAGGTTCGGAAATAGACAAATACTCATAATAGCCCCCTTCAATTCGTTGCTATTTCTTTTCAGATATCTTATTGCCTATCCCCTTACTTTTTCCTGGTTCAGCAAGAAAATTAAGGCTTCGCCTGGAAGTAATTGTATTGTGCTGGGGTCCCCTATCGGTAATTCTTTCACCAGAAGGACCTGTCTGAAAAACTCTTCAGGTATTTTCTGCTTTCGCTGTTAATATCCAGGCCTGTTTTCTACTTTTTTTCTTCTAAATATAAATAATTTCACCTCTAATTAGGGATTGAGGTCGAAAAAACTTTCTCTCCCAGAACTATTAATCCGTTCTTTATTTTTTCGGTATTCCTACCTCAGGTCCCGCAAAATGTCCGGTAAGGAGTTTTTGCTGCCGAAGGTTGGGTGTAGTAATCCTGGAGTGGATTAGAATGGTTGTAAGGGCTTTTTAGAACCTCAAGAAGCCCTGTCATCTCAGTATAATCTTCATTATTAACTGCAGAACTGAGGGCATCTTCTACCCTGTGATTACGGGGAATCACTGCGGGATTGGACCTCTTCATCAATTCCTGGCTGGAAGTTTGCGATGCATCCTGTCGGTCTAACCTGGCCTGCCACAGCTCCTGCCATTTTGAAAACTCCTGGCTGTGGAATAGTTCTTCCTTTTCACCCCCGGCATACATCAAAGTTCGGAACGTGTTGGTATAATCAGCACAAAAATTCTCCATTAATTGGAGCAGGTCTTTAAATAGTTTTTCATCATTTTCTTCCTCATTAAATATCCCCAGCTTGGCCCGCATTCCTGACACCCAGTAATAATTAAACCAATCACTGAAGCCTGCAATCGCATCCCGAGCCAGCTGAACCCCCTGCTCTGGATTATTATGCAAAAGGGGCAGCAGGGCTTCCGCAAATCGGGCCAGATTCCATGCCCCAACGGGGGGTTGATTGCCATAAGCATAGCGCCCGTTTCTGTCAATAGAGCTGAATACTGTGGCCGGGTCATAGGCGTCCATAAAAGCGCAGGGACCATAATCAATGGTTTCTCCGCTAATGGTCATGTTATCAGTGTTCATCACCCCATGAATAAAGCCAACCAGTTGCCACCTGGCAATCAAGGCTGCCTGCCGCTTAATTACTTCCTTCAGGAGAAAGAGATAGCGATTATCAGCCGCGGAATAATCAGGAAAATGTCGCTGTAATGAATAATCAGCCAGGGCCTGGAGATCTTCAGTGCTAGCCCATCGGGCAGCATATTCAAAAGTTCCAACCCGCAGGTGACTGGCAGCTACCCTGGTTAAAATTGCACCACTATGAACTTTTTCCCGGATTACCTTCTCCCCGGTTTTAACAACCGCCAGGCTTCTGGTGGTAGGAATACCCAGGGCATGCATTGCTTCGCTGATGATGTACTCCCGCAATACTGGTCCCAGTGGCGCTCGGCCATCACCCTGGCGGGAATAGGGCGTTTTACCAGAGCCTTTAAGCTGAATATCAAACCGCTCACCCCGGGATGTTATCTGTTCTCCCAGCAAGTGGGCCCGACCATCTCCCAGCATAGTAAATTGCCCAAATTGATGTCCCGCATATGCTTGAGCAAGGGGGCATGCTCCTCCAGGTATTCGGTTACCCGACAACACAGCTAACTCTTCTTTACTGGATAGGCCCTGAACACTTAAACCCAGGAATTCTGCCAGAGAATTATTGAGAAATAACAGGCTGGGCCCAGATACAGGGTCAGGTTTAAGGCGGGAATAAAAAATACCTGGCAGCCCGGCATAACTGTTTTGCAGGTTCCATTCTGCTTCAGGGAATGCATTTTTTCTGGACAAGGTAATTCCTCCCCTTGTTGCTTTTCATTCTTATTTACCGGGCAAAAAATGGTTAATACTCTCCAAACCCCTATGGGGAGAGCTGCTCGGAAATAACCGGTAAAACTATTTTTGCACCAATTTTCCCAGCCCTGTTGTTCTTTCTCTGACAATTCTCTCTTGCACCGCCATAGGCCAACCCCCTCGGGTTTCTACTCAATTTGCCCGCTGCGGATTATCCTGGATTTCTCTAATCCAAAAACTCCAGGCCCTACCCTGAACCTGGAAGCCCCTCTTTACTGAACGTATTCCCCCCGTTCTACCGGGATTATTCATCACGAACCACAGTAAGGTACAGATTAAAGGTATAATTCGAAATTATGGAGACACCTCTTTTTTGTTTTGTTTTTGCGGGGGCAGTTGAGAACCTGTTAAACACCCAGATATTTAAAAAGCTCGTAAACGAGGAAAACCGGCCAAACTATTGCTTTCAAAAAACCAAGCACGCCCATCCAAAAACCGGTAGCCTGAGAGATAAAGTATATGGCGGCACCAATAAAACCCAGACCAAAAAAAGCACTTGAAGTTCCACTCCCGTGATCCTTGGAACTCAATTTTCTCCCTCCTTTCTTTGCACTTCTTTTTCCAAAAAACCAAACAGATTTGCCAATATTGCCTTTTATTTTTTATCAATAGTAATTTTTGTTGTGTTCCCTTTACGAAAAGGCACTTTTATATTGGTTATTTTACAATATAATCAATAATGCATTCCAAGGAGGTTTTTGTATGGGAAAAAAGAAAAAAAATTATACTTTTTCCCTTCCCATTGAACAAATGGAAAAGTTAAAAAATTATTTAAATGAAGAAGAAATTCCCTCTCTTAATTTTGCTGTCCACGAAGCCATCGAAGCCTACATTACCAATCATGAAAAACAAAAACTGAAAGAAGAAATGAAAAAGGCTGCTGAAGATCCCCTCTTCTTAGAGGATATAGAAGAAATCATGGCCGATTTTTTCCATTCCGATTCCGAAGTTGATGAGGAGGACTGAAAATGGGATATCAGTGGAGAATCTATTGGGCAAATTTGGATCCAATAAAGGGGTCGGAACAATCAGGAACGCGACCCGTTTTGGTTATCTCTGAAGATGCTGTTAATGAGTTTTTACCAGTTGTCACGGTAATCTGTTTAACTTCCTTTAAAAAGGGCCGCAAGATTTATCCCATTGAAACTATTTTTCAACCGGAGGAATCCCAGCTCCAATCCCCTTCAATTGCCATGGCCCATCAAATGAGAACTATTTCAAAAAATAGACTTCACGGTCCCTGTGGTTTTATAAAAAAGGAAGCAGTCCGGGAAAGAGTCAGGAATATAATAAGGGTCTATCTTGATTTTAAATAATTTTTAAATCCCCTGGTTTTTCCTGATCAATTACAAAATTATAAAAAAAATCTTATTTCAGCACCTGTCTCCTCACCGTACATCTCGCCATTAGGAACAAAGCCCAGCTTTTTATAAAACTCTTCGGGGCTACCCTTTCCCTGGCCATAACTGGTTTTCAGCCTGAAAATGCCTCTTTCCTTCAGGTGTTGGATCAGAAGTTCAACCGCTTTTTTTCCATAGCCCCGGCCCTGATATTCTCCCCCGATCATCAAACGCCAGAGAAACAAACCGGGCTCATCAATCCCATCGTCATAATCAGACCCCTCATGGGTCATAATAAAACCAACCGGTTTTTCCCCGGCATAGATGGCCCGAAACCAGGCGTTTTCCGAAAGATGGGCCTGGGCTATAGATACACTGTTATCGGCTACAAACTTCTGCTGGGCAGAAGATAGGATATAGCTTAAATCACAGATATCCAGAACCGTGGCAGCATAAACACTTTTAAAGTATAAACTAGCGTTCCAAAAATCATTTCCTTATCTCAGATAAATAAAAATTATTCCTTCTTTTGTTGGTCCTGTCCTAAACGACTATAACACAGAACTTCCGGCCAGAGGTACAACCAGGTCATCTTTATCTGAGAAGGGATTGCAGTATCCAGTCCCCAGGATCCCCCAAAATCATGGTCAGGCAGGCTATTCTGATCTCCCTGTAAATTTTAGAGCCCTCAGTATACTTCCCTTCCTTCCCGGGAATCCTTCTTGTCCTCTTCCATCTCGTCAATCAGGGGTATAAATGTTTCCACCAGGGTTGGGGAAAACTGGGTTCCCTTACATCGCAGAATTTCTTTTTTTGCTTCTTCCTTAGAAAAAGCAGCTTGATAGGGCCGTTCGGAAGTTATAGCATCAAAAGCATCTAAAAGGGCAACAATCTGGGCCTCGAGCATTATTTCATCTCCTTTTAGCCCCCGGGGATAGCCGGTTCCATCATACCTCTCATGATGCTGATAGACTATCTCTGCAATTTTTTCCGAGAGGTTGTGCTGCAAATTTTCTCTTATCATTTCCCTGCTCCAGCCCGGATGCTTTTTTATGGTCTCCCACTCTTCATAAGTGAGGGGCCCTTTTTTCTGCAGTATGGAAGAAGGAATCCGGGTTTTACCTATATCATGCAGATAGGCAGCAAAGGCCAGGGCGAAGAGAGCTTCCTCCTTTAAACCCATTTCCTTCCCCAATTTTATGGCCATTTCTTCCAGGCGAAACCCGTGGATTTCAATACGCTGATCTTTTCCTTCAAGCTCTTCAATCATCCGGGCCCACTTTTCCAGTTCATCGGATTGCTGTTTGAAAACCGGAGCATTGGTAACAAAAAGCAGGGAAACGGGAGTCAGGGTTTCAAAATAAAGGGAGGCTTCTAAATTCCCGGGGGTAATAAAAGATCCGGTGGTGAGGGTTTCACCTGAATCCAACTGCTTAATTTCGCCTGACAGGATATAATAAAACTCATAAAAATATTCTCCTTCTGGTTTTTCAATGCAGAAGGCCTTGTTAGCAGCAATCTTCTGCTTGATTATCTCCAGATCTCTCTCCTTAAAAAGAAGACAGAGCTGAGTTGATTTTTTGGCTATCCGATCCTGATAGCTTGCGGGATTGTGCAATTTAATACTGTTCTGAACCTCAAGGCGGGGGTCCCCATCTCCCGCACTGCAAACCCTCCTGCCAACTTTTTGGGCCCGCCGCAGGTAGCTGTCGGCAGCAAAAATTAAATCTGGGATGCTTTCTCCATCGTCGGGAAAATGGGCAATACCAGCACAGGCCTCCACCTTGATTTCCACTTCCCGGATAAAAAAGCTCTTCTGCCTCAGCTCCTCCAGTATTTTCGAAATCCGGGAACCGCTCCATTTACCGGATGCCCCGGGAAAAAGGAAAATAAACTTATCTCCATGCCAGCGGGCGATAAGGTCTTCTTGAGACAGCTTGTCAGCTAAAAACCCCGCTACTTTTTTTAATAACTCATCCCCTCCCAGGGGCCCGAGAAGATTATTCCAGCGTTTAAAATTATCCAGATCAATAATACCCAGGGAGAGTTTACCTTCCCCTGTTCTTTTACTCTCCAAAAGCTCTTCCCCCCGGGTTTGGAAAACCGACCAGGACTGCAATTCGGTAATCTCATCAACAGCTACCTTCTTCTCCAGGCTTCTCAGTTGCTTTTCTTTTTTCTTCAGAGAAAATACCCCGTAAGCAAGGGTAAGAACTGCCACCAGAATAACCAGAGCAAATGAAGGAAATACGAACCCGAAAAGAAAAAGGAAAAAACCTGACCCCAGCAGGGGTAAAAAGAGAAAACGTGAAAAAAGGTCTCTATTTGCCACCATTATTACTTCTCCTTTCCCGCGATCACTAAATCAAGAGCAACGGGGATAAATTTTTGGTTAAAATATCATTTTGCTCTCCATCAATTTTCTTAACTCAGGTGACTTTCTCCTCCTATTTAAAAGAAAAAATCCGGAAAAAGGCAAAACCTTTTTAGCCGAATTTTTTCTCATAAGGAGATTCTTTCCGATCTCGCCATTCTTAATCCTTAATGGATCTCTTCTCAGCAGGTTCATTTTCCAACCGGCCCTCAGAAAATTATTATATCTCTCAAAACCCCAGGGTTCGGCCAGGCCTCTTATTATCAGGCTGAGTACTAAAACCGCGGGGCCAAAAGATGAAAAAAAAGGAATGGGGCAGGTCCTAAGCACCCTGCTCCCCCCACCTGCTCCCCCGAGCAGCCAGACTGATAAAAAACAGGGCAATAATCAGCATGGTCAGGAAACTGATCCAGAAATCCCCCGGGGCAAAGGGTTCAATTCCCATAGTTCCCCGCAACCCCTGGGCCACGTAGGTAAGGGGCAGAAAACGACTGATAGTCTGTAGATAATCGGGCAAAAATTCCAGGGGCAGGTATATCCCGGAAAAAAAGATCATAACGCTAACCAGAAAACTGGAAAACTGATTGGCATTTTCCCGCTTTTTAAAAACAAGGGTAATCAAAACCCCCAAAGCCATCATCAGCAGGGTGGCCACCATCAAATAGGGCAGGAAAAAAGCCCAGTGAATTTCCAGGCTAATACCAAATAATAGCCTGCTGGCTATAAGAATCAGTACTGCTCCAATAATAGCCACTATAATCCTGGTTAAAATAAGCCCCAGGAAAAATACTTCTTTGCGCAGGGGGGTAGCCAGCATCCGCCGTAGAACCCCTCTTTCCAGAAAAGAAAGATAAAAACCAGTTATGGCAAATAAACCGGAGGCAACCACTGCAATAGCTATAGTTCCGGGGATAATAAATTCCAGGGGCGAGGTAGCCCCTCCAGGGCCAGAAATCCCTTCAGTTTTAACCACAATTACTTCCTGCCCCCCCGCCTGCTCCCTTTCAAAACTGGACCTGATGCCACCCGCCAGGGATTCCAGGTGAGCATTATCCTGGATCCGGGTTGGATTGAAAAGGAAATTTAATTCACCGGAATCAGCAATGAGGCCAAAACTGGCCTGCCCGGATACTACTCTTTCTTCTACAATCCCCGCTTCATCAAAAAAATCAAAATTTAGACCGGGCGCATTCTCCAGAACCCTTTGCAGTACAGCCTGCTGGTCTGTTCCCCCATCCTCAAAAACTGCCAGAACAGGGTTTCTGGGTCCCATGGTCTGATCTGCATACATAAAGCCAAAAATCAGGAGAAAAACAAGAGGGAAAATAAGGGAAAAGAAAATGGACTGCCGGTCCCGAAAAAAATTTTTCCATAAAGTTATCGTCATTACCACCAGACTCTGCATTAAACTCCCGCCTCCCCGGTTCACTGACCTGCCTCCCATTTAAATTTCTTTAATCCCAGAATAAGCCCTGCCATTAACCAGATCCCCGGCACCAGTAAATTTAATTCCAGGGAAGTCGAAGAAGGAAAAACTCCCAGGCTTTCTCGAAGCCCATTGATCAGGTAGGTAACCGGGTTAATTGCAGTCACCAATCGAATAAAACCGGGCATGCCCTCCAGGGGAAAATAGAGTCCACCCAGAAACATCATGGGATAAAAGACAATATTAACCAGGCGACCCGCAGCACTGGCATTACGGGCCAGGGTTGCAATTAAAAGACCAACCCCCATCAAAACCAGTAAACTGTAGAGAGTAAAGAAAAGGGGCAAAGGAGACCATAAGTCAATTTGAGCCGAAAAAGCCCACCGGCCAAACCAGTATATGATTAACAGTTGCACTGCTGCAATTACCACGATATAGAGGATTAAGCCCCCGGTATACTGGAATGCCTGCAGGGGCGTAGCAAAAAAACGCCTTAATATTCCCCTGTCCCGCGGCACTGTCAGGTTGGTCACCAGCTCTTCCATACCGGTGGAAAGAAAAGCCATCAAAATTATGCCCGGTATAATATAGTTAACATAATTAAAGCTCACACCTTCTTCGGTCCGGACCTCAACCATCTGACTGTGGGCAGTAATGCGCTGGGCGGGAAGCATTAAACCTGTTTCCAGGTATAGCTCCCCGGTAAAAACTTCTACCACCTGATTCAGAGCAGTTACGGTTACTTCCGAACTCTGCTCTCCTTCCCGAAAATAAAATTCTATTCCAGCGGGAAGGACCTCCTGACCCCTGAACTGTCCGGAAACATTATCCATAATTTCCCGGGAAAAACCAGGTGGGATCCGAAAGATTGCCTGATAAGTACCTGCCCCGAGGCCCGCCCGGGCTTCCTCCAGGTCCTGATAAGAATTTAGCTGCAGCCAGCCATTCTCCGCCTCCGCTATTTCTTCCAGGACTCCGGTAAGGATAGAGGATATTTCCTCCTGATCATCATCAATCAGGGCTACCTGGGAGTTAAAGGAAAACTGATCCCCGGTTAAATTGCCAAAAATTAAAATCAAAATTCCCAGGATTAACATGGGAAAAATTAAAAGCCAGAAACAGGCAAATTTATCTCTGAGAAGGCGAAAAGAAAAGGTCCGGAAAAAGCTCCCCACCGACTGCATCAATCCCGCAACCCCTTTCCGGTAAGATCCAAAAATACATCCTCCAGGTTGGGCCGGCGGAACATTAAATTTTCCAGGGAAAAGTCTTTTTCCCTGGACCAGGTCAGCAGCCGAGAAAAAGCATCGGTCATATCCCGGACATAAATATTGACCTGATTATCCTGGAGATTATACTCGGGAAAAATCTGCCCCAGTTCATCCAGATCCTTAACCCCCATGGCCGGATCAAGGGTAAATTCTATTACATTGTCCTGATCCAGCCCGGCTACCAGTTCTTCCGGAGTTCCCCGAGCAATAATCTGGCCGTGATCCATAATATAGATATAATCGGATAATTTTTCAGCTTCTTCCATGTAGTGGGTGGTAAGAATAATCGTTTTCTGCTCTTCTTTCAGTTCCTCAATTAATTCCCAGATATTTCGCCGGGCCTGGGGGTCCAGACCGGTAGTTGGTTCATCAAGGAATATTATGCTGGGATTGTTTAATAAGGCCAGGCCAATGGCCAGGCGCTGTTTTTGCCCTCCGGAAAGAGTTTCCACCAGTGCCGTAGTTTTTTCTTCCAGGGCCACCTTGGCTATAATGTCCTTTACCGGCAGGGATTGTGAAAAAAAAGAGGCAAAAAGGTTAAAGGTTTCTTTAACTGTAATACGTTCCATGAACGTGTTTTGCTGGAGAACAACCCCCATCCGGTCCTTCATGGCCCGGCTAATTTTTTTGCTTTTCTGCCCCAGAACCACCAGTTCCCCACTATCAGGTTCTTTTAAACCCTCCAGTATTTCAACGGTGGTTGTTTTCCCCGCACCATTGGGGCCCAGCAGGGTAAAAACTTCGCCCTGGAGAATTTCCAGGGAAATACCATCTACTGCCTTAACCGCACCATAATGCTTGTACAGATCTGTGACCACGATTGCTTTCTCCAAAACACCCCCCCCTCCCAGGAATCCGCCCTGATTGGCCTCAAAGCCCCTCTCCAAGAATTAAAACTATACTTCTACTTGTTCTTGTTATTTCCTGCAGTTTCTTTTTCTTTCCACCCCGATAAAAATTCTTCAACGGTAGTTCCACCTTTTATTTTCTGTAGAGAACTTAGATAATTAGTTTTTAGCTGCTCCTTTATTTTTTCCAAAAGGCCAGACTCATTAACTGCGCTCATCACCTGCCTGAAATAGCAGCCGGCCTCTTTTTCTTCCATTATTCCCAGGGAAAAAAGACTTTCAAGGGCAAAAATCAGGTCCCGGGAGGAAGGCTTTTTGTTCTCCAGAATTGCAATTGTTATCAGCAATGATTTTTTGTGGTGCTGCCTGGCCTGATCCAGGAGAAAATTATCCAGGTATTCCTGATCTTCTTTCTCCAGGGACCACCCCAGGGCTCCCAGGTTCATTTCCAGGTGATCTTCCCGCGAGGGACCGATCAGGATTCTATGTACCCCCGGGCGGGTGCTAACCCAGTTAATTGCCACCTGTACAGGTTCTTTCCCATAGCTATCTCCCAGTTCCTTCAACCTGTGCAAAATTCCTTCCCGCCATCGAGCCAGATCGGGATAAAAAAGAGAATCAAGCCGGCGAATATCCTTCTGTTCCAGCTGATCCTCTCTGTCCGTCTTTCCTGCCAGATAACCCCGACCGGTTACTCCCATAGCTATTAGTTTAAGCCCTGCCTCCTGATTAAAGTCCCTGTACCTGAAATAATCCCCCAGATTCAGGGGGCTGATTTCCAGCATAAGAGTGGAGGGGGAACCCTGGTAGCAGAATTCTTTTATTTTTTCCCTGGAAAAATGCCCCAGCCCGTACTCTCCTATCCAGCCCTCCTGCTTGAGATCTTCCAGAGCCTGAACAGTCTCTTTGACCGGAGTTTCAGGATCTGCAAAATGAACCTGATAATGGTCAATATATTCCACCTGCAATTTTTGCAGGCTCATTTTGCAGCCCTCCCTGATCCCCTGATAAGAGCCATCTGCTTTTCCCTCGGGAGAAATCCCTCCCTTGGTAGCAATCTGCACTTGATCCCGAAATGGTCTTAATATCCTGCCTAAAAAACTCTCAGCCTGGCCATAACCGGGGGCTACATCAAAATAATCCACTCCCAACTCTAAAGCCCTTAACAGCATTTTTTCGAGTTCTGCGGGATCTTTGGAGCCATAAACTCCTGCCATGGAATAAAGGCCAACCCCGATCATTTTAACCATCCTCCAGGCTTTGAATCTTATCGATTAGATGTTCGACAT
>PWFS01000068.1 GCA_003554145.1 Halobacteroidaceae bacterium | reverse complement strand
GGAAAATAGGGGGTCAGCCCCAGGTCCTGGCTTTTGATTATGAAAGTGATGAATTCTGGCAGGTAACTTCCTATTCCTATGGGACTTTTGATCTGGCCCCGGGAATTGATTATGATTATTTCGTGGTTCTAACCGCAGAAGGTTATCAGATCAAAAAAGATCGTATTCCCCGGGAAGAGTGGAAGCCGTTGGATTTAACCCTTTTTGTTCCCGAGGAAGACGAGGAACTCCGGGAGGCCAGGGAAACTCGTTTTAGCAGCAGGGATTACCCTCTCCTTAATAAGTTGAGGCCCCGCCTGGTTCTTCCCTGGAGCAGGGGAGGACTGGCCGGAGTTAACATGATTGGCTGGGACCCGCTGGACTTAGTTTATTATGAGGCCAGTTTCGGCTTGGGTTTTTTAATTCCCCCAGTATATAGTTTTTTTGCTGGGATTTACCCCGATAAGGGGCATATTGCCCTGCTGGAGACCATAGCGGAAGGGGGCTGGGCCAGCCGGGTTGGAGGCAGGGAACTGGATCCACCCAGCCGTTTTGATGGTGGGCAGTTACTGCTGCATTTACCGGTAAAACATGAATATTTTGAAGTAGGTGTTTTGCGCCTGGGAGGCGGCCTGTACCATTTCCCCGACTTTATTTTTCCCGGGCTGCACCTGGGCTGGACCCAGCAGCTGATCCGGGGTCAGGATCGTTTCAATCTTAACCTGGGCTATTCCCTGGATGGATCAGCCTGGTACCTGGAGGGTTGGGAAGCAGATCTGATGGGTCGGGTTTTCCTGGACCTGGGCCTGGGAGAAGGCCGAGAAATGAATTTCATCAGCCTGGGAGGACTGGCCCCGGGGTACTCCCGGGTCCAAACCGGGATGCGTAGTTATGTTGAAGATCTGAAGGGAGACAGTATCCTGCTCAGCCGCCTGGAATATAATCAGCGGTTGCTGGATATTAAAAGAGGCCGGGGAGAACTACCATTTTTCCTGGATAGCCTGCAGGCCCGACCTTACCTGGAAACCGGGACAGCCTGGTCCGGGGGAGACTTAGAAACCCGGCTGGGTGCCGGGCTGGAGGCTGTTCTGGATATTCAGTTACTGCATGGACGCCTGCCCCTGGAGCTGGTAGGGGGCGTTGCCTATAATTATGATGATCAACTACACGGGTATTTGCGGTTTGACCTGGGGGGCTTTGAACAGACCCTGGGGGAAAAGTTCTTCAGGAGCCCCGTCGACCGAGATAATTAAGGACCAGGTACAGCCCCACTCCAATTAAGGCCAGGGGCCAGAGAATATCAAAACGTTGTAGATAATCAGCAGGAATAATTTCAGCGTCCAGGAGAAAGATTAAGACCCCGGTACCAAATAAAATAACTGCGGGAAAAAAAGGCCAGTTTCGCCGGGAACGAGATTTAAAGGTCCGGGTATGGATCAAAAAAACCAGGAAAAAAGCCAGGCTGAGTAGATGAAAAAAAAGGGCCTGATCCAGCAGGGGGGGGAGGGTTAGATGGTGGGGAATTATAATTGTTCCCCCCAGGGCCAGTAGGATTAGACCCCCAAGAAGATAGCCCTGTTTTCTGCCCGACAGCAGGTAAAAAAGGAGAAGAAGCCCCCCACAGATCAGCAAAAATGATTCCGGGCTGTAAATAAAGGGGAGTTGTTCCTGTAATCCCAGGGTCCGGGTCAGGAAAAAAAGTCCGATAAAAACCAGGATAATTCCAGTATAGGGTAGTTTAAGTCCCGGTGCCAATTAAACCATTCCTTTCCAGGGATCTGTTGTTTTTAGTTTACTTGCCCTCGGGGGCAAAGTCAAGGTATAGAAAAAGGAGTGTCCCAATAGATGTCCCTTCTGGACGGCTTAAATCAACCCCAGCGTGAAGCTGTAACCCACGGCAGTGGTCCCATTCTGATTCTGGCAGGTGCTGGCAGTGGAAAAACCAGGGTGCTGACTCATCGAGTTGCCTATTTAATTCAGGAAAAAGATATAGACCCCTGGAACATTTTGGGAGTAACTTTTACCAATAAGGCGGCAGAAGAGATGCAGAACCGAATTAAAAAGCTTATCGGGGGCAGTACCCCGGAGCTGTGGATGGGGACCTTTCATGCTCTTTCGGTTCGTATCCTGCGCCGGGAAATAAAACGCCTTGGATATAGTCCCGGTTTTGTTATTTATGATGCCGGAGAAACCCGAACGCTGATTAAGAATATAATGAAAAGGCTGAACCTGGATCCCCGGGAAATAAAGCCCGCTGCCATTCAGAATAGGATTTCCCGGTTAAAGAGTGAACTCAAGGGACCCCAGCAGATGGGCCCCACAGTTCACGATGCATTTCAGGAAAATGTATATCGGGTTTACTATGAATATCAGAAAGAATTAAAGAAGGCCAATGCCCTTGATTTTGATGATTTAATAATGCTCACGGTTCGGCTTTTTAACGCTCATCCCGAGGTTCGGGCCTCCTATCAAAAAAGATTTAAGTATATCCTGGTGGATGAATATCAGGATGTTAATCATGCCCAGTACCGCTGGATTTATCTCCTGGCAGGGGCGGGTGGTAATCTGACTGTGGTGGGAGATCCGGATCAGGGGATTTACGGTTTTCGAGGAGCGGATATCCGCAATATTCTCAGCTTTGAAGAGGATTATCCCCAGGCCCGGGTGATTAAACTGGAAGAGAATTACCGTTCCTCCCAGAAAATTTTAAGGGGGGCCCAGGGGGTAATTGAGGCCAGTATGGCTCGCAGGGAAAAGAGTTTGTGGACCCGAAAGGAACAGGGCAACCCCATTATTCTCCGGGAATTCTATGATGGTGAAGAGGAAGCCAGTTTTATTGCCTCCGAAATATCCGATCTGCAGAGAAAAGGAGTAGCACCAGGTGATATTGCGATTTTTTACCGGACCAATGCCCAGTCGCGCATAATAGAAACTGCTTTAAATAAGAGTGGGATTGCCTATCGAGTGGTTGGGGGGGTTCGCTTTTTTGATCGCAGGGAAATTAAGGATCTCCTGGCCTATCTCCAGTTAATCTATAATCCCCGGGATTCAATGAGCCTGTTGCGGGTAATAAATACCCCCCGCCGGGGCATTGGGCCCGCTACAGTGGAAACCCTGGAAGAAGTTGCCCGGCAGCAGGGAGACACCATCTATCAGGTTCTGCCCCAGGTGGAAGAGATGGAACTGGGTTCCCGGCAGCGGAATTCCCTGGTCCGATTTTACCGCATGATTGAGGAATGGAGGGAAAAGGGGCCGGAACTGCATCCGGAGGATCTGCTGCAGGATATCCTGGACAAAACGGGTTACTGGGATCAGCTGGCCGCAGGGGATAGTATTGAAGCTCAGACCCGGATGGAAAATATCCAGGAATTGTTCAGTGTGATGTCCGGCATAAATGAAGAAGGCTGGCCGGCCCTGGAGAGTTTCCTGGGTGAAGTGGCTCTGCTTACGGATATTGATCTGCTGGATGAAGAGGAGGGACAGGTTACCCTGATGACTCTCCACACCGCTAAAGGACTGGAATTTCCAGTGGTTTTTATGGTCGGAATGGAGGAGGGATTTTGCCCCCACAGCCGCTCCCAGGAAGACCCGGACCAAATTGAAGAAGAGCGGCGGCTGTGCTATGTGGGTATGACCAGGGCCCAGGAAATCCTGTACATTACCTGGGCCCAGCGGCGAACCATTTTTGGTACCTCCACTGACCGCAGCTCTTCAGAGTTTCTCCAATTAATCCCTCCCGAAACCTGTGCCGAGGAACCGGAACAAGAACCTGCAGAAAACAACAAAGATAATGAAGCGGGAAAATATAAATTGGGGCAGAAAGTACGCCATCCCCAGTTGGGCGTAGGGAAGATTGTAGGTATGGATCTTAAAGGCAATAGGCAGGAACTGCAGTTGACCCTGGCTTTTGACGGAAAAGGGATCAAAAACATTTTGGTGGACTATGTAGACCTGGAAATATTGGAATAGGTTAATTTCAGAAATGGTTTAACCCGAAATTATGAAGAAAAGGGCCCGGAATTAACTGGAGCTCGAGAGAACTGAGAAAAAAGTTCCCAGCAGTAATATTTAACCCCAAGGGGCGGAGAAGGAGGCGGTGTTTTTTGCAGGACAAGGTGGCCCGGAGAGTAAAGAAATTGCGGAGGTTGATTGAAAAACACAACTATAACTATTATGTGCTGGCTCAACCGGAAATCAGCGATGAGGAATATGATGCCCTGTACCGGGAGCTGGAACAGCTGGAAAAAGAAAACCCGGAACTGATTGTCCCGGAATCCCCAACCCAGCGAGTGGGAGCAGAACCAGCCCCTTTCCTGGAGAAGGTGGAACACCGGGTGCCCCTCCAGGGACTCAGTAATGCTTTTAGCGAGGGAGAAGTTCGGGATTTTCACCGCCGGGTCCGGGATTTAATTGGAGACCGTGATTTCAATTATATTATCGAATACAAGATTGATGGGCTGACCGCTGTTCTCACCTACAGCAGGGGGCGCCTGGTACGAGGAGCTACACGGGGTGACGGCTATATCGGTGAAGATGTCACCCATAACATAAAAACCATCAGCACCATTCCCCTGATCCTGCCGGAGGAAGTTGACCTGGAGGTGCAGGGAGAAGTTTTTATGCCCCAGGAGTCCTTTGACCGATTTAATGCCCGGCGGGAGAAGGAGGGAGAAAAGCCATTTGCCAATCCACGTAATGCAGCATCGGGTTCGCTGCGGCAGCTGGACCCCCGAATTGCGGCAGCCCGGCCTCTGGATTTTGCGGCCTTTGCCCTGCAGGAAACCGGAGAACAGCGCTGGGACAGGCACAGCCAGCGTCTCGATTATTTAAAAAGTTTACAATTTCGGGTAAATGAATATGCCTGTGCTGACACCCTGGATGAGCTCCTCCAGAAATCAGAGGAGTTTTATGGGCGCAAAGATGAATTGCCTTTTGCCATTGATGGACTGGTAATAAAGGTGGATCAATTGGACCTGCGGGAAGAAATGGGAGCTACGGCTAAAAGCCCCCGCTGGGCCGTCGCTTATAAATTTGCCACCCAGCAGGAGGTAACCCGGGTGGAAAATATTGATGTTACCGTGGGACGAACCGGAACCCTGACTCCAACAGCTCACCTGGAACCGGTCAATGTAGGAGGAGCAGTTGTTAAGCGGGCGGTTTTGCATAATGAGGAAGAAATTAAACGCAAGGATGTGCGCATTGGAGATCAGGTAATTGTTCAGCGGGCCGGCGAGGTTATTCCCGAAGTAGTTCGAGTGCTTAAAGAATTAAGGACCGGCGAAGAAGAAATTTTTTCCATGCCGGAAAAATGCCCGGTTTGTGGAGGGCGGGTAGCCCGGGATGAAGACAGTCCCATCCTGCGCTGTACCAATCAGGCTCGTTGCCCTGCACAGCGCAGAGAAGGGATCCTGCATTTTATCTCCCGGGGGGCTATGAATATTGATGGCCTGGGAGAAAAACTGGTGGACAAACTCCTTGGTGAAGGCCTGATTGCTGATGCTGCCGACCTTTATTTCCTGCAGAAGGAGGACCTGGAGAAATTGGAGCGCATGGGCCCGAAGTCAGCGGAAAATGTAATTCAGGCAATTAATTCCAGCAAGGAAAGGCCTTTTGAAAGGGTCCTCAATGCCCTGGGCATCCGTTATGTTGGGGCTACCACTGCTCGCCTTCTGGCCCGGGAATTTGACTCCCTGGAAAAACTGCAAGAGGCCGGACAGGAAGACCTGGAAACAGTTTCTGAGGTCGGGCCCCGTATCGCCAGGTCCATTATTGACTATTTCCAGGAGGAGGGCAATAAAAAGCTAATTTCCCGCCTGCAGGAAGCCGGTCTGCAGTTTTCTCAGGAGGAGGAAAAAACCCCGCCCGTCCTGGGAGGAAAACGGTTTGCTTTTACCGGGAGCCTGGAAAATTTTACCCGCAAAGAAGCTGAGCAGCTGATAATTGATCGCGGTGGTGAAGTAACTTCCAGTATTTCGGGGCGTCTGGATTACCTGGTTGCCGGATCAGGGGCTGGGTCCAAGCTGGATAAAGCCCGGGAAGCCGGGGTTAATATTATTGATGAAAAAGAGTTTACGAACATAATTAGGGAGTGATTATTATGTCCCGAAAGCTGGAACGTCAGACTGCTCTTCCCATCGAGCAGGAACAGCTGGATTTGATCCAAAAACAACTGCAGGAATTGGGAGAATCACTTTCCGGGCCGGAAAATAACAGTTTTTCCGAGGATAAATCCCTGTTTTTAACCCTGGATTGCCTGCGAGAGGATAGGCCCCGAACTAATTCATGGAAAGCGGGGATGATTTTTAAGGTTCCCCGGCTGCGTTAGGGCTGGTAAATTAAGGAGGGAGCAAGGAGATGCTAACCGTGCGGGAACTGCTTTTAAGGCAGGATAAAGGAGATATTTCTGCAGAAGAAATTATATCAGAATGTCAGAAGGAGGTTAGCATCAGGGACCCTTTAATTAAGGGCTTCATATATACTTCCTGGCAGAGGGCCAGGGAAAAAGCCCGGCAGATAGATCAGGATAGAGCCCGGGGCGGGGACAGGCCCCCCCTGGCCGGTATACCGGTAGCAATTAAGGACAATCTGGCCCGATCGGGGGAGCCTATGACCTGTTGCTCCCGGTTTTTAAAGGGTTTTTACCCTGGATATACGGCAACAGCGGTAAGCAGACTGGAAAAAGCTGGAGCAATTATAATCGGCCGGACCAACATGGATGAACTGGCCATGGGTTCAAGCACGGAAAATTCCTGTTATTTCCCCACCCACAACCCCCATAACCCCGATTATGTTCCCGGAGGCTCTTCAGGGGGAGCGGCAGCGGTAGTGGGGGGAGGACTGGTTCCCCTGTCCCTGGGTAGTGAAACCGGTGGATCCATCCGCCAGCCGGCAGCTTTTTGCGGAGTTTACGGTTTGCGACCCACCTATGGCCGGGTTTCCCGATTTGGACTGACTGCCTATGCTTCCTCTCTGGATCAGGTAGGCCCCCTCAGCGGAAACCTGGAGGATCTCTGGCTGGTCCTTAAAGAAATGGCCGGGCCAGATGAGCTTGATGCTACCACCTTAAAAGAGCCTTTAAAGGGGCCGGAAGATCCTGACGACTGGCGGATAGGGCTACCCCGTGAATACCTGGAGCATATCCAGGATCCAGAAATAAGCCGGCGGGTTCAGGAAATAGCCGCTGAGCTGGAAAAGGCCGGGGTTGTGGTGGAGGAAATATCCCTTTCCGATCCCACCCGGGCCCTGGCTATTTATTCTTCCATTGTTCCTGCTGAAGCCAGTTCCAACCTGGCCAGACTTGATGGAATCAGGTATGGCCTGCAGTCAGATAATAATTACGAAACCTGGGAACAATTCATTCGGGAAAACCGCGGGAAAGGGCTGGGAGAAGAGGTTAGAAATCGAATAATACTGGGAACAAAGCTCCTTAATCCTGAGGGGGAGGAGGACTTTCTGGCCCGGGGTCAGCAAGCCCGGCGGGAATTAAAAGAAGAAATGCAGGCAATTTTTAAAGAATTTGATCTGATTCTGAGCCCTGCCACTCCAACCCCATCTTTTAAAATGGGGAGTAGCCCCGAACATTCTCTGCAGAGATTTATGAGTGATATTTTTGCCATCCCGGCCAGCCTGACCGGCCTGCCGGCCCTGACAGTTCCTGCAGGGTTGAACTCCAAGAAACTGCCTCTGGCTATTCAGCTAATGGGGCCCTGGGGATCCGAAGGTAGACTGCTGGGGCTGGCCCGCTTACTGGAGAGGATTACTGGTTATGGGCCAGTGGTTAATGATACAGAGAGGGAGGAACCATTATGATGGCCGGGAAAATAGTGAAAATAGGACTGGAAATCCATGTTCAGCTCAATACCAGTTCTAAGATGTTCTGCTCCTGTCCCACTGATTTTGCTGCCCCTGCTAATACCAGCACCTGCCCCGTGTGCCTGGGCTGGCCTGGAACCCTGCCCTCTTTAAATAAAAATGCAGTAGAATTAGGCCTGCAGACTGCTCTGGCCCTGAGATGCAGGATTCAGCAGGTCAGTCAATTTGATCGCAAAAATTATTTTTATCCCGATCTGCCCAAAGGCTATCAGATCACCCAACATTTCCGGCCTCTGGGATTGGATGGGGAAATGAACATCAAAAATAGGAGAATTAAAATTAACCGGGTCCACCTGGAAGAAGATGCCGGGAAAACTGTAGACCAAAATGGCGAAGCCCTGATTGATTATAATCGGGCGGGGATCCCCCTGGTGGAAATTGTTACCGGACCCGATATTTCCTCACCGGAAGAAGCCCGGGAATTCCTGAAAGAATTACGCCTCCTGCTCCTTTATGGTAATATTTCTGACTGCAGCATGGAGGAGGGCTCTCTACGCTGTGATGCCAATATTTCTCTTGCGTTTACTAATTCAGGGAATAATGGGGGACGGGTTGAATTAAAAAACCTTAATTCTTTTCAGGCCCTGAGCCGGGCTCTCCAGTATGAAATAGAACGGCAGACGGATATCTTGGACCGGGATGGGCTGATTTCATCCGAGACCCGAGGCTGGGAGGAGCAAGAACAAAAAACCTATTTCCTGCGCAGCAAGGAAAGTGGAGAGGATTATCGCTATTTTCCGGATCCGGATCTGCCTTCTCTGTACCTGGATGAAAAAGAAATCAAAAGGGTAGAGGAAGAAGTTCCTGAATCCCCTGCATCCCGAATCCAACGGTGGCAGGAGGATTTGGGGCTGGAGGAGGAAGAATGCAGGTTTTTAATCAGCAGGAAAGATCGAGCCTGGCTTTTTGAGGAAGTTGCTTTCCTGACTTCTCCCCGGGAGGTTGCCCGTTGGATAAAGGAAAACCTGGCTGGCAAAAAGAATCTGGATAGGTTTCCCCCCCAATTTCTTGCGGAAACAATTAAAATGGTGGAAAACGGGAGTTTGAACTCCACCCAGGGCAAGGAAGTCCTGGAGCTATCTTTCCAGCAAAAAAAGGATCCAGCGGAAATTGTTCGGGAAAAAGGATGGGAGCAGATCAGCCAGCCTGAATATATTGAGGACCTGGTGCTGCAGGTTTTGGAGGAAAACCCGGAGGCTGTAAAAGATTTTTTGGAGGGTAAAGAGCGGGCCCTGCGCCATTTAATGGGGAAGGCCATGGAGCGAAGCAGGGGGCAGGCCAATCCCGAAATGGTGCGCAAAGAACTGCAAAAAAAATTAAGGGAGCAGCAGAGAAATGAGTGAAAATATTCTGCCCCGGGTTGAAATTCAGGATTTGAGTCACGATGGGCGGGGAGTAGGAAAAGTTAATGGGTACACCCTCTTTATTCCTGGGGCTCTTCCCGGAGAGAGGGTTCGAGCTCGTATAATCCGGCGGAAAAAAAATTATGGGGAAGCCCTGATTGAAGAGATCCTGGATTGTTCTCCCCATCGCCGGAATGCGCCCTGCCCCGTCTATTCTGATTGTGGGGGCTGTCAGCTGCAGCATCTGGATTATCCCTTTCAGGTTGAGTTCAAGAGACAGCGTTTAATTCAGGCCCTGCAGCGAATTGCGGCAGCGGATTCAATTCCCCCGCCAGGGTTATTCCCGGCTCAAAAAGAGTGGAGATATCGCAATAAGGCTACCTATCACCTGCAGGGCAACCGGGCGGGTTTTTTCAGCCGGGAATCCCGGCGAGTGGTATCTCATCAGGATTGTTTGCTCCTGCCCCAGATAGTGAGTTCAATAAAAAACACCATGGCAGAATTATTGCAAAAGAGATACCTGGAAAAAGGAAAAAACTTTACCCTTCGGACCAGCTTTTCCCACGAGCAGCAACTTTTGATCCTGGATAAAAAAATAAAATTTTGTGGGGATACTGAACAGGTGATTAATCTCCTGCGAGAAGTCAGTCCCGGTCTTAAGGGCATTTATAAGGAAGAAGGGAAAAAGAAAGGCCGGGTAATATGGGGTTCCAGCCGTATCCAGGAAAAAATGGGCAATATTTCGTTTAGTGTGGGTCCGGAAACATTTTTCCAGATCAACCCTGAACAACGAGAGGTTCTCCTGCAGCGGGTCCGGGAAATAGTTGGTGGACTAAAATGCAACAGCATGGCAGATCTTTATGCTGGAGCAGGAGTCTTTGCCCTGGACCTGGCTCCTGCGCTGGAAAGGGTAATGGCAGTAGAACTTTCTCCGGAAGCTGTTGCCGATGGGAAAAAACAGGCTGGAGTCCTGGGAATTAAAAATGTAGAGTTTTTCCAGGGGGAGGTAGAGAAAGTGTTTTCCACTCTACCCCGATCTATTGATTGTGTAATTCTGGATCCCCCCCGGGAGGGATGTCATCCCCAGGTATTGCAGTTGATGGGAGAAAAAGAAATACCCCATATAATCTATATTTCCTGTAATCCGGCTACACTGGCCCGGGATATTGGAGAGTTGCAACTCCTGGGCTATGGAATAGAAACCCTGGATCTGGTTGATATGTTTCCCCAGACTTTTCATGTTGAAGCTGTAGCAGTGCTGAACAAAGTTTAGCTGGAGTTTTATTGGGGATTGGGGTTTGTTGAAGGGTGAAAAGGTGGGGGATTTGGTAAAGGGAAACATATGTGGTAATAGGGAACATATTGAGGGCAGGGATTTGGGGAAAACCGTTTTATTGCCAAAAACCCGCAGGAATATGGATGGTTGTGTCTACCCTGAAAACCAGTCACAAGCCGACAAAGGTAAAACAAAATAGAGCTTCGAGATTGGTATTTTTGCAGCCCATGAAAGGAAAATTCAAAGACTGCTTATGTTGTTTTTTCTTCTAAGATGACCTTAAAACCCAAAGCTTCAATACGCTTAACAGCATTCGTTAGAACAGATATAGACTTGCGTTTATCAAAGTAATTTGCACCTAAATCATTATATGGCTGACGCTTTTTCACAAGATATGGTAACAAATAACCAAAATGGAGTGCCCCACTGCAACAGCTGCCCGGTTACTACCTCTCCTGGCTGCAATTCTACGAAACTGGGCTTTTCTTTAGTGCAAGAAGCTGCCCTGGATCATTGTACCAGCGAACTTCGCATGTGTTTATTACCTTTACGTGCTCTGCCCGATTTGCGTTTGCCGGCACCTTAATTATTGCTGGAGCCATTCCTGCCCAAGAAGATAAGGTTTGCCCCCCGTAATTGGAGAAAAAATTGGACCTGCCCTCTTATTCTTAGAATTTGAATTAAGAGGTGAAAGATGCAGTTTCAATCTCTTTGTTTTTCAGGGCGTTATAGTGTTGCTTGGGTGAAGTGTTGCCCAGGCTTCCATGTCTACGTTGGGTGTTATAATAGATCATGTAATCGCGCACTACTTTATAAACTTCTATATAGCTCTGGAACTCATTCTGGTTATAACACTCATTGCTGAGGATGGCATGGAATGGTTCAATTTGGGATTTAATATCTGGCGTTTTTACCGGGATCCTCTGATGATGCAACCCCTAACCCACCACAGAGCCCTCCAAAGGCATTAGAGGCAAACTGAGGGCCGTTGTCAGTGCTTACGGGAGTTGCATATCCCTGGTTAACAAGTAGCAGCCCGCCTTTCAATGGCGGTTTGATGGTGTACAATGTTATAGGAGAACAGATAAAAGTTCAAAGTGTTATGGGAAATAGATCAGGTAGCAAGTGATGGGTAGCGAAGTGATGCCATTCTGTTTACTATTCAAATCGTAGATAATTCCAAAAATTGTATTAAAATTACAGGAGGTCACATAAAATATAGCGAATATTGTAACAGGGTTTTGTTAATGAAAAGAATTGAGGTTGGGGGTTGCTCAAATGCAAGTATTTTATAATCTTGCATTTTTGAAAAAGTAGGGGAATGCATAATAGTAACACTGTTTGTTGGAAAAGACAATAGGGAAGGACATAGGTATTATGAAAGAACTTTCAAAAGCTGCTCAAAGTCTTTGGGCGAAAAAGACTTCACATCAAGGAGATTTATTCTGGCTCCCATTGTTTGTTCATATGAGAGATAGCACGTTGGTAGCAGAAAAACTCTGGAACCGCTGGTTATGCTACGGGATAAAAGACAGATTAATGGTTGGAGTAGAAAGAGAAGAGGATGCAAAAAAACTACTATTATTTTTAGCAGCTGCTCATGATCTAGGGAAAGCAACACCGGTTTTTCAGGTAAAAGAGGCTCGCCCACTACACCGTGCGCTAGATGAACAGATAGAAGACAGATTACAGATGGTAGGCTTACCGATTAGGTCACAATTCTC
>PWFS01000012.1 GCA_003554145.1 Halobacteroidaceae bacterium | reverse complement strand
GAACGCTACTTTACCCCGGAATTAAAGGAAAAGGAAAATCAGATCCTGGGAGCTGAAGAAAAGATAAATTCCCTGGAATATGAAATTTTTTCCGGGTTGCGGCAGAAAGTTGAAGCTGAAATGGCCCGGGTTCAGAAAGTAGCCTCGATCCTGGCAGCCCTTGATGTTTTACTGTCCTTCAGCCAGGTAGCCCTGGACCGGAATTACTGCCGGCCGACCCTTGATGATTCCCAAAATATTGAGATTTCCGGGGGACGCCATCCCGTAGTGGAGGGTGCCCTGGGGGAAGAACAATTTGTTCCCAACGACACCACCCTGGACGGCGGTGAACACCGCTTCCACCTTATAACCGGTCCCAATATGTCGGGTAAATCAACCTATCTGAGACAGGTGGCCCTGATAGCCCTTATGGCCCAGGTTGGTTCTTATGTTCCCGCCCGGGAAGCCAGAATTGGTCTGGTGGACCGTATTTTCACCCGGGTGGGGGCCACTGACGACCTGAGCCGGGGCAAGAGCACCTTCCTGGTAGAGATGAACGAGGTGGCCCAGATTCTCCATACAGCTTCTTTCCGCTCTTTAATCCTCCTGGATGAAGTGGGGCGGGGAACCTCCACCTACGATGGTTTGAGCATTGCCTGGGCCGTAACCGAATATATAAATAATCCGGAACGAATTGGAGCCCGGACCCTTTTTGCCACCCATTATCATGAATTGACTGTCCTGGAAAAAAAGTTAAAGGGTCTGCGGAATTATAACGTGGCGGTGGAGGAACAGGGCGAAGAAATAATTTTCCTGCATACTATAAAAGAGGGGTCTACTGATGAAAGCTATGGAATTCACGTGGCCCGCCTGGCCGGGATTCCACCCGAGGTCCTGCTGCGGGCCCGGGACATTTTGAATTCACTGGAAAGCCGGGAAAAAGAGGTCAAAGGGCCCAGGCCTCGCCAGGTGCCCCTCTTTCCTGATCAGGACCGGGAATACCTGAAAAAAGCCCTGCAGGAGTTCCTGGCCATCGACCTCCTGGAGCAATCACCCCTGGAGGCCCTTAATCAGGTGCATAAACTCCAGGAAAAAGCCAGAAAATTAATAGCAGGGGAGGATGGGAATGGGCAAAATTAAATCATTACCCCGGCAGGTAGTGGATAAAATTGCGGCGGGGGAAGTTATTGAAAGGCCTGCTTCTGCAGTGAAAGAATTAATGGAAAACAGCATAGATGCCGGGGCCCGGAGCATCGATGTTTATTTTACTGATGGCGGTCGGGAAAAAATTCAGGTAATCGATGATGGAGAAGGCATGACCCCGGAGGATATGGAAATGGCCATCCAGAGCCATACCACCAGCAAACTGGTAGAAATTAATGATCTGTGGCGACTGTCTTCCCTGGGTTTTCGAGGGGAAGCCCTGGCTTCCATTGTCAGCATTGCCCGGGTCAGCATATTGTCCCGAACCCATCATAGTGCTACAGGAATGCGACTGCGGGTTGAGGGAGGAGAGGTTCAGGAATTGGAGGCGGCGGGAGCCCCTCCCGGGACCAGTGTAGAAGTCCGGGACCTCTTTTTTAATACTCCTGCCCGCCGGAAATTTCTCCAGGACCACAACCGGGAGAGCGGTTTTATCCTGCAGCAGATCATTCCCCTGGCCCTGGCCCATCCTCATCTCAAAATCCGGGCGGTGCATAATAACAAGCAGTTACTGCGGACTTCGGGACGCGGGGAGGTCCTTAACGCCTGGGGAGATATATTTGATCATTCCGGCCGGGAACATTTTGTTACCCTGGAACCGGTGGAAAAAAATTATGTGACAATGGAAGGCTTTTTGGGCCTGCCTCCCCTGGCCCGTTCCACGGGCCGGGGCATCTACTTATTCGTCAACGGCCGCCCCTTTTATAATCGGCAGCTGATCCAGGCAGTGCTGCGTGGTTATGAAGAAATGCTGCCCCCCGGTCGTTATCCCCAGGCCCTGATATTTTTGCGGTTGAACCCCATTCACCTGGACATCAACGTCCATCCCACCAAGCGGGAGGTCAGCTTCAGTCAGCTTCCGGCCCTGGCCCAGAATTTAACCGAATTGATTGCTCAAACCCTGCCCCGGCAGGGAGGCCCGTTACCTTCCCAGAATACCGCTCCCTCCAGATCCTCCCGGGTCCAGGAAGACCCCGGGGGGCAGGACCTTTTCACCCCAACTCTTGAAAAGCAGGAGGCCCCGGAGGAGAAAACCAGGTCAGAATCCTCCTATTCCCCCCTGCATCAGATATTTCAGGTTCATCAGGCCTATCTCCTGGTGGAAACTGCCGGGGGTCTCTATATCATTGATCAACATGCCGCCCATGAGCGGATCCTCTATAACCGGCTTGCCGGAGAAATGCCGGGGCAAGAAAAAAAACAATCCCGCAAAAATCTTTTAACTCCACTGCCTTTTAACCTTGATCCCACCCAGGAGCAGGAGAAAGAAAAAATCAAGGATTATCTCACCCGGCTAAATTTCCAGGTGGAGGATTTTGGGCCCCGAGACCTCCTTTTGCGGGCAGTACCCCTGAGCCTGGGACCTTATCTCCAGGAAAGAGCAGGGGAAGTAGTTCGAGATTTAATTGAACTTTTTACAGAAGAACAACGAGAAAAAGATTTTTTGGCCCTGAAAAAAAAGGCTCTGCAGACCATGGCCTGTCACCGGGCGGTAAAATTCG
>PWFS01000191.1 GCA_003554145.1 Halobacteroidaceae bacterium | reverse complement strand
TTGATAGATCGATAACAATCTCTTTTTCCGGCATCTCTGCTCCAACAATTAAAGGCATTCCAAATAAGCAGAGCAGCAAGGCCAGAACCAATAATGTTTTTATTGAACCACCAGCCATTTGCCCTTCCCCCCCTGCTTTTCTTCTGGAAAACCAGTTCCAACCGCTGAGTTCCAAGGCCAGCAGGCTCCCGCCTTTTTTCAATGTGCTGGGTGTTTTCTGGCTTAATTATATCTTTTTTTAAATCCCTGTCAACAAAATTTTCCAAAAGAAAACATTTTATTGCGGTTAAAATCAGGTCAAAAGTAAAATCTGTAGCCGGTAGTCCTGTCTGGAAGCAAAACAGACCCCCAGCAGGAAATCGAGGGTCTGAAAGTGGGTTTAAATTGTCCCGAGCAGGGCACTTTGTACTGGCCAGGAAAAATAATCAGAGTTCATTTTTATCTATCCAGTCAGGGCCAGGCTACTTCCAAACATTAAAGCACATCTTGCGGTTCTGAGCTGCTCTGATTTTTCCCCGGAGGGTTTAGCTGCTGTTCAGTTTCAATTCAATTAGCGAGGAATAAATCAGCAGAGACTGCTCGAAGAAAATCGGATATTTTTAATGGCGCTAAAGAACTGACCCTGCCTGGGGTCAACATTAATCTATTGAACCCCTCTTGCTTTTTCCGTTCCCCTCCCAACCAAACTGATAGAACTCTCCCTGGCAGTTATTCTCAATCTTCCAGCCTGGAAATAACTCTATCCAGGTTTATCTGGGCATGCTGGGGATTTAATTCAACTGCACGTTCATAATTCTCTCGGGCGGCCTCCAGTTGATTCATATTTTCATAGGCCACACCCAGATTATTATATATATATGCTTCAGGAGGGTCCTGGGCAGCAGCCAGTTCCAGGTGATGGCTGGCTTTCTCGAAGTCTCCTTTTCTGATCAGGGCCAGGCCCAGATTGTTCTGCACGTAATAGTTTTCCGGGTTGATCTCCACCGCCTTTAAAAAATATTCAACGGCCTGCTCATATTCCTCCTCGGCCATGGCCAGCAAACCCCGATTGTTGAAATAGCTTTCACTGGTGGTTCTTTTTTCTTCAGGGACCAGATTTAACATTGCATCGGCTTCCTGCAGATGACCCTGACGGTAGAGAATACGAGCATAATTGACCAGGGTAAAAAAATTATCCGGGTTCATTGCATAGGCCTGATCCATATGGTGTTCAGCTTCTTCCAGTTGTTCTTTATGGAGATAGGTCATCCCCAGGTAAAAATGGGCATCCCATTCATATGCTTCTCTGTCCAGTAGTTCTTTAAAAAGGCTTTCGGCCTGATAATAAGATCCTGCAAAATAGGCCTCTCGGGCCTGAGACAGGAGATCTTCAATCGGTTCAGCAGCCAGGCTGCTGCTCGCCAACAACAAAACCACTGCCAGAATTGCAACCACATTTTTTCTGTCAAACATTTTTCTCTTACCCCCAATTTTAAAGATGATTTTCCCTCAAAGGTCAGATCACTCCGGTGCCCACCACCTCGAATTCACTGCTGACAAAGGACTGAACGGGACCCCTTTTATTCCAGGAAATTATCTGCCGTCTGCAGGCCAGGTGCTTTCAGCTGCTTTATCAATTTCGGCCTGATGCTGAGGGTCAGTGGTGTGGTTCACATGCAGCCGGCTGCCACGAAAATGAAGGCAGATATGCCCCGCAAAATGGTTATCGGTTATTGTCTGATCCCCATGGGGATAACCGTTTATGGATCCAGCGATCAACTTTTTACCAATTGCAACGATGACCGCTCTCCTCTCCCAGTTCCAATCCCCTCCATATATTCTCCGCAAAACAGCGGTATCCTGGGCAGTTAGCGGTTCCACATCAGCGTGGTAGGTCCCCCCCATTCTATAAATACGAAAGCTCAGTCCGGTTTCCACATCTGTTATTATTGCCTCCCCTTCCCGGGGCAAAAGGCGCTGCACTTCTTCCCAGTGCAGATCTTTTACTCCCAGCCCTTCACCAACACCGGGGACCCAGAGCACATCCCCCGGCCTCAAGAGGTCGGGATTGGCCAGGTTGTTTATGTCCCTGATATGGCTGACGGTTGTGTTCCACCTCTGGGCCAGCCCCCACAGAGTATCTCCCCTCTGCACTGTATACAAAAAGGTTCCCCTTTCACTTTCCAGAGCAGACCACGTTTCGGGGCCCACCACTCCATCAACTGTAATATCAAAGAAAATCTGGGCCTTTTTTACTGCCAGATTGGTCTGCAATCCAAAGTTTCCATCGGGTTGATCAGGATAAAACCCCAGTCCGGCCAGCTGTTCCTGCAGATAACGCACCTTATCTCCGGAATCGCCTGAAGATAAAGAAGGTAGCCTTTCAAAAACAGCTCGGGCTTCAATATTACCTTCAACCAGAACTTCTACCGGATTTTCTTTCCCGGAAAGACCCCCACTCCAGTGGGAAAATCTAAAACCGGGCTTCTCTGAAGCCCTGACTGTTATAGTTTCACCATGGGAGTGGGTATCCCTTTCTGGTGAAATTTCTATCTCTCCACCCCTCTCAACATCTAAAGCCACAGTATATTCCAGGGGAGAAAAAAGAGCTGAAACTTCCAGGTCCCGGTCTACCACCAGGGTGGTCTCTGGCTCTTCACCTGTTGCATCTCCCTGCCAGCCCTTGAATTGCCAGCCTTCTTTTGCC
>PWFS01000157.1 GCA_003554145.1 Halobacteroidaceae bacterium | reverse complement strand
GATGAACTGCTCAAAAAAACTGCAAAAATTTTACGAAAATCCTGCCGGGAAGAAGATATCATTGCCCGCTGGGGAGGGGATGAGTTCTTAATCCTACTGCCCCAGACCAACTCAGAAAATGCGGGAAAAATTGTCCGGAGGATCCTGCAACAATGCCAGAATACTTTTGTTAATAATATCCCGATTTCCCTGTCCCTTGGTAAAAGCTGCAGGGAAAGCATTGAAAAAGATCTGGCTGAAGTTTTAAGGGCAACCGAGGATGATATGTTCCGCTGGAAATTGGCTGGAAGCAGAAATGCCAAGAGTGCAGTGGTAAAAGGACTCCTTACCCCCCTGCAACAGAAGAGCCTTGAGTCCCCGGATCACACCCTGAGGATGCAGGAAATAGCCCGGAGGATTGCCCGGAAAATCGGGCTACCGGATAGTGAAATTAGGCGTCTTGATCTTTTGATTAACCTGCATGACATCGGGACCATAAATATTCCTGCCGAAATATTAAAAAAGAAAGGCCCCCTTACTGCAGAAGAATGGAAACTGATAAAAGAACACCCGGCCATAGGGCACCGGATTGCCCAGGCCACGGTAGAATTTGCCCATGTTGCCGAAGATATATTAAGTCACCACGAGCACTGGGACGGGTCGGGTTACCCCCATGGCCTGGCGGGGGACAGTATTCCCATCCTGGCCCGGATTACCTCTATTGTGGATGCTTTTGATGTTATGACTTCGGGCCGTCCTTACCGCAGGAAAATTTCGGCCGGGGAGGCCTTAGAAGAAATAAAAAGATGTTCCGGTTCCCAGTTTGATCCAGAGCTGGTAGAGGTTATGGAGGGCATAATGGCGAAGTAATTATTTTAACAGGAGCACAGGGCCAGAATCACACCCCACCTCTTGAATGGGTTTTCCAATTTTCCCAATGAGCCGCAAGGGGTGTTAATTTTCGGCCTGGCTGGATAATTCACCCCCATAGGTAATTACCCCGAAAAGAAGAAGTGATAAAATATTAACAAGAAGGGAATCAGGGATTATTATTTCCTTAGCCCTCCCTCCCGGGGTTTCTCAATAATGGGGTGGGTAGTCCAGGGGGGTGTTGATTGGAGAAGGATTGTGATTATTTGTAATAGCAGCAACTTAAGAGGATCGGAAATTTTAGCAGCTCCAGAAATTCAAAACAGGAAAGGGGGCAGGGGAAAAGAGTTTCTTAATTCCCGCCTGCAGTGAAAAAAGCACTAACCGTTCTTATTATGGTTTTTTTATTTGCTTTTTCTTATCCGGCTGGGGCCGAGCAACCCCAGTTTATTTTGATTCACCTGGATGCAATTGCAGCCAGTGATTTTTACCGGGAACTGGAGGCAGGTAATTTACCGGCAACCGAAAAGATTTTCAGCCAGGAGGGGGCTTTTTTAACCGGGCTGGCTCCTTTTCCCGGAGGGACTCAGATGATTGTATCGCGGATGAAAACTGGTTACTCCAGCCGGGTGGGGGAACCGGTGGGCTGGGGAGTATATGATCAGGAACGGGACCGGATTACCGGCAAGCCCACGGTTTTTTTCCAGTATGTTCCTGAAGTTCTTCGCCGGGCCCGGGGCTGTTTAATAAATATATATCCTATTATGGAGTTTCAGGCCTGGTTTTCCCTGTACAACCTCCCCGACCTCCTCCAGACCTATAATGTCCTGGAGTTTTACTGGTATACCACTGATTTTCTGGGCCACTATTTCGGGGAAGGACCTCACAATCGCAGTATTCACCGCTTTGATTTCTGGCTGGGGCAAATGGCCGATCGTCTGGACTGGGATCGGGTTAACCTGGTCATCTATGGTGATCATGGTATGTCTTTTTCCGGCCTGGAACGGATTAATTTCCCCGGCCTGGTCCAGGATGTAGTTGGGGATAAAATCCATGGCCAGCGCTACCCCAATATTTTTGTCCGGGAAGAAGCCAGCCCGGCAGAAGTTGCCTGGATTCTGGGGACTCAGGAGGAGATTTGCCTGGCCTTTTACCGGGAGGGAGAAGATCTGGTGGTGGGTTTTCATCAGGGGGGAGAAATTAAGATCCAGGAAAATGAGCGGGGAGAATTGAAATATTCCTTTACCGGTTCCGATTATTTTGGCTATTATGCCGCCGGTTATGGCGGGGAATACCTGGACCCTGGACAGTGGTTGAACCGGACTTTTTCTCTGGATTATCCTGCGGCCCCGGTTAATATATTTAACCTGGTGCAGAATCCCGCCTCGGGGGAAGTGATAACTGTGGTTAATCCGCCCCGGATTCCCGCCGATCCAATTGCTACCAGGTTTCCGATAAAAAACCTGGGAGGGGTTAATCACACCGGTTTGTACCACACCGATCTTCTTGTTCCGGTTCTTCTGCGGGGGCCGGAGCTGGAGCATCTGTACCAGGAAAATGCTGTCTGGCTCCATGAACTCTATGGTTCCATTCCTGCCCTGGACTTTTCCAACCCCACCCCTTCCCGGGAACTGCATAGCTTCCAGCTTGCCCTGGACTCGGAGGGAGAGAGAAGCAAACCTACCTTTAGCCTTACTCTTTCTCCGGCTTATCGCTGGAAAACGGGGTTTCAGTACCGGGAGGAGGAATGGCTGGCCAGCCTGTCCTACGATATTTTTAGTTCCTACCTGCTGCGGGTCTGGCTGGGGGCGGGAATTTCCTATCGGGATGGGAACCCCGGGCTGCATGT
>PWFS01000242.1 GCA_003554145.1 Halobacteroidaceae bacterium | reverse complement strand
GGAATCGAATTAGAACACCCCACTATGTCCGCTGTTCTCTCAACTGTTGAGAATCACACCGCAGTTACTGCGGACATTATGGGGTGTATATTCTCTCATATATCGACAGCATGCGTCCCGATACACCACTTTGTCCGTTGTTAAATTGATGTTTTATCTCTGTCAGACACCACCTCGTCCGCTGTTAGACTGATATTTTGGCTGCGTCAGACACCACCTCGTCCGCTGTTTTTCCCTCGTTGACGTCAAGTGTCTTCCTACACCACTGTGTCCGTTGTTAGAGTGATATTTCGGATATTACTGCGGACATGGTGGTGTGTTCACCACTGGGTGCGTCAAGAACCGTCAGCCACTCAAATGATATATCGTACCGGTTCGGCTCTGTTGAAATGATTAAGCGGTGATAAATTCCTTTGTCGTGCTGTACACAGAGGTTGGATGCAGCAGAGCCCATTCAAGCACGACCGAAAACGACGTTCAGGCCCAAAAAGTGTTAAATACCTGTCCAGTAGAAATGTCTATTACATAGAAATGAATACTCAATCCGGCAAACTCGGCTTCTTCGACCGGCTACGGACCGGCTGGACACTAACAAAAGACAGCGCCAGCGTAATCCGAACCCATCCAGAGTTACTGGTGTTTCCGCTACTGGCAGGGCTGTCAGCCGTCTTCTTCCTCGCCCTCATTTTCCTCCCTCTCGTACTCACAGACGTCCTCGGCCTCGCCCTCGAGTACGTCGTGCTTATTGTGCTGTTTTTCGTCACGACGTTTTTCAGCACGTACTTCTCTGCGGCGCTGGTCTACGCAGCGAACGAGGCATTTCACGATCGTGAGCCCGGAATCCGCGACAGTCTGTCCGCAGTCAACGACCGGCTCGGAGCGATTGTGATCTGGTCACTGATCTCCGCAACGGTCAGTATTATTTTCCGGGGTCTCGAGGACACACCGCTCTCTGGACTCGTGGGATCACTGTTCGCCCTCGGCTGGTCGATCATGACGTTTTTCATCGTCCCAGTGCTCGTCTTCGAAGAGGTGACATCGAAGTCGATGTTTACCAAGAGCGGATCGGTATTTAAAGAGACGTGGGGCGAGACGCTCGGTGCTGGCTTCGGCATTACCGGTATCATCGTTGGGACCGGCCTCGTTCTCGTCGCGGGGGCAATCGCCATCTCCGCACCGGTTTCCGCTGTGTTCCCCGGCGCAGGAATCACCGTCACTGTCGTACTCATCGCCCTCGCTGTGGTGTTCACGTATCTGCTCAGCCAGACAATCTGGGGGGTGGTAAAGACTGCGTTGTACATATACGCCAACGAGGGTGTTACGCCCGAGCAGTTCGACAATTTCGATTTCGAAACCCTCGACGGGCGAACCGAACAGACATCGGGAACGGTCTCAGGCCGAGAGCCGGGAACGTCGATCGACGACTGATCTTCAGTCGATCGCCCCGAAACCGGCAAATCCGCTCCACCTCCTCAGACAGAAAGCCAGGAACTGCTCTTTTGATACCCCCATCGGCCTCGGTTCAGTCACAAAATTACCGTTCTCAACCGATGGATCTGCTCAGTAAGCTACCACGCCCTGAGGGCCGTGGCATTCAGCGTGGACTCCCGTTCTAACCGTTGAGGGCGGTAGGCGAATACTCGCCGTTCACGTTCAACGTCCCGCTTTTCAAGCACACGTCTACGGGTACGCCTCCACGTCTAGACTTTCCGGACCTGAATTCATATCTATTACAGAACTTCGAGGAGAAAGCCCACGACTTCAGTCGTGGGATGAATCCGACACTACCCTACACAGTCCACCGTTCGATAGCACGGCAGGATATTCCACGCCGCGGCAATGGACATCTTCAAGTAGGTTTGTATACATAGGTTATGTATGGCGAAAGAGGTTGTCACCCGCACCTACACTGCTTCTATTCGGAACCAGTCACGGGTGCAAGACGATCTCGATTCGCTCGGGTTCGCCGCCTCAAAGCTCTGGAACGTCGGACGGTGGACGTGTCACCGCGTGTGGTCGGAGATTGGCCACATTCCCGGTCACGCAGAACTCACTGCCTACCTCAAGAGCCACGAACGCTACGATGACCTGCATTCTCAGTCAAGCCAGCGAGTCCTGCAAGAACTCGCTGAGGCGTTCAACGGCTGGTACGGCAAGCGACGTAATGGAGACACACGAGCGAACCCGCCCGGCTACCGCAAACACGGCGACGAACATCCACGAAGCACTGTCACGTTCAAAGCCGCTGGCTTCAAACTCGACACCCAGTACAACCGCGTCCGACTCTCCAAAGGATCGAACCTCAAGGAGTACTGGTCGGACTTCATCCTCTGTGAGTACCAGACTCGCCCCGACGTTGACCTTTCGACCGTGGAGAGCGTCCAGCAGGTCAGAGCGGTTTGGGTGGGCGATGAGTGGGAACTGCACTTTGTCTGCAAAGTCGAGATCGAAGTGGCCGAAGCTCCCGGTGAGACGACTGTTGGAGTTGATCTCGGTATCAACAACTTCGCCGCGCTCGCCTACGAAGACGGTCATGCCGAACTCTATCCGCTCAACTGTCTGAAGCAGGACGACTACTACTTCAGCAAGCGGATCGCTCGGTGTGACGACTCCGACTCCGAACAGGCCACGCGGCTGAACCAAAAGAAGTCGGCTCGTCGAACCCATTACTTCCACACACTCTCGAAGCATATTGTTCAGCAATGTGTT
>PWFS01000031.1 GCA_003554145.1 Halobacteroidaceae bacterium | reverse complement strand
TATATGCAGGGCTAAAAATATACGTTTTGTCGCAGGGAAATTATTGATAAGAAAAAAAACTGAATGGTTGCCGAACCTTCTATCTCAACCATTCCGAAACTTTTTCCAGGGGCCGGCGGGGCCGGGGTTCGGGTATTTCTTCAGGATAACCCAGGGCAACTGCTGCCACCAGCTCATCATCCCGGCCCAACCACCGGGAAATTTCTTTATCAGCAAAGAAAACATCACAAATCCACAGGGTCCCCAGGTTCCGGGTTTCTGCTTCCAGGAGCAAATTCTGGATGGCGGCTCCGATGGATTGAATATTGACTGACCAGAGATAATGATTTTCCCGGTTGTTCTGCGGTGGTCCGTGGGTATTATAAATCAGGATCAGAACCGGGGCCTGTCTCATTACCCGGGCTGAGATCAAACAGCTTCCGGTGGAAATACCCTCCTGCTCCCGGCGGTTGGCGGCGGAAACCATAAGATCAACCAGATCATCCTTATGCTTACCCAAAACAATGGTAAAATGCCAGGGCTGCAGATTTTTACCGGAAGGTGCTTTAATTGCAGCTGCCAGGACCCCTTCAATATCAACGGGGTCCACCGGTTTATCCTTAAATTTTCGGATGCTTCTTCTTTGGTTTATTGCGGAATTTACATCCATAATATCCTCCAGGCTTTTAAATTTCCAGGGTAATACGAGGCCCCGATCCTCCCTCATATTTTAAATAAAGAGAAATAGTGGAAACAGGGGGGCGATGTTCCATTCAGAGAAAAATATCCCGCAGCAGCTGATAACGGGAAAATAAAATGGGGGAAAATGTTAAATTTTCTGAGAAAAAACAGTATTAAAAATTAATTTCTGCAGGAAAAAAAATAACCCTGCTTAGCTGGAAAAAATAATCTAACAAATTTTTGTTTTAACAATTTTCAGGGGCCGGAACTGCCGGCCAGAACTTTTAATTCCGGGACCGGCCAGAAAACAATATCCGCTCGACCGGAGATCTGCGAGGAGGTAATAAAACCCAGGGAAGAAGCCCTGCTGTCCAGACTGTTATTGCGATTATCTCCCAGGACAAAATACTTGCCCGGAGGAACCACCTCGGGTCCGAACTGCCCCACCATGTATTCCTTGATATAGGGCTCATCATAAAGCACCCCATCTATGTAGGTCCGCCCCCTTTTAATTTCAATTTCCTCTTCTGGGAGACCAACAATCCTTTTTAAATATTCCGGACGATCCTCCTCCCCCGTTTTTAGAACAATAATATCTCCCCGCTGCGGAGAAGAAAAACGATATACCACCTTATTAATGAGCAACCGTTCCCCATTGGAAATTCCCGGTTCCATGGAGGTCCCTTCTACTATAGTTGGCTGGACCACAAATTGAACCATGAGCAGGGCAATTATTGCGGCCAGGGTCAGGGCTTTAAGAAGAGTAAATAGTTCTCTCAACATGACCTTCACTCCTGCATTTTTAGTTATATATAAAAAAATTCGCCCCCTGGCGGCAATATCCTGCCTTCTATTACTCCAAAAAAGCGGAACCGATAAAATAAACCCGGGAAATTAAATTGCCCGGTAAGAGGAAAAGGAATATTTCCGACAGAGGTTGTTTGGAGCTTTTCCTTCCTCTCTCTAAGCTTTTAAAACAGTTAAAAGGGAGAATTCCCAGAAAAACTGGAGCAGCAAAACCCTGCTTGAACTCCAAATAATAATAATTTCCAGGGGCCAAAAACCCCGGGATTTTTTCTTTTCTGGGATCCAGATTGCCAGGTAAAAAGGGGTTAGTCCAAAAGGATGAGGCGAAATAGTCCTTCTGGCAGATGTGGACCTGCTGGGAATAGATTAAAATCAAAATATAAGAACTAGGGGAAAGGAGATATTAAAATGAGCGTGCGGGAATTAAATCGGGATCGATCTATAAAGGGAGGGGATAAAATGAATGATTGGATTCTGGAAGTCAAGGGGTTGCGCAAGGAATATGGGGGGCAGGTTGGGGTTGATAACCTGAATCTCAAGGTTAGAAGAGGAGAAATTTTTGGGTTGCTGGGACCTAATGGTGCGGGAAAAACAACTACAATGGAATGCCTGGTGGGACTTCGCAGGCCCGATGCCGGGGAAATCAGGATAATGGGGGTGGACCCTCAACAAAATCCAGGAAAGCTAAAGGATATTGTGGGAATTCAACTTCAGGTGTCAGCCCTGCCGGAAACAATTCGGGTAGAGGAAGCTTTAAATTTTTTCAGCTTCTATCACGGCCGGAAAAGCAATGGGACCGGTTTGGATAAACTTCACCTGGAGGAGAAAAAGAAAGCCTCCTATCAGAGCCTTTCCACCGGTCAGAAAATGAGACTATCTCTGACCCTGGCCATGCAGCATCAGCCTCCCCTCCTGATCCTTGATGAGCCCACAGCCGGCCTGGATGTAGGTTCTCGAAGAACCCTGCATGGAATAATAAAAGAATTGCGAGATCAGGGGACAACAATAATCCTTTCTACCCATGACATGGCCGAAGCCGAAGCCCTTTCCGATCGCCTGGGCATTCTGGTTCGGGGCAGATTATTGACTGTGGGCTCCCCCCGGGAAATCACCTCTACCGGGAAGGGCCTGACCAAAATACTGGTCAAGACAGCAGGCTCGGCTCTTACCGGGAAAAAATTCCCCGCGGTTTTGGAACGGGATGATAAAGATGGCTACCGGGTTCTTTTCACCTCGCAAATTGGAGAAACCCTTAATGCCCTCCTCCGGG
>PWFS01000020.1 GCA_003554145.1 Halobacteroidaceae bacterium | reverse complement strand
TACCGATCCAGACAATGACTGGCACATTTTCACTACTATTTGGGATACAGATACGGGCTATTTCTATCTTGATGGGGAACAAGTAGTAAGCGACGATATTAACAACCACGCATTAGAACTTCTGCGGATAGGCAGCGGAGAATTTGACCTGGCAGAGGTTATAGTGTTTGATCGTGAGCTCTCAGAAGATGATAGAGGTGTTGTTGAAGACTTTCTCAGTGACAAATGGGGAATACCTTTACAGTAGTAATATCCCATTTGATCTATAGGTAAGCATAAGGAAAGCCCCGCGGGAGTGATTAATGATTGCTTACCGCGGGGTTTTCGATTGGTAAGCGTCAAAAGGTGTCCACATTTAAATAGCTTCCGGGTCGTGAGATAATAACCTCAAGGAGGGGATCAAAAATGACCCGCGAAGAGAAAAGAAGCCTTTGGAAAGAGCGGATCAAGTGTTACCGGGACAGTGGATTAACAGCTGCAGAATGGTGCAAAGAAAATGATGTTAATATCCATACTTTCAACTACCGTTAAATGATAACCCGACTGAATATGGCTCAGCGTTCTTCCAAGCCCAAGAAAAATCTTCAAAAAGATAGCGAGAGTATCCAGTGGGTCGGAATAAAAACTGAAAACAAAGCCCCTGAAGAAATCGCCCCCCAAAATAATGGTCTCATAGTTACCATAGGCTCTGCAGAAGTCAAAGTTTCTCCCGGATTTGATGAAAAAACCCTGGAAAAGGTAATAAAAATAATACAGAAAAAATGCTGAAAAATAAGGGGGCAGCTCAGGTATATCTTGCAGTAGGTCCTACAGATCTGCGAAAATCAATTGATGGTTTGGCAGTCCTGGTCCAGCAACAATTCAAGCTTGATCCTTTCTCTCCCAGCTTGTTTGTTTTCTGCAACCGGAAAAAGGATAAAATCAAAATACTGGAATGGGACCTTGATGGTTTCTGGCTATACTATAAGCGCCTGGAAAAGGGGAAGTTCCAGTGGCCCCAGGGAAACAAGAACACCTTAGAAGTAAATGAAAGAGAATTAAGGTGGCTTATTGATGGACTATCCCTACTTCAAAATGATGCCCATCAGGAAGTAGAAGAGCGCACTATAATCTAAAGTAAAACACAGCAACCCGAACCCGGAAAAACTTTGGAATAAAGCCATTTTTCTGCCGTAAAAACTAGATTTTTTCGCCTGAAAATGTTATAATAGAAACATGAAGCCAAAACATAAAGCAAAAGACGAAAAACATAAATATTCCCAGGAAGAATTTGAGAAACTCCAGGATAAATGTGCCCTTCTGGAGCACAAGGTTGATGAATTAACAGCTGCTTTAACTTGGTATGAAGAGCAATTTCGGCTCTCCAAGCATAAGCAGTTTGGTTCTTCAAGGGAGAAAACAGATAACAAACAGGGCAGGTTATTTGACGAAGCGGAGTTAGTATCTGACGCTAAAGCCAAAGAACCTGTTCTCGAGGAAACAATCACTTACAAACGCAGCAAGAAGAAAAGCAAAAAAGATAGGCTACCGGAAGAACTTCCGGTAGAAAGAGTAGAGTATAGGATTGCTGAAGAGGATAGGGATTGCCCCCAGTGCAGTTCAACTCTCCACGAAATGAGCGAGGAAGTTCGCAAAGAATTAATTGTAATTCCTGCCCAGGTCAAGGTTAAAGAACATGTCCGCTATGTTTATACCTGCAGGAGTTGTGAGAAAGATGATATCAAAACTCCTGTAATAACTGCACCTATGCCTGCACCAGCAATTCCGGGAAGTTTTGCTTCTTCTTCCCTGATCTCATTTATCATGAACCGCAAATACAATGAAGCCATTCCTCTTTACCGCCAGGAACAGCAGTTTAAAAACTATGGGATAGATCTTTCCCGGCAGAGTATGGCCAACTGGATGATCCAGAGCTCAGAAAAATGGTTGAAGCATTTCTGTGAGCACATGCATTCTCTCCTTTTAGATCTTGATATTTTGCACGCAGATGAAACTACACTCCAAGTGTTGCAGGAAGAAGACAGGAAGGCTTCAAGCAAATCTTACATGTGGCTATATGCTTCGGGAAAGACTGATAAACCGATCTTTCTTTATGATTACAGGACAACCCGGGCCAGTAAACATCCCCAAAATATGTTGAAGGGCTTTAAAGGTTATCTCCATGTTGATGCTTACGGGGGATACAAGAAAATTCCGGACGTTAAAATAGTTGGTTGCTGGAGCCATGCTCGAAGAAATTTTGTGGAAGCCCTGCGGGCTATGCCGGAAAAAGGAGCCAGCCTATCCTCGGTGGTAGAAGAGGGATTGAAATTTTGCAATCAACTGTTTTCTATTGAGCGGCAGCTGGCTGATGAAACACCTGACAGGAGATATTTGCTGCGCTGGGAGAAAAGCAGGCCTGTTCTGGATGACTTTTTGACCTGGCTGAAAAAGAAGCAAAAGCAGACCCTGCCTAAAAGCGCATTAGGAAAGGCTATTTTGTATTGCCTTAATCACTGGGATAATCTCGAGAATTATATGTTGGATGGACGCCTGGAAATTAGCAATAATCGCGCTGAAAGGGCTATTAAGCCCTTCGTTATTGGAAGAAAAAACTTCTTATTCGCTAATACCCCCAAGGGGGCAACTGCTAGGAGTGTGCTCGAAATAGCCCTGGAAATTAGGGAAAACAGGCAAAATATTTTTTGAAAATATAGTTTTTCATGAAAATAAGGCTGCAAAAAGGTTCAATTGATAATAATCCTTCATGC
>PWFS01000143.1 GCA_003554145.1 Halobacteroidaceae bacterium | reverse complement strand
TAATGATTGCCGATGTTTTTTCCCTGTCTTTAGATTCCACCGTGCAGGATTGGTACCAACTTCTGCATAATACCCATCACACCCGTTTTCCGGTTTTAAATAAAAGTGGTAGGGTGGTTGGTGTAGTTACTGGAAGGGATGTGGCCGAAGAACCGGAAAGTAAATCAATTGCCCGGGTAATGACCCGGGAACCCATTACCGTTACTCCCCGGACTTCGGTGGCTACAGTTTCCCATATTATGGTCTGGAAAGGGATTGAATTACTCCCCGTAGTCAGAGAGAATCATCAACTGCTGGGCATTGTGACCCGTCAGGATGTAATGCAGGCCCTGCATCAATTGCAGAAGCAACCCCACCTGGAGGCGGGGTTGGAAGATAATATCCTGCGCTCCATAAATATATATCGCCGGGATAATCGCTTCATTTTATCCGGAAGGGTTACGGGATACATGTTAAACCGGCTGGGAGTCCTGAGTACCGGTATTTTAAACCTGTTTTTTACCCATCTTGCCGAGGAAATTATGCAGTCAGAAAATCAAGAAAGAGGAGAAATGGAAAACTTTAATTTTTATGCCCTAAAACCCCTGCCTCTGGGCAGTAATTTTTTCCTGGAAGGCGAGTTATTGGAATCCGGCCGGCAGGGGGGGCTGGTGGCCATGCAGGCTTTTAATCAGCCCGGAGAAGACTTAATTGCTACTGCCACTGCCTGGATAAAAACTCTGGGGGGTTAGTTAAGGGCAGAAATAGTTCAGAAATTGGATGAGAATTAGTTTTCCAGGAAAAGTAGTCCCCAGGGCGGTGGCAGGAAAAAGCTGGGGGAAAACGAAATAATAACAAGAGGGAGGGGGGGGGTATGGCCAACTTTGTTCACCTGCATCTGCACAGTCATTATAGTCTACTGGATGGGGCTGTCAGTTTTAAGAACCTTTTTCCTGCTCTGCAGGAAATGGGTATGCCTGCAGTGGCTTTAACCGATCACGGAACCCTTTCCGGAGCCATTCCCTTTTATCAGCAGGCCCGAGCAAGCGGTATTCATCCGATAATTGGCTGCGAATTATACCTTACTCCCGGGTCCTATCAGGACAAAAAAGCCGGGCGGGAAAATAATCTCTTTCACCTGGTTTTACTGGCAGAAAACCTGGATGGTTATCGCAACCTCATGGAACTGGTTAGCCTGGCCAATACCGAGGGTTTTTATTATCGTCCCCGCATCGATAAAGATCTATTATACCGCTACCGGAAAGGGTTGATAGGGCTTTCTGCCTGCCTGAGTGGCGAACTCCCCACCCTCATTATTCAGGGACAGGAAGAACAGGCCCAGGGGGCCCTGGAGGAATACCTGCATATATTTGGGCGGGACAATTTTTTCCTGGAAATTCAGAATCAGGGTCTGACCGAACAGCAGCAGGTTAATCAATTCCTGCGCCAGCAGGCCTCCCGCAGGGAACTGGGTCTGGTTGCAACCAATGATGTTCATTATTTATTAAAAGAAGATGCAGAGGCTCACGATGTCCTGCTCTGTATTCAAACGGGAAAAACCCTGGAGGAAGAAGATCGGATGCGCTTCCCCAACAGCAATTTTTATCTGCGGTCTCCGGAGGAAATGGCCGAAGCTTTCCCCGATGATCATCAGGCTCTGGATAATACCAGGGTGATAGCAGAACGCTGTCAACTGGAACTTTCTTTTGATAAATTTTTCCTGCCCGATTATCCCACCTCTTCCGGGAACAGCCCGGAAGAGGAATTAAAAGAAAAATGCCAGGAGGGGTTGAACCGACTGCAGGTTGATGATTCACAACTCCGAAAGAGGATGGAATATGAACTAAAGGTAATCAATGAAATGGGCTTTGCCTCTTATTTCCTGATTGTTAATGATTTTATCCAGTTTGCCCGGAACAATAAAATTGCGGTGGGGCCGGGACGAGGTTCGGTTGCGGGTAGTCTGGTAGCCTATTTAATGGGGATAACCGGGATTAACCCCCTGCAGTACGGGCTGATTTTTGAGCGCTTTCTCAATCCAGAACGGGTAACCATGCCTGATATAGATATCGATTTTTGTTTTGAACGAAGGGAAGAAGTTCTCCATTATGTCACGGAAAAATATGGACAGGATCGGGTAGCCCAGATTATTACCTTTGGGACCATGGCTGCCCGGGGAGTTATCAGGGATGTAGCCCGGGTGCTGGGTATTCCCTATGGAGAAGGGGATCGAGTGGCCAAGGAAATACCACTGGTTCAGGGAATAACTTTGAGGGCCGCCCTGGATAATTCTCCGGAGTTGCAGAAAAGATATCAGGAGGAACCCACCATCCGGCGCCTTTTGGACCTGGCTTTGAAAATCGAGGGAACTCCGCGCCATGCCTCAACTCATGCCGCGGGAGTGGTTATTGCTCCAGAGCGGATTACCCGATTTACCCCCCTGCAGAAAAGTAAAGAAGATATAGTTACCCAGTACGATATGGGGTCAATTGAAGATATTGGGTTATTGAAGGTCGATTTTCTCGGCTTGAGGACTTTAACCGTAATTGACCGGGCTCTCAAAATGATAAAGGAAGAAATGGGGCGGGAAATAAAACTGGAAGAACTGGGACTGGATGATAATCAGGCCTATGAGCTTCTCCAGAGTGGTCGAACCCTGGGAATTTTTCAGATGGAATCGGCTCTCTATCAACGCCTGAGCCGGGACTATCAGCCGGATTCATTTGAAGATATAATTGCCATAATTGCCCTGGGCCGGCCCGGTCCCATGGGCAG
>PWFS01000051.1 GCA_003554145.1 Halobacteroidaceae bacterium | reverse complement strand
TCCAGTCGAACACTAAAATGTTATTATTCTGCTCGCTGCTATCATCAGAATAAGCCAGCATATACCGCTGGTTCTTACCATCCCAAACTCCTATTGTCCCTTCCGGGTTAGTTATTCTTTTTAACTCGTTAGTAACCTTATTCCTGGCAATGTTGGTAATTACACTATCCCCAGCCTCCATTCGGAAGGTCTGGCCGATAATATTCGGGGCCATAGCATATATCCCACCGTGCCCAAACATAGTTAAGCTATCAGAAGTTAGCTGTATAGTCCTCTCCGCCATTGTCCCTTCTGAAGTAGGCAGCTTTTCCCAGGAAGCATCAGTTTTAGGGTCTATCCCCTTCCAGGCCCAAACTCCATGAGAATAGAATACTAAAATTGCATCCATAAACACCTTTAACCCTGTAACTTCTCCTTCTCCTGTAGGTGGGAATATTACCGAAGTTTCCTGCAAATACTCAGGCAAATTCGGCTCGCTGTAGTATAATGCGGAAGGATTTTCAGGGTCGCCGGAATAGAATACTCTATAACTTTTTGGGTGTCTTACTGCATATTTGCATCTTTTTACCGTTTCAAGGTCATATTCAGCAGCTTCAACATATTCTTTACCTAAATGCTCATTTTCCCTATTATCATAGAATACAACACCAAAGTGCGAAAGTAGCCCCTCTGCAGGTATTGTCGCTGTATGAACGTGATAAAAACCTGTAGAAGCAGAAGGAGCACCAGTATCTTCTCCACCCTCTTTTGTCCTATAGAAATGCACCTTATACTCTTCTCCATCTCCTATGGCCGGGGCAAACCACCTGATGACTTGAGGCTGCTCCCAAAACTCCCACCACTTGTAGCCAATCTCTACAGTAACTATCTGGGACTTCTTTCTGGCCCCTTCTACATTTTCATATACCATAAAACATTCAAAGGTCCCGTAAAGCGCCCATTCAGGCTCCTCCATTTCAGACCAGTCAACCGCTTCAATAGAAAAATCCCCCGGTATCTCAGGAACCGGATTTTCCACAACACTTACCGTTTCGGTTTCATCATCGTATTCATATAAATTTACCCCGTCCAGGAAATACATCTTATCCCCGGAGTAAAAATACCCAACGTGATCTCTATTGATATTTTGTAATTCGGTATAGTTATTAGTCCTATGCAAAAACAGCCTGGGAGTTCCCCCGGAAATAGCTACGAAGAAAAACTTGCTACCATCTAAAGGCCATCTTATCATCTGTTTTATCTGGAAGCCGGAAGGTAAAATATCAAACTCTTTTACCCCTTTTCTCTTGCCAATACAACCTCTTTCAGTTAAAACTACATTATCTGCCTGTCTTAGTTCAGTAGAGCCTATATGGTCTAGGGCTGCATCGGTATTCAAGCCACCCTTAAAGTCATAAGAAATGTAATGTTGCTGCCTTTCCCGGGCTTCAGGGCCAAAAGAGGGGCCTTCCTGGTATTGCTCCAGATATTTTTCCGCAAACATATCTTCTGGCGTGTGTTCTGGCCTCTGTGGTGGTTGGTAATCTGAGGGAGTAAACTCTTCAAGTGTATGCTCGTTAAACCTATCCTCTGGTGTATGCTCAGGTTTTTGAGGAGGTTGATAGTCTGATGGAGAAAATTCCTCTAAGGTAGTTTCGTTAAATCGGTCCTCTGGGGTATGCTCAGGTTTTTGAGGAGGCTGGTAGTCTGGAGCTTGATGTTCTTCTAAAAACTGGCGGTCAAACCTCTCTTCTGGGCTATGTTCCGGCCTTTGAGGAGGTTGATAGTCTGATGGAGAAAACTCTTCAAGGTATCTTCTTGCAAATAATTCCTCTGGGCTTTCCCCCCTCTGAGGAGGTGCAGGCGGCTCCCCAGGTTCATACTTCTTTAAATATAACTCTTCAAATTGCTGTTCTGCTGTTTCTGCTTCTGTCGGCGGAGTAGGGGGCTCTCCCCTGCGATCCCTCCTTCCCATATTAGCTATGCCTGAACGTTCTTACGTGGGTAGGTTTACGGCTCTTAATAAGAGTATTAAATGCCTGCACTGCAAGTCTTTCAAAATCCTGCATGTTTCTTATTCCATCGTGGGAGTAGTCATCATCTTTTAACTTAGCAAAACCTACAACATAAGAATGAAACGGGGCTCTGTAAAGATCGTGTAATGCAACATCTTCATCAATAGCCTCCACGGGAGGGTGTAAAATTCTAAAGTTTATCTTGTAAGTACCTTGCTCAGCAAAAGTTACCTCTTGATCAGCGTACCTCCAACGATAATACAGGTTATCGTTTTCATCTGTAATAAATATTACCCCTAAAGCATTGTCCCCTAAGTCAACAGTTAGATTAGGTTCACTATCAGCTTCGTGCTCCATTACATCGTGAATAACTCCCAGGGAGCCTAATTGGTATAGCCCCTGATTAAATATTCTTATTCCTTCACTGTCGGTCAAACTACTTCTTAAATACAGTTGTGCCGTGTTTAAAATATCCTCTGCGGAAAACGACATTTTTCATTCCTCCTTTTCTTTTATTCCACCTACTCTGGGTTAAGATTGAGGCTGAATTTGAAGTCTATCCACAGCCGGAAGTTAGCTACATCTTTATCTAACTTCGGGTCAAATGTTGCCCTGAAAGCATCGGGGAATACTACCTCCCCTATTTCGCCTATTGCCTCTCCCTGCTCAAAGCCTATCCTCCAGACTCTTTCCAGCGAATCTGCAGCATAACCCTCTGTAGTAGCGGTCATATAACTAGTGCCTGATAGCAATTCTTCTCCTCTTATGT
>PWFS01000251.1 GCA_003554145.1 Halobacteroidaceae bacterium | reverse complement strand
CCCTGACCATGATTGAAGCAGGGGCTGATCGATTGGGAACCAGCTCGGGGGTAGCAATAATGGAGGGGAAATGATTTTTGGAAGAAAAAATGGACTCTCTACGACGACAGATGGCCCAGGAACTTCTGGGCCGCGGGGTTATTAAAGATCCACGCATTGGCCGGGCTTTTGCCCGGGTACCCCGCCATATTTTTCTGGAGGGAGTTATTCCGCCCGAGCAGGCTTATTTTGATCAGGCAGTGATGCTTAAATATCCCTGCAGTTCTGTTTCTCAGCCCCAGGTAATGGCTTCCATGCTGGAAATATTAGATTTGCAGCCAGGAATGAAAGTCCTGGAAATCGGAACCGCCTCCGGTTATAATGCGGCCCTGCTGGCGGAAATAGTGGGTGATCCGGAACTGATTTATTCTGTGGAAAGGGAAAAAGACCTCATTCCCACAGCCCGGGAAAATCTGGAGCGTTCCGGGTATGGAGAGGTTAATGTGGCTGCGGGGGATGGAACCCTGGGCTGGCCCCACCGGGAGGAAGTGCCTTTTGAACGGATTATAATTACCGCCCAGACCCCCAGTCTGCCTCCTCCCCTTACCGATCAACTTAAAGAGGGAGGGAAAATGGTCCTGCCCCTGGTTCTGGGAGAAGATATAACCCTGCTGGTTAGAGTGGAAAAAGAGGATGGATTGTGGGGCCGGGTTTTCCCTTGCCCCGTTTCCTTCGTCACCCTGCGGGGTCAGGGACTGCAGCAGAAAAAAAAGACCTGGGAAAGGCAGTTGAGCGGACTCTGGCGAGGTATTCAGCGCTACTGTCGATCTTTTCCACTGGATTCGCCGCGATTATGGGGTGTTTTTCTTTTCCTGTTAAAAGAGCTCCTGGAGCATAAAAAAACAGAACGACCGGAGGTTTTATGGTCCAGGTGGCAGGCTGAAGGCCGTCCGGAAACCGGGGAATGGCTCCTGGAATTTGACCGGGAAGGCTTTATTTCCGGTGTAATGAGGCGGGAGGGTTAAAAAAATGGGATTATTTTCAACTGAAGCCATTGCCCTGAAGGGAAAGGACCTGGGGGAAGCCGACAGGCTGATTACCTTTTTTACCCGCGAGGTGGGCAAAAAGAGGGCTGTGGCCAATGGTGCCCGTCGGATCAGGAGTAATATGAGTGCCCTGGTTCAGCCCTTCACCGTATCCCGCCTCTATATCTATCAGGGGTCTTCCCTGTCCCGGGTCCGTTCCGGGGAAATACTGGAGAATAACCTGGCTCTGCGGGAGGATCTGCTCCTGATGACCGCTGCCTCCTATCTGGCCGAGATGGTTGATTATCTCCTGGAGGAGGATGACCCCCAGGAAGAAGTATTCATCCTGCTGCTGAACAGTTTGACCATACTTAAAGAAAAAGGAGTACAGCCCATTCTCCTGCGGAGTTTTGAAATTCGCCTGATCTCCATGCTGGGGTATCAGCCCCGCCTGGAGCATTGTGTAAAATGTACCCGGGAGATAAAAACCGGGGAGGGGCAGGCCTTTTTCTCGATCGGGCAGGGGGGAATAAAGTGCTCCAACTGCCGGGAAGAAATGGATAAAACCATCAGCTGGGGAACCTTTAAGGTCTTAAACCGTCTTCTGGAAACCCCCGCGCGGCAGCTTTTAAATTTGCGGCTGGAGGACAGGGTTCAAAAGGAACTGGAGAGTTTGCTGGTGGAGTTTATTGAATACCGTTCCGAGCGACGATTGAACACTTTAAGTTTTTTACAGTCCCTGCTGGCAGAACCATCTTGACAGGCAGGGGGTTTTTTGATATAAAAAAAATAATGAACAAACTGCATACCGCAGGCAGTGAAGGGGAAAATCGAGAAAGAAGGTTTTTTCCAGCGAGCCGGTGGTGGTGGAAGACCGGCACTGACCCTTTCTTGGAGGCGCCCTGGAGCCTAAAAATTTTTGAGTGGATCTGCTTAAAGGTTAAGCAGGGTGGAACCGCGGGGGAAATCCCCGTCCCTGGGAGGGGCGGGGTTTGTTTTTTTATTAATTTTTGAAGGAGGTTAAGCCAATGAATTTTCAGGAATTGATTTTTCGCCTGAACAATTTCTGGGCCCGGCAGGGTTGTATCATTCAAGAACCATATGACCTGGAAGTTGGAGCAGGAACCATGACCCCGGCCACCTTTTTGCGGGCCCTGGGTCCGGAGCCCTGGAATGTGGGCTATGTTCAACCCAGCCGTCGTCCTACCGACGGCAGGTACGGAGAAAATCCTTTTCGCGTCCAGTATTATTATCAATATCAGGTGATCATGAAACCCAGTCCCCTGGAAATACAGGAAATGTACCTGGAGGGACTTGCTGATCTGGGTATTGATCCCCGTAAACACGATATTCGCTTTGTGGAGGATAACTGGGAAGCTCCTACCCTGGCCGCTTCCGGGGTGGGCTGGGAAGTCTGGCTGGATGGCATGGAAATAACCCAGTTCACCTATTTTCAACAGGTTGGTGGCCTGGAGGTAAAACCCATCAGCGCAGAGATAACCTACGGACTGGAACGCCTGGCCATGTATATTCAGGGAAAAGAGAGCCTCTTTGACCTGGATTGGAATGATCAGGTAACCTATGGTGAGGTGCAGAAGGAAGGGGAAGCCCAGTTTTCCCGTTATAATTTTGAAATAGCGGATGTGGAGATGCTGTATGGCGTTTTTGAGAGTTTTGAAAAAGAGGTCTATGCTATTCTGGAGGCGGATCTGGTGCTACCCGCCTACGATTATGTTTTGAAATGTTCTCATCTTTTTAATATTCTTGATGCCCGGGG
>PWFS01000081.1 GCA_003554145.1 Halobacteroidaceae bacterium | reverse complement strand
TGGAATTGCTGGATCAGCTGGCTGAAGCCCGGGAAACATATCCAGAAGCGCCCCTGCGCCTGCCCCTGGACCGTGTTTTTCAATTGCACGGCAGGGGCACGGTAGTAACCGGAACCCTGATTTCCGGAAAGATAGCTCCTGGAGATGAGATTGAAATTCTGCCGGGCCGGATTCGAAGCCGGGTTCGGCAGGTTCAGGTTCACAATGAATCGGTACCAGAAGCAGGAACCGGGCAGCGGGTGGCCCTTAATATTCCCCTGGACCGGGACCAATTGCAGCGGGGAAATGTAATAGCTGCTCCCGGTTTTTTCGAACCAGTCCGAGAACTGGACACCTATGTGCGGTTGATCGATGATTTCCCCCATCCTCTAAAGGATAATTCAACGGTCCACTTTCACCTGGGCACCTCCCGCTGTCTGGCCCGGGTTCAGTTTTACGGGCAGCGGCGGCGCCTGGACCCTGGAGAAAATGATGTGGCCCGCCTGAAACTGGATTCGGAGATAGTGGCCGGGTTTCAGGACCCTTTTATTATCCGCTTTTATTCGCCGGTCCGGGTTATGGGAGGGGGCCGAGTTTTAAGTATTGCTCCTGCCCGCTATCAGCGCCATGATCAAAAACAGCAGCAGCTTTTACAGCGGCTGATTTCCGGTCAGCCCCAGGATCTGGTTTTCCAGTTGATTTTTCAAAATGGGCTGATTAACCGGGAAGAATTAAAGGTAAAGGCTCGATTGAGTTCCCGGGAGCTTCAGGATGCTTTAGAAAAGGCTGGAGAAGAAATCATGGAACTGGAATGGGACTGCCTGATTACCCGGGAACGGCTTCAGGAATATACGGAAAAATTCCAGGAGGAAATTAATAGCTACCACCACAACTATCCCCTGCGGCCGGGAATGCCCCGCTCCCAGGCTGTTGACCGGATAAAAGTAATAACTGGCAGGGAAGAAGGAGAACCGCTTTTGACTTACTGGGCGGGGGAAGGGTTAATTAAGCTTGAGAGGCAGAGGGTAGCCCGGGCGGATTTTATCCCTCAGCCCGGCGAGAGGGAACAGAAACTGATCCGACACTTTCTTCAGCAACTGGAGGAGGGTGGTCTGACCCCTCCCCTGGCCTGGGAACTGGGAAGCGAAGCCAGCGAAATATTGGAATACCTGGCCTATATGGGACAGGTGGTGCGGGTAAATGAGGAATTGTACCTGCTCCGGGAAAAGTTCAGGGAGGCGGAAGCGAAACTGCGGAAACATCTCCAGGAGGAAGGGGAGATAACGGTGGCCGGGTTCCGGGATCTTACCGGCAGCAGCCGGAAATATGCCCTGCCTTTACTGGAAAAATTTGATGATTTGAAAATAACCAGGAGGCGTGGTGATCAGAGGATTCCCGGCCCCCAGTTTTAGTTGAGGGAACTCTGAATTGGAATTTTCCTGGCAAACAAAATTATTAAGGTCCCCTGGAAAAACAGGCTTACAGGGGGAAAAAAGGTTAACATGCAGGAATTTTCCAGTAAATGTCGAAGTACATGGGACCTTGGAAGAGGGGGAGAAAGGCCATGCCTCAAAAATATCGCCGGGCTTTAATAATTTTTATAATTTTCCTGCTGTACATTTCATTTAACTTTGCCCAGAATTATGTCCAGTACCTGGATTTACAGGCTGACCTGGAAAAACTGGAACAAAAAGCAGAGCAACTGCAGGAGGAGCATTTGGAATATAAGGATAAGCTGGAATTTGCCGAAAGCCTGGAATTTGTTGAAAAGGTGGCCAGGGAACAGCTGGGACTTGTAAAAGAGGGTGAAACACTGCTTTTTGTTATCGAGGAATAAGGAATTGACAGGTTATCCGGTATTGGGTATAATAAGTTACGAGTTCAACTCAATTAATTCAGAGGAGGAGTTTAGCTAGTTATGTCAATTGAGGTTGGCAGGGTGGTCGAGGGCAAAGTTACCGGCATAACAGATTTCGGTGCTTTTGTCGAGCTTGATAAGGGAAAAACAGGTCTGGTTCACATTTCTGAAGTTGCCCATACCTATGTCAAGGATGTTAATCAACATCTGAAAGTGGATGATCAGGTCCGGGTAAAAGTTATTTCGGTTGGTGATGATGGTAAAATAGGTCTTTCCATAAAAAGACTGCAGACTCCACCGCGCAGGGAAAGGAAGCAACCTCAGAAAAAAGACGTGTCTTTTGAGGACAAGTTAAGCCGGTTCTTTAAAGAAAGCGACGAAAAATTCCAGGAACTTAGTGAAGCTCGCGCACCCAACAATAAAAAAAGAAATAATAGCCGCTAAAAGGCTAATAAACACCCCTGCCGGGGTGTTTTTGCTGCAAACAGGAGGGGAGCAGATGGATGATAAAAAGGTCCTGGGAATTCAACTGGAGAGAGAAGTTTACCCGGGGTTCAGGGTAATAAAAAGGTGCGCTCTGGGTTTTCCCCAGGCCATCCTGAATAATCCTCTGCCCCGGGGGATTGAAGGCCCGGTTTTTTCTACTCCCTGGTGGCTAACCTGTCCCCAGCTAAAGCGTGATATTCAGCAGTTGGAGACCGAATGTGCCCTGAGTTTTATGCTGCTGGTTGACCTGGAAGTTGATTACAGGGAGTTTCGCAAAAGAGCCGCCCGCCAGAGGTGCCAGTTAATTCCCCGGGAAATCCAGGAGGAGCTTTATAATAATCAACCCCGACGCTACCGGGAAATGGTGGCCCGGGGAGTTGCTGGAGAAAGCGGCCCGGGCTGGAAATGTTTGCATGCCCATTATGCTTTTTTTCTCCTGTATTCGGATTATCCCCCCGGCCAGGAAATTGAAAAAATGCTGCCCGGTAATCCCGAGGAAAGGTGTGAACGATATTGTGAGCAGCCCTGTAGCGGCTATTGATATAGGAAGTAATTCTATAAGGTTATTAATTCAAAAACCCACCCCCAGGGGGTGGGTAACTCTTTTTCAGGACCGGCAGATAGTACGTCTGGGCTCCCGGGAAAAGGGGGTCGGGATTCCTCCCTCCAATATAAAGCATGGGGCCCGGGTTCTTTCTTTTTTTCGGCAGCAGGTGGAAAAACAGGAAGCAGGAAAAATTGCCGCGGTGGCTACAGCTGCCCTGCGAACTGCTGCCAATGTTGAGAAGGTTCGCCCCTGCCTGGAAGAGGCCCTTGGTGCTGAAATCAGGGTAATTTCCGGTATTGAAGAAGCGGAACTGACCTATCTTGGAGCCACCCGGGACCGATCAGAGGATAAGCCCTGGGTTATTGATATCGGCGGGGGCAGTACCGAATTGATTGGGCCCGATCGCCGGGGCCGAAGCCTGGATCTGGGGGCATTATCCCTCCTGGAAAGGAAGGGGGAGGGTAACTTTAGCGCCATGGAAAAAGAAGCCCGAGGAGTTTTTGGAGAGCAACTGGGCTCAGGAACATATAAGCCCCTTATTGGAGTTGGGGGGACTATTGCTAACCTGGCTGCGATAAAGAAAGAAGTTTTAGTTTTCACTGAAGAAAAAGTGCATGGAACAGTAATTGAAAGGGATTGGTTGCAGACTGAATTGGAAAGAATGAAAAGAATGACTCCCCGGGAAAGAAAAGAAATTAAAGGATTGGAGCCGGGGCGGGAAGACATCATTGTTCCCGGGGCCCTGATCCTGAAAACTTTCCTGGCAATTCATGCTATTCCCCAGCTTTCCTATAGCGGCAGGGATATCCTGCATGGAATTATAATCTCGGAAGGGGGCAGGCAAAAAAATCAGGTGGAGAGACAGAACAGAGAAAATGGAAAAGAATAAACAAAAAGAAATAACCGGAAAAGAAAACACTGATCAGTAAAGAAAAAATGCCCCCGGTAGAGGGCACTTCATATTATTTTTCTGGAAATTCCAGGTTAAAACCGCGGATAAGGACAATGGGGGTTCCCGCATCAGCTGAACCCGTAACAAGATCCGCCAGGCTTCCCAGAATACTGGTTACACTGCGGGGCGTGGTACCAAGGTCAGCCTGGGTCTGATTTTTCCTGGGATTTTGCAGTTGCTCGGCAATTTCTTCCCGGCTTAATCCCCTGCGGTAGAGAGTATCCACCTGTAATTTGAGCTTGGTACCGGTTCGCAAAGCTGCCCGGCGCAGGTTTTGACTGGCTCCTATAGCAGGGTGGGGATCAGCCAGCTCATATATGCCTGTATCAGGATCCTTGTAAGCGCCGTCTCCAAAAATAATGGTTTCAACTGTCTGACCGCTATCTTTTTCAATCTGCTCTTTAATGGCATCCGCACTACCATCAGCATCTTCAGGCAGAAGCTTTAAAATACCCTGTTCAAAATCAGAAACATTGGAACCGATAACACCCCAGGGTTGGGGCCCAATATCCTTGAGGGTGGTCAGGGGAACCATCCCGCCGAAGGCATGAAATAATTCCCTGGTTTTTTCCACCTCATGGACTTCACCCAGGCAGATCCCATCAATGTAGCCCAGGTCATAAACTTTCAGGGGGTTATTGGTAAAAATCACCTCGCCCCGGGCTCCGCCTTTGCGAATCATTTCCAGGTAAAGCTGGCGGTAATCAATTCCGGTAATGGGATGGGGAAAGGTCCTGCTGCCCAGCTCATCGTTGAAAACAACGTCCGGCTCCAGGTAGCTGTCCCGCTGAGGTCCATAGTCCAGGATTTCGGGTTGGAGCCCAGGATTCTCCAGCAGTTGATGGGCATCTGCCAGTTTAAGCTCCTGATGTTCCAGGTTTACCGCAATGGCCAGGGCTTTCTGGGCCCCAGGCACATCTTTTTGAATCCCGACTGCTTTTTCTGCAGCCCGGTGAATATCCGCAAAACTAACTTCCACCACGGCTTTTTCCCCCGCAGGGGTTCGAACGGTAAGGTCGGCAATTCCCTGGCCGGTAATTTTTCGGATACTTTCAATATTGTAGCCCAGTTCCTGTAATTTCAGGGCAGCCAGGAGTTCCCTGATCAGCACGTTTAGCTGCGGGGTATTGCCCCGGGCTTCTCTCAGACTTTTCAGGGTCTGCTTGAACCGCAGGCGGGTGCTGGCAAACTCTTCATCCATAACCCGATTGCCTACTTCATCAAAAGGAATCGAAAGCTGGACAATTACCTTGCCACCACGGGTGGCCAGGGCCAGGGCCTGCATGATTAAGGAAAAGCGGTTGCGGCTGGCGATAGGATTAATAACTGCAATAGTGCAGCCGGGCTTTAGCTTCAATTTTTCCCGAATATCCCGGGCCAGATCTTCGCAGTTCACATAGCGGTTCTGGGATCGGGCCACAACTGCTTCGGTAACGCAGATAATGTCCCCGTTTTTTACCACGGATTTAACTGCTTCCGAAGTAATGGCCGCGATATCATCATGGGGAACAATCAATCCGGTTTTTACGCCTATGGCAGCCACACCGGTATTTGGGGGTAAAATGAAATCATTCATTTTTTTGCCCACCACCTTCGTTTTTGTATTCTTTTTCCACTAACATTATAGCAGGAATCTTTTAGTTGGGGGGAAAAAATTGGAACCGATTTCAGAAACAGGCCCCAGGGAAAAAGGGCGGTTCTGATAAAATAGTTGGGAGCCAATTGGCGGATAATAAAGGGGAAGGCGTTGGTTGCAATTAAGGGAAATTTCATTTACAATTAACGAGGGAAGAGAGGTAGGTCCGGTTCGAAAATTGCCAGCTGCTCTTGACCCTATCCCTTATTTATAATATAATAGGGAGGCAAAATTGCGGGGTGGAGCAGTCTGGTAGCTCGTCGGGCTCATAACCCGGAGGTCGTTGGTTCAAATCCAACCCCCGCTACCATGGCGGTGTAGCTCAGTTGGCGAGAGCATGCGGTTCATACCCGCAGAGTCCGGGGTTCGAATCCCTGCGCCGCCACCATACTGGAAATCAATCATTTTATGTTGAAAAGCCCTTGTCCGGGGCTTTTCTGGTTTTTGCGATAAAAACAATAAAGAAAAATATTTTTATGCTCTTCTAAAAAATGGGCATCCCTGGGGTGCTAAAACTTGATAATAATGGGTTTAGGCCATCATAAAACACAGGTCTCAAAGGCAGGCCAAGCTTATTCCGAAAAACCGAGCCAGTGATATTCAATTATAGAGCTTTTTAAAATTCTCATCCAATGTGGAAAAATGGATACAGAAAATATCAGGGAGACAGCCTTCATTTGACAACCCGTTAAAAACCAATGTATAATCAGGAGTAGGAGGTGTTCTGATGTGTCCAAAAATATGATTAGAAAACAGCTATATATACTACCTGAGCAGGCAGATAGTTTAAAAGAAAATTCCAGGGTGTATGGTGTAAGCGAAGGTCAACTGGTAAGAGATGCCCTGGAAAATTTTCTGTACAACCCTTCTTTCGAGCAGAAAATTGATATAGGATTATGGGAAGAAGAATTACGGTTTGTCCAAACCTGTCGGGAAAAAAGTGAAGATTGTGAAATGGAAACAAAAGTCTGGAAGCGGGCTGAATTGTATGACTGCTGATTGTATGCTTGACACAAATGTTCTGGCCTATATGTATGATAGCTCAAATCCTATTAAGCAGCAAAAAGCAATTCAAATTGTTGATTATTGGGTCCGCAAAAAAAGGGTAGCGATTTCGGTTCAGGTATTATCTGAATTTGCTGTCATAGCATCTAAAAAGCTAAATCCGCCTCTGACATATTCGGAAATAATGGCAAGTGTTGAGCGGCTTTCCGGTTCCATGATCGTTTTACCTTTAACTACCTTCATTGTTCAGGAGGCTGTACGAGGGGCAAATTCATACCAGATGTCTTACTGGGATGCTCAGATATGGGCAGCTGCCCGGATGAATCAGATCCCCTTGATTTTTACAGAAGACATACCAGGACATTCTCGGATTGAAGGAGTATCTTACGAAAACCCCTTTGCAGAGTAAGGGGTTTAGATTAGTTTATAGGTACTAAATTCCAGGAATATTTTTCACTATCGGTAAAAGGTTGAACTGGGGAAAAAGAAAAAGGCGGGGCTTTTGCTCCCGCCATTTAGCCATCTGCCATTATTGTTTTTGGGCCGTCCAGTACCGGCCTGATCGTAAAGCCGACCATTGCTCATAAATGTTCCAGTGGAATTAACACTGGCTTCCATTCGCTCGTTGGTTGCGGGGAAATCCATTTCCACTTTATCCGAACTGATTGTTCTATCAAAACTGTGGCTATTTGTACCCACAGATAGGGTTCCCGAAATATACTGGTCCCTAACTGTCGGGAACCTCGCTGCCTGAACCAATTGCCCCAGATATTTTAAAAACTGTATGATACCTGTATCCCTATATCTTTGTTTTCAACGGAAATATTCAGGGGAACTTTAGCCTTCAACTCCTCGTTGATCCTGCGGGCGGTTCCCCGGGCTTCAAAAATGGAATAAGTTCTCCAGATCAAAGCCCCTGCTATCCAGCCCAGGGTTATGCCCACAACCCTTTGCTCACTTATTTCGCCGGGTTGATTGGGATCGACGGAGCTTACCAGTAAAATCAGGGCCCCTGTATGAATAGCCGTTTCAACTCCAAGATGCAGCAGGGCTTTACCTGCCTGCCCGTTATAGAGCTGGCCCAACCCGGGCAGGGAAGCACTTAAAGAACCGGCAAGAAAAGGACTCTTTTCCTGGGCCGAAACATCCATGGTCATGGTAAACATCAATAAACAAAGCAGGGTGAGAACAAAAACAGATCTCATTAAATAAAATCCTCCTTTTAGATATTTTTCCCGGAGCAGGGGTGATTTTTAAAACCCCATTTCAGGGAGCCGATTAGTTGAATAATAAGGATCAGGACTAAAAATCTCCATCCACTATTGTTCCAACTTTTTTTTTAAAAAAACCACCTCCCCAGGAATTTCTCCCCCCTGGTTGAGATTCAGGATATATTATCCCTCATAAATTCTAACACTGCTAATCAGCGAAAAAAATTACCCCAATGGGTAATATATTGGGGATGGAAAAGTTTGCCTGAGAAAAACTTTGCGCTTCTGGCGCTGGGGGAAGAAGTTTCTGGGCAAAAAAGATCTGCTTATGTATGGAAATGGTAAAAAAACCCGAAAAAATCATTCAACAGTAATAAAATGAAAAGGCCCTGGGACGGTTTTAAACTTTCCAGGGCTTTCGGTATTAACAAACAAAAGGGAGCTGAAAAAGAGCAGAGAAAAAATTTTACCCCGTTTTACAGCAGGCCTCTATTACAGATTTTTCATCCTGGGGTCCAGGGCATCTCGAAGTCCATCTCCCACCATATTTAAAGAGAGGACACTGAGAACTATGGCCAGTCCTGGAAAGGTTACAATATAATGGGAAGCCCGTATAAAAGCCCGATTATCAGCGATCATCTTGCCCCATTCTGGGGTGGGAGGCTGGGCGCCCATTCCCAGAAAACTGAGCCCCGCAGCAAATAGGATGGAGGAGGCCATGGTCAGGGAAGAATGGACAATCAGAGGATTTACTGCATTGGGCAGCACATATTTAATAATTACTCGAAGATCAGAGGCTCCCAGGGCAATGGCTGCCTCCACATAGTCATTTTCTCGAACGCTTAAAACCGTGGCCCGCATCAGGCGGCAAAAAGTTGGGATCAGGGATATCCCTACGGCAATCATGACATTTTCCAGGCTGGAACCCAGGGCGGATATGATGGCCAGGGCCAGGAGAAAGCCCGGCAGGGCCAGCATAATGTCCATCAGGCGCATAATCAAATGGTCAAGGATTCCTCCATAAAAACCGGCAATAAGGCCCAGGGTGCCCCCTACAATAAGGGCAATGCCCACTGTAATAAATCCAATTCGAAGTGAAATTCGACCTCCGTAAAGAATACGAGAGAAAAGATCCCGGCCAAACTGATCAGTGCCCAGGAGATTATCCCGAGAAGGTGGTTGCAGGCGGTTCCGAAGATCCTGTTGGATGGGATTATGAGGTGCCAGGAAGGGAGCAAATACTGCACCCAGGGTAATAATTAAAAGAATAATGGCTCCTACCACGGCCTTCTTATTACGAAGCATAGCTTTGAGAATACTTTTTTTGGCAAAGGTAACCGTTTGTCCTTTTTCCATATCTGAGCACCCCCTACTTATATTTTACCCGGATCTTGGGATCCAAATAGGCATAGAGAATATCAACAAATAGATTAATTAAGGCATAACTCACGGCAAAGGTCATAATAACTCCCTGTACCACGGGAAAATCCTTTTGTCTGATGGCCTCCACAATCATTCGCCCAATTCCCGGCCAGGCAAAGATGGTTTCTGTAAGAACCGCTCCAGTCATTAATGCTCCAGCCTGCAAACCAATAATGGTAACCACAGGAATCAGGGCATTGCGGAGGGCGTGGCGATAAACGATCCTTCTTTCGTTAAGTCCCTTGGAACGGGCTGTTCGAATATAATCCTGGCTGATAACCTCCAGCATGGCTGATCGGGTCATACGGGCAATGCTGGCCGTTGATACCGTAGCCAGGGTCATGGTGGGCAGGACAAAGTAGGCAGCTCCACCCAATTTCCCCGAAGAAGGGAACCAGCCCAGGGTTACGGAAAAAATAAGAATAAACATGATGGCCTGCCAGAAAGCGGGCATGCCAACCCCGGCAAGAGCTCCCACCATGGCTACATTGTCCAGGAGAGAATTGGGCCTGACAGCCGATATTATCCCGATAGGAATACCAATGAGCACAGAAAAAAATACAGCTGAACCCGCCAGCTGGGCGGTATTGGGAAGATAATTGGCAATTTCATTGATAACCAGGGCATTGGATCGGAGGGATCGTCCAAAATCCAGTTGAACTGCCCGGGATAGCCAGTTGAAGTACTGCACGGGCAGGGGCTCATCCAGTCCCAGAGATCTGCGGAGATTTTCCAGCTGTTGCGGGGGAGCATGTTCCCCCAGCATCATCAGGGCCGGGTCCCCTGGGGTTAAATGGAGGATAGAAAAGGCAAAAATAGAGATACCCAAAAGGACGGGAATCAGCATTAAAAGTCTTCGGATAATATATTTTTCCATCAAGTCAACCCCTTTGGCCATAAAACTGATAAAGGGCGGGGAGGACCCCCGCCCTTAGTTTTAATTCTTAACTACAGTGTTCAGGAAGAAGTCACCAGAAGGATGGGGTTCGAACCCTGTGATATTGTCCCGGATCCCATCAACATTTATCGGAGCGCGCATGAAGATCCAGGGTGCGCCCTCAGCAATGATTTCCTGGGCTTCATAGTACATTTCCAGTCTTTCATCAGGATCGGAGTTGGCGCGGGCCCTGGACAGGAGTTCATCAACCCGGGGCGTGCTCCAGAAGGTCCGGTTGCCCTCGGGACCATAGGTGGAGCTATGGAACAGTGGGAAGAGGCCGTAATCGGCATCACCGGTTACAGTTGTCCAGCCCAGTATAAACATGTCATGCTTGCCTTCCCCGGTTTCAGCCAGGTAGGGACCCCACTCCATGATCTGTACATCAACGTCAATTCCTATTTCAGCCAGGTCGGCCTGAATGATTTCTGCGGCCTGCATTCTCAGCGGGTTATCGTTAGTCCAGATCGAAGTTTCAAAGCCGTCAGCATAGCCTGCTTCAGCCAGCAGATCACGGGCTTTATCGGGATCATAGGTGTAGCCTTCCAGGTCAGGATTGGCTCCCCAGACTGTAGGACTGATGGGGCTCACGGCCCGGACACCCTGACCGGCGTAAACAACTTCAATAATGAGATCCATATCAATGGCATGGTTGATGGCCTGCCGGACCAGAACGTTATCAAAGGGAGGCTTTTCACAATTAAACCCTACATAATCAGCACCCAGACCCGGAGTTCTAAGCACTTCTACATTGGGGTCTTCTTCCATGCGGGGCTCATCAATGGGCTCAATACCCATGGCAATGTCCACCCCACCTGTTTCCAGTTCAATTGCCCGAACGGTTCCTTCGGGGATGGAGCGGAAGGTCACCTTGTCCACCTCGGCCACATGTCCCCAATAATCGGGATTTCTGGTCAGGGTGATGTGGGAACCAGCGGACCAGCTATCAAACTTGAAAGCACCTGTCCCGACAACCACTGTGGTACCATAATCCTCGCCTGCTTCTTCCACAACAGACTGATTGAGGATACCTGTTACACCGTGGGAGAGGTGAGCCAGCATGGGAGCAAAGGGACCATCGGTGGTAATCCGTACCGTCATGGAATCTACAACTTCAACATCTTCCATAAAACCGACAATAAAAGCTCCTGGTGCTGCAGTATCAGGATCCCTTAGACGATCGAAGGTGAACTTTACATCTTCCGCTGTTAACTTATCGCCATTATGGAAATAAACATCAGGACGAAGGGAAAATTCCCAGGTTACTTCATCCACATGTTCCCAGCTTTTTGCCAGGCCGGGAATGATATTTAGATCCCCATCCTGAATGACCAGGGTATCATAAATCTGCCGACGAACCCTGGCTGAAGCCTGATCATTCTCGCCATGAGGATCCAGGGAAACAGCATCATACATCTGGGTAACCACCAGATTGGTTTCAGCAGTGGCAAAAATGGAAAAACTCAATAACATAGCCAGACCCAATACCAAAACAGATGTTAACTTTTTGCTCATTAATTATCCTCCTTTTTGTTCTCGTTTACTTAACAGAACTAAAAAAACCTTTCACCTCCTTACTTAATATTTGCAATCCTTTTCCAGAAAGCAGGATAATACTGCAATTATTGCTCAAAACCAGTATAAACTTTGATAAATGCTGGGTATAAAAGAAACCGAACTGGGAAATGGGGTTTTTGATCAGAGTAGAATAAGGGAAAAAAATTCAAATTATAAACAAAAAATTCTCAACTTTTTCTGTTTTCATTAATATTCTTTTTTTCCCCGAAAAAACCTTTAATTAAGAATTATTGCTTTTGGTTTTAATAAAAACCCCGGGAAATAGATTTAAAAAGGAATAAAAACCTGGTAAAAAGCTCCTTTTATGTATATTTATTATCCAATATGGCTCCATTCCTTTATAAAATTCTTCGCGGGATTTCTGTTTGTTTTCCGGTATTAATTAACCGGGACCAGTTGTTTTAGATTGCTGGGCAAAAACCAAAACCCCTGCCAGGGAAGGGTTTGCAGAAAAAGGGGGAATTGTTGCAATGCCAGGAATAAATTCTGCCCTGGCCCGAATCATTAAAATGGAGACGGGGGGAGGAAATAAAAGGAGGGGGTGGAACTTTAAAAATAATGCGGGAGGAGGGAAATCCAGTGGATTTACTGGACACTTTTTTAAATACCGTGCGCAAATATTCTCTTTTTGAACCGGGGCAGAGGATTTTGATCAGCCTATCGGGAGGTGCGGATTCACTGGTTCTCTTCCATCTCCTGCTGCGAATTAAGGATAGCTGGCGGTTAGAGCTGGAGGTGTTCCACCTGGACCACGGTCTGCGCCCGGAGTCCTCCCGGCAGGCCCGGGAAATTGAAGACATGGTCCGGGGTAAGGGGCTTAAATTTCACGCCCGGCAGGCGGATATAAATGCTTTGCAAGAGAAGCAGGGAGGTTCTCTGCAGGAGGTGGCTCGAGAGGAGAGGTTACGGCTGCTAAAAAGTATTGCCCTGGAGAGAAGTGTGGATTGTATTGCCCT
>PWFS01000083.1 GCA_003554145.1 Halobacteroidaceae bacterium | reverse complement strand
TTTCTGGTCCTGGTCTATATTGTGGCCCGGAGATTTGTTAATTCTCCCACGGGAAGGGTATTAATTGGGATCCGGGAGAACGAAGAACGGATGGTTATGCTTGGTTTTAATGTTTTTAAATATAAAGTTCTCTCCCTGTCCCTGTCCGGTATTATCAGCTCATTTTCCGGGGCGATTTATGTAATGTTCATCAATATCGCCTACCCTGCCTTACTGGATATACAGAACACCATTGATGTTTTGATGATGACCATTGTGGGAGGGGTGGGAACCCTCCATGGCCCAATATTCGGGGCCGCGCTGGTCCGACTCCTGTCCCATTTCCTGGCCTCCCACTTCCGCCAGTGGATAATAATTTTCGGGATAATATACATCCTGATTGTGGTTTTCCTGCCCATGGGTATTTTCGGAGGTATTCCAGGGTTATCCGCCTGGCTGGAAAAAAGAGGCGGCTGGTTGAAATGGATTGGCAGGAGGCTCAAACCTTAAAGGAGTGATAGTATGGCTTTTCTGGAACTGCCTGATGGAAAGCAACTGTTTTTCCAGGTTGAAGGTGAAGGCTCTCCGGTAATTTTGCTTAATGGGATCATGATGACAGCCGAGGCCTGGGCTTTTCAGCGCAGGGATCTGGCCCAAAAGCACCTGGTAATCAGCCATGATTTCCTGGGACAGGGGCAATCCTCCCAGCCCCCGGAGGGATATTCTTTGCAATTGCATTGTGAGCATCTGCTGGCTTTAATGGGAAAACTGGATATTGAAGAAGCTCATTTGATCGGTGCTTCCTACGGGGGAGAAGTGGGGATGCTTTTTGCTGCAGATTATCCGGAAAAAGTAAAAAGCCTTACTGTAGCAGGTTCGGTCAGTGAAATCCCCCCTCTCCTGGAGGCCATGGGCCGGTCCTGGATGGCGGCAGCGGACCTGGAAAAAGGAAGTCATTTTATGAGGATAGTGGCTCCCCTGATTTATTCCGAACGCTTTTTCCAGGAACGGGGAGAGTGGTTTGAAGGACGGGTTAAAGCCTTTAACGATCAGGCGGGACCCCAATGGTTCCGGGCCTTCAACGGTCTAATGCGTGCTTTCATGGAGCTCAATCTCACCCCCCGGTTACCGGACATATCCTGCCCGGCGCTGATAATTGCCGGGAGGGAGGACATCTTAAAAACAGTCGGGTACAGCGAAATTATCCGGGATAATATTCCCCAGAGCCGGCTGGAAATTTTAGATACTGCTCATGCCATACCCCTGGAAGACCCGGCTAACTTCAACCGCCTGGTCCTGGAGTTCATGGCTGAAGCTGAAGAATGAGGAGGGAAAGAAGTGGCAAGGAATGCTTTTATTGCTGGAACGGGCCTTTATGCGCCCCAACGGGTAATGGATAATAAGGAAGCGGGAGAAATTGTTGGCGAGGATATTAGCGAATTTATGGAAGCCCTGGGAATTCATAAGAGATGTATTATGGCGGAGGAGCAGAGCACTACCGACCTGGCTGTTAGGGCCGGGGAAAAAGCCCTGGAGGATGCAGGCCTCCGGGCTGAGGATCTGGATCTTTTGATTCTCTCCACCGATACCCCGGATATTATCAGCCCCCAATCCTCGGCTGCTGTGGCCGGAGAGCTGGGAATGAGATGGGATTCCACCTTTTTTGATATTAATTCTTCCTGCACCGGATTTGTGGCTGCAGCAGAAGTAGGGGCCAGCATGATCAGGTCCGGGAGTATGGATAATGTCCTGGTTATTGCAGTATATGGAATGACCAGGTTTGCAGCAATGGAACGCAGTAAGTTTTTTGCCCTTTTCTCTGACGGAGCCGGGGCCTGTGTCCTGCAGGCGGGCGAAGAAGACCGGGGCTATATTACCTCCCACTTTATTGGTGACGGCAATCACTGGGATAGCCTGGGGGTTTATGTGGGGGGAACTCGCTTTCCTGCCACCGGTGACCGCCTTGAAGGCAGGGGAGAAATAGCGCCGGGCCTGACCTTTTTCCGCAGGGAGTTAATTAACCGCAACCCTGATTACTGGCCTATAATTATTGAAAAAGCACTGGATAAGGTCCAATTAAAAAAAGAAGACATTGACTGCTATATCTTCACCCAGATCAATATTCAGGGGATAAGGCAGACCTGCGAAAATCTGGGGATCCCCATGGAAAAGACCCACAACATTATGGGCGAATATGGCTATACCGGCAATGCCTGTATAATCATGGCCCTGGATGATGCCCGCAGAAAAGGAAAGGTTAAAGAAGGAGACCTGGTGGCCCTGACTGCTTCCGGGGTAGGCTATACCATGAGTACCATCATTTTCCGTTTGTAGAGAGGAGTTGATCCCATTGTCCGTCAGGCATGCAGGTTTGATCGGGTGGGGCACATTTGTTCCTGCCACGGTAATGTCTGCCAGGGAACTGGCGGAAAAAGCCGACCTGCCCGTAGAAGTAGTGGAGCAAAAGCTGGGAGTTAAGCAAAAACCGGTTCCCGGGCCCGATGATCACTGTTCCACCATGGCTTATAAAGCGGCTCAGAAGGCCATCCAGAAGGCCGGTATATCCCCCGAGGATATTGACCTGGTTATCTGGACTGGTGATGAATACAAGGATTATCCCCTCTGGACAGCTGGTATTAAGTTGAAAGAGGATCTGGGAGCCCGCAGGGCCTGGGCTTTTGACCTGGCCCTGCGCTGCGGAACCACCATTCTGGCTTTAAGGGTGGCCCGGGATATGATCCTGGCTGATCCGGATATTAAGAATGTTCTGGTGGCGGGTGGGTACCGGAATGGGGATTTAATCGATTATGAAAATCCCCGGGTTCGTTTCATGTATAATCTGGGGGCTGGTGCCTCGGCCGCAGTTCTCCAGCAGGATGCCGGGATAAATCAAATCCTGGGCTCGGCCTTTATTGATGATGGTACCCTTACTACCAGTGTGGCCGTTCCTGCGGGGGGAACCCGGGAGCCCCTGACTCCAGAGGGGGTGGAAAAAAAACGCCACTTCCTGGAGGTAATGGAACCGGAATGGATGAAGGAGCGCCTGGAACAGGTTTCCATGGATAATTTTCTTAACGCAATTGACCTGGCCCTGGAAAGAAGCAGCCTGACCTGTAGAGATATTGATTACCTGGCCCTACTGCACATGAAGCGGTCGGCCCACGATTATATCCTGCAGACCCTGGGGTTGAAGCAGGAGCAGTCGGTTTACCTGGAAGAATATGGGCATATCGGCCAGCATGATCAGATTATATCCCTGGAGTTGGGCCTGGAAAGGGGCGCAATAAAAAGGGGCAGCACCGTGGTTATGGTCTCCGCCGGAGTAGGTTATGCCTGGAATGCCCAGGTATTAAACTGGGGTTAGAAAGGAGGATCAAATGGATCTGCAACAGGAATACAAAAAGCGTTTGCTGGGCCCTGAAGAAGCTGCAAATATGGTAAAAAACAGGCAGACAATCGTGGCTGCCATGGCTGCATCAGAACCACCCGCCCTCCTGGGGGCCCTGGCCCAAAAAGCCCCGGAACTGGAAGGGGTTCGAATTTGCACCTGCCTTCTGATGCGGGATTATGGTTTCATGGATCCTTCTCTACAGGGGCATATTCTCAATGAAAGCTGGTTTTTTGGCCCCTGGGAGCGCAAATATTATGGAGAGCAGATGGCGACCCATCTACCCAATAATTTGCATGAAGCGGGAGAGAAAAAAGCCGAAAAAGATAACATCGATTATTTCTGGGGCACGGCGGCTCCCATGGATGAAAATGGGTTCTTTTCCCTTTCCCTGGGAGTAACCTATGAAAAAATAATGGTGGAAAAAGCGGATACGGTAATTCTGGAGATAAATGAAAACCTGCCCCGAACCCTGGGGGATACCCAGGTTCACATCAGTGAGATCGACTGGATTGTGGAAAACAAAGCGGACCTGGTGGAGCTGCCCCCGGTTGAGCCTTCGGCGGTGGATCAGGCTATCGGGGATAATATTGCGGACCTGGTTGAGGATGGTGCCACTGTCCAGCTGGGTATCGGCGGTATTCCCAATGCCATTGCCCGCAACCTGGTGGACAAAAAAAATCTGGGTATTCATACTGAAATGTTCACCGACGGCATGGTTGATCTTTTTGCTGCTGGAGCCATTACCGGCAGCCAGAAATCCCTGTGGAAGGGGAAAATGGTGGGGACTTTTGCCCTGGGGACCTCCCGCCTGTACCGCTTCATTGACCAGAATCCCGCAGTGGAATTTCAGCAGGGCAATGTAACCAATGACCCCTTTGTCATTGGGCAGAATTATCAGATGGTCAGCATCAATACTGCCCTGCAGGTGGACCTTTGTGGGCAGGTGGTTTCCGAATGGCTGGGGGGCCGACAATTCAGCGGAACCGGGGGGCAGGCGGATACTCATCGAGGCGCCCAGCGTTCCCCCGGAGGCAAAGGGATTATTGCCCTGCGCAGCACTGCCAAGAAAGGTGCTGTTTCTACCATTCAACCCCAGTTACCGGCGGGGGCCCAGGTTACCCTGGGCCGGCAGGAGATTGACCTGGTGGTGACCGAATACGGGGTGGCCTCTCTCAAGGGCCGGAGTGTACGGGAGCGGGTCCAGCGTTTGATTGCCATCGCCCACCCCGATTTCCGGGAAGAATTGCGCAAGGAGGCTCGCCGCCTGGAAATATGGTAGAGTTTGATTGGAGCCCGGAGCAGGGTAAAAAAGGAAAATCCGGTAAAGGGGTCGAATAATGACTTGAGGTGGTTAATATGTCCCCCAGCCGGATTCTGAAAACCAAACTGCAGGCTCCTCGACTCCGGAGCCCGTTTTTTCCCCGTCCTGGGATTAAAGGCAGCCTGGAGCAGATTGAAGATTATGCCCTGATTCTTATTCAGGCCGGTCCCGGTTATGGGAAAACCACACTTCTTACTGAATTTTGTAATGGTACCTCCTGGCCCTGTCTCTGGTACCGTCTGCAGGAAGACGACAGCGATTGGAAAACTTTTCTCAGGCACCTGAATCACCTCCTGGCCCGCCAGGTGCCGGAAATAACTGATTATGAAAATATGGATTATCAGGAGCACCTGGAATACCTGATTAATGACTTATTTGAACATCTGTCCCGGGATATGGTTCTGATCCTGGATAATTATCAAAATGTTGCCGGTGAGAGCCGAATAAATGAAATTGTGAGCCGCCTGGTTGAAATTGGACCCCAGCGGTTGCACCTGGTGATTTTGAGCCGGATAATTCCCCCCTTGCCCCGTCTGGCCAGCTGGCGGGCCAGGGGGGATATTCTTGAAATCAGGAGGGAAGCCCTGGCCCTATCCCGGGAAGAAATCAGGGAATACTTTGTTCAGCAGCACAACTATCAGCTGGGGGAAGCAGAACTGGAGGCAATAACCCGGTTAAGCCGGGGCTGGATAATGGCTCTGGAACAGTTCTGGCCCCTTTTGAAACAGGGGCTGAACATAGAGGAAATAAAGGATAAACCCCGGGAAAAACTGCCCTGGCTATGGGATTTTATGGAGGAAGAACTCCTGGCTCCCAGGGAAGAAGAACTACAGGATTTCCTGCTGCAGACCTCTATTCTCCAGGACCTGGAAGAACCCGCCTGTAATTATTTAACCGGGCGGGAGGACAGCCGCATTATCCTGGAGGACCTGCTGGAAAAAGGCCTGCTGCTGCAGGAAGTTGAAGCTGGTAGCTATGCCTATCATCCCCTGTGGCGATATTTTCTACAGGAAAAATTGTTTTCCCGTAATAGCCAGTGGGCTGACCTGCATTATCAGGTAGCCCAGTTTTTCCAGGACCGCAGCCAGCTGCAGCCCGCCATTTATCACCTTCTGGAGGCAGGGGATCAGCGGGGAGCGGCCCAACTGATGGTCCAGAATATGCAGCAACTGGAAAAAAGTATACCCCAGCAGAAAATTAAGGAGTGGATGGGGCGAATTGATGATCAGGTTTTTGTCAGTTTCCCCCGTCTCCTGATCTACCGGGGAGATCTGGCCCGCTATTCCTCTGATTACAGTAATGCCCTCAGTTATTATCATCAGGCCCGGGAAATTTTCCAAAAACGGGGTGACTCTGAGGGGCGTCTACAGGCCTATCAAAAGCTGGCCATGGTTCACCTGGATACAGTGGAGCCCGCCAGGGCGGAGGATTACCTGCGTCAGGGCCTGGCCTTACAGGCCGAGGTTGAGAGGACCGGAGAAACCCATCTCCTGGAACTCCTGGCGGAAAATAAGGCCAATCGCGGTGATGCTCAGGGGGCCCGGCGGCTCCTGCAGGCTTCCCATAAACTGGGGGAAGAAGCCTCCTCCCCCGGGCTGGAGCTGCACCTGGAATCAAGATTGCTCCTGAGAACCGGGCGCCTGGAACAGGCCCGGCAGATGCTGGAGCAGGTGGTAGAAGGAAGTGGGGTGAGTCCGGGCAGGGTTCCCCGCACTCATCGGGAAAGCCCCATGGTTCTCTCTCTTCTGTATGTCTTTGCCGGTGAGTTTCAGCAGGCCATTTACTGGGCCCGGCAGGGGTTAAGGCTGGCCAGATCCCTGGAATCACCCTTTACCGAGGCGGTTGGTTATATGCGGCTGGGCCATGCCTATCAACTGAAATACCCGGAGCAGCCCCAGAAGGCAGCCGATTATTATCATCAGGCCCTGAAGCTGATGGATAAAGTGGGTGTGCAGCGGGGCCGGGTTGAAGGCCTGTGGGGTCTCACCAACAACTTTGGCCAGGTGGGAAACCTGGTTCAGGCCCAGAAGTATGGAGAAGAAGGGCTGAACCTGGCCCTGCAGGCTGGGGATGAGTGGATGGCCAATCTGGTTCGTCTGGCCCTGGGTATTGCCTTTCTCCAGGCCCATCAGCCGGGAGAAGGGCAGAAATTTCTGGAAACTGCCCGGGAGAACTTTATTTCCCTCAATGATCTTTTCGGCCAGACCCTGGCCTGTTTATGGCTGGGATTGAGTGGGTTTGCCAATGACCGGGTGTATTGGAAAGAAAGATTTTTAAAGGCTTTAGAGCTGGCCCGGCAGGAGGGCTACGGTTTTCTGCTGCAGCACCCTAATCTCCTTGGGGTTCGGGATCCCCGACGGTTGATGCCGCCCCTGATTGAACTGGAGGATGAGCTGGAGCAGGATTTAAAAACCTGGGTTCAGGAGCAATCGGGTATTCGCCGCTGGGATTATCACCCCGGCTATACTCTTATTATTAAAGCCCTGGGGCCCATGCGTCTCTGGCGGGGGGGAGAAGAAATAACTGACGGGCACTGGAAACGGGAAAAGGCCAAGGAGCTTTTCCAGCTTTTTCTGGCTTTCCGGGAGGAACTTTTACCCCGGGAAAGGATTTACGAGCTGCTCTGGCCCCATCAGGATTTAGAAACTGCTGCCCGGGATTTTAAAGTGGCTCTTAATTCCCTCAATTCTGTCTTAGAACCGGATCGCAGGGCCAGAACTGCCCCCTATTTCATCAAAAGGACTGGACAGGCCTATGGCCTGGATCGAGAGGCCTTCTGGGATCTCGATGTGGACCGCTTTGAAGAAAAGATTAAGAGGGGTTTAAATGACAATGATCCGGATATTCTGGCTGAAGCAGTGGAACTCTATCAGGGAGATTTTCTTTCCTTTTCCCTTTATTTTGACTGGGTCCGAGAACCGCGAGAAAAACTCAGACGCCTCTTCTTTCAGGGCTGCGAGCGCCTGGCCCGCTATTACCTCCAGTCCAATCAGCCGGAAAAAGCCCTGGAAATAAGTGAAAAAATGCTGAGCCGGGATCGCTGCTGGGAGGTGGCCTATCAGCTGGCCATGGAGGGTTATCTGCAACTGGGTAACCGTTACCTGGCCCAGCGAATTTGCCTGGATTGTATCCGGGTTTTGCAGGAAGAACTGGGGGTAGAGCCCCTGCCTGCAACCCGGGAATATATTGAAAAGGTCTTTACCCCGGAAGAACTGGATAGAATGGAAAAGGAACTGGCTCGTGAAGGAGGTTTGAGGCGGAATGCCCAGGATTAGAACAGAAAACCTGGAAATCGGATATGAAAAAGCTGGTGCAGGACCCCCTGTTATTTTAATTCCCGGACTGGGTTATGGACGGTGGTTATGGGATCAGCAACTGGAAGGATTGAGTGATTCTTTTACCCTCTATGCCCTGGATAACCGGGGCCTGGGGGAAAGCGAAGCTCCAGACCCCCCTTATACCATAACTGATATGGCCCGGGATGTCCGGGATTTCCTCCGGGCCATGGACATAAAAAAGGCCCACATTGGGGGCTCTTCTCTGGGTGGTTTTGTGGCCCAGGTTTTCGGCCTGGAATATCCACAAATGACTGATCGGCTGTTTCTGATCAGCACCACCGGCGGGGGTGGGGGAGCAACCCATGCTTCCAATTGGACCATGTTTAAGCTGTCCCTGGCCCGGATGAAAAAGGATCTAGAAAAGAGAACCCGGGCCCGGTTGCGCCTGACCCTGGCCCCCGATTTTGTTCGCCAGAAACCGGAAGAGGTAGAAGCTATTCTGCAGCGCTTCTTGAATCAACCTTCTACTGATCATGGAGTCCGGGCCCAACTCCAGGCGGGACAGGATTTCTGGCGGCGGGATCATCGCTGGACTTCCCTACACCGGATGCGGGCACCGGTTCTGGTAATGACGGGGGATAAAGATCGCATAGTTCCCCCGGTAAATAGTGAACGCCTGGCCCAGGAAATACCCCGGGCCAGACTGGAAGTTATTGAAAATGCGGGTCACCTTCCCATGCTGGAAAAGCGGGAAAAATTTAATCATCTTTTATCCTCATTTCTCAAGGATTAAAAAAAAAGTGGGCCCGGCCCACTTTTTTTTATACCTCTACATCTTTCCATTTACCACTTTGAAAACGCCAGGCTACATAGGCGCCCCGCATGGCCCAGTCCACCACCATGGCCAGCCAGGCTCCGGCCAGTCCCATGTCCAGGATAATTACAAAGAGATAGGCGCCTCCCAGGCGGCCCACCCAGGTGGAAAATACCGTGGCATAAAAAACGGGACGGGTATCACCTGCTCCCCGCAGGCCCCAGGCAAAGATAAAGTGAGTAGCCATGGGGATCTGGGCAAAAGCCACAATTTTCAGGGCCACCCGGCCCATTTCAATAATTTCCGGGTCATCGGTAAATAACCTCATGAATCCCTCGGAAAAGAAAAAGAACATAATTCCCATAAAACCCATGGAGGTAATGGCCATCAACCAGGCGGTATTGCCGCTTTTATGGGAGCGGTCTGGCCGTTTGGCCCCCAGGTTCTGGCCAACCAGGGCAGTGGTAGCAACAGCAAAGCCAAAACCGGGCATATAGGAGAGGGATTCGGTTTTAAGGGCGATCTGATGGGCGGCCAGGGCTACGGTTCCCAGGGAAGCAACAATTCGCAGATAAAAAACCTGGGCTATTCTCTGGATTAACTGCTCGGCCGAAGCAGGTAGACCGACCCGGGCAATGCGCCGGATCATCTGGAAATCAATGTGGAAGAAATTTCGCCAGCCCACCCAGAGATGGGGGTGACGCCGGGTAAGTAAATAGAGCATGGCTGCTGCTCCCCCGCCCCGGGCCAGGCTGGTGGCCAGGGCTGCTCCGTATACTCCCATTTCGGGAAAACCCAGGTTCCCAAAAATAAGGAGATAGTTGCCGATAATATTGGAGATGTTGACCAAAATATTCACCAGCATGGGGGTTTTGGTATCCCCAATCCCCCGCAGGGCAGCAGTAACAACCATGCGCAAAAGCATGAGGATAAAGCCGGGAACCAGGATGCGGAGGTAAACGGTTCCGGTGGCTACCACTTCTGGTTCGGCCCCCATGAAAGTTATTATCTGGGGTGCAAAAGCAAAAAAAGTGACCCCTAAGAGGATCATGACTCCAAAGGCCATAAATAGCGACTGATGAAGGGTTTTCCCCGCCTCCATTGGTTCTTCTGCCCCGGTAAAACGTGCCACCAGAGCGGTGGTGCCAACATTGAGGGCATTAAAAAGCCGAATGGAGTACTGGAGAGGCATCATACTGATACCCACCGAAGCCACGGCAACTGCTCCCAGACGACCAACCATCATCATATCCACAATCTGGGTCAGGGTTGTACTGGACATTTCCGCTATTACCGGCCAGGCCAGGGAAAAGATACGGCGGGGTATGGAGTCCTCAGGAAATAATTTCTGCAGGTAAGCTTTGAATCTGGACATGAAAAGGACCTCCCTACTGAAACCAACAAGATAATCTTTTCCATAAAAATAATGGGATTCCTGCTTGAAAAAATAAAGGGGGAAAAGGCTGGCGGGCTATGGGTAGGGTTAACACAGCTTCTGCCTGATAAAAACAAAAAAAAATAAGAGCAAAAAGGGAGAGCATATCCCCACCGATTCTGATGAACCCGGCAAAATTTTCATCACCCTGGTGGGACTAAAATTTTCTGGTCCTGTTGGAACAGTTTTTTCCACTGGGACTGCTGTCCCCATGGTGCCTGACAGACGGATAAGGCAGGGTATAAATAAAAATGTTTTTGCCGGGTATTTTTCGTTTTCCCGCCCGGACTCCTTTTTTCTCTGGCGAACTTTTTCCCTGGTAATCGGTCCGGGAAAAAGGTTTTATAAGTAAAAAGTGGAATGGTAAAATAAAGAAATTTATTTCTCTTTTTTGGCTCTTCTACGAAAGAGGGCAGGAAAAAAAGGTCTACCCTGCTTTTTTCCTGAGATGATAGGTAATATATCCTGGTTCAATTAGTCAGAGGTAAAGGTTGTCGCCTTTTACCTGGCTCACCTTTGACAGGCCTCATTTCAGGCCAGCTAAAGCAGGAGAAAATAACCGGACCTCTATCCCAGGGGGAGCGGGTTTGGTCAGGAGGGAAAAGTTGAAGGATAACATTTATCGAACGGGACAGAGTGAAAAGATTGTAAAAGATTTATATGACAGTCAGGTTGAAAGCCTGGAGGTAGAGTATGAAGATCTTTATGTAAATACGAGATTTGGTAAGACCCATGTTTTGAAAGCGGGTAATTCAGGGGCAGAACCAGTCTTGCTTTTCCACGGAGGAAACAGCACCGCTCCATTTTCACTGGGCAAGAATCTGCATTTGATCCAGGATCATCTGGTATATGCTCCTGATACTATTGGTCACCCGGGTAAAAGTGAGCAAAGAGTTCTGTCCTCAAAAACACTTGAATACGGCCAATGGGCAGCAGATGTGATTGATTCCCTGGGATTCCAGAAAATGATCTGTATGGGGGAATCCTTTGGTGGAGGGATTTTAGCCAAGCTGATGTGTGTTGCCCCGGGAAAAATCTCTAAAGCAATTTTACTGGTGCCTGCAGGGATATATAATGCTCCTAAAAGCAGGCTGATAATCAGCATGGGGGTCCCCATGCTGCTGTATTTGATAACCAGGCGGGAAAAATGGTTTGAAAAAGCCTTTATGCCCATGATGAGTCCGGATGAACCTATTGATCGAGATACAATAGAGATGATTCGAACCACCTTTCATCATGTGAAAGTCAATCCCAATATGCCTTCCAATGTTAGAGGAGAGGATATAAAGGAGTATCAGGCCCCTACTTTATTGCTTGCCGGGGAAAAGGACGTGTTATTCCCCGGAGAACCTGTCCTAAAAAGAGCCCGAGAAATAATACCAAACGTGGAAACCCATCTTCTGCAGGGTTGTGGGCATCTTTATTTTTCTTCAGAACAGAGAAAAATGGATATAAAAAAGAAAGTAGGGGAATTTTTACGGAAGTAAATTGTTACAGGGGTACTGCCTGGCCCGATTTAAAACCCTTGCAAACAGTTGTTGTTTGTATCAGGTTATTGGGGAAAGTGCCCCTTAAATTATTCTGCTGTCGGGTTTAAATCAGCAAAAAATCCGGGGATTTAAGAAGGATTTTTTTATTAAAAAACGAATGTATAACGGAAGTAAAAATTAGGGGGTTTGAAGTATTATGGTGCTAGATATTTTTATCAATTCGGCCCTTTATATTATCCTGGTTGTTATTCCGCTGGGGGCCTTGCTTTTAATTTTAAGGGTGATTATGGGGCGGCTTTCCCGCCGCAAACGGGCCAGGATTGTTCAGGAAAGATTAAAAGAAATCAGGGAATAAAATGCGTATCCGGGGCAGCAGGGATAAGAATTTAATCAAGCTCAAAAAAAGTTCCCGCCCGGTGGATGGGGCTTCTGATAAAAATTTTTCTGGTTTGCTGGGCCAGGAGGAACAAAGTCTGCACCTGGAGGAACTCAAGAACATCCTGAAAGGAGTAGATCAGAAGGGTGAAGCCCTCAAAAAAAGGGGTGGAATGGCTGATCTGAAGGCCTATAAAAAAGAGGTGCAGCAATTTCTCCAGGCGGTGCAGAAGAAGGGTCTGCGCATCAGGCAGATTTCCAGTATAGCCCCGGACGGTTCAATGAAATTATATACCGTAATTGAAAAGGTTGATGACACCCTGGAAGAGATCACCCGGGCTTTTATGAACAGTGAACAGGAGAATCTGGATTTAATAAACAAAATCGAGGAAATTAGAGGTCTTCTGGTGGATTTATTCGCCTGAAAAGGTAAAATAAATCAGCCCTGCTCCTCGCCTGTTTTTTGCAGGATACCGAGGAGTTTTTATTATGGGC
>PWFS01000195.1 GCA_003554145.1 Halobacteroidaceae bacterium | reverse complement strand
GGAATTGAGGGCTGGGAGGTTTGCCGGGTCCTCAGAAATGAGGGGCTACAGGTTCCAGTCCTGATGTTAACTGCTCGTACCGAGGACTATGACAAAATAATTGGCCTGGATCTGGGAGCAGATGATTATGTGGAAAAACCATTTAACCCGGTGGAAATTATGGCCCGCATTAGAGCTATTCTGCGGCGATCTACTCCAGCAGAAAAATCCGGAACAGTTATCTCCTTTCCCGGCTTAAAAATTGATACCGGGGAATTTCGAGTCCTGCTGGAAGGAAGAGAGATTACCCTGACCCGGCGGGAAGTTGAATTGCTGGCTTTTCTGGCCGACCACGCCGGCCAGGTTTTTTCCCGAGAACAGATTCTGGAAAACCTCTGGGGGTATGAATATACCGGGGATAATCGCAATATCGATGTCCACATCAAACATATCAGGGATAAACTTAAATCAGCCCACAACCCCTCCTGGAAACTGGAAACAGTCTGGGGGGTAGGATATCGTTTTTCCGGGGAGCGAGAATAATGCTTAAATCCATTAACAGCAAAATATTCTTTTCCTATATAACCCTTATTCTGCTGGTGCTGCTGGCTGTGGGGGTTTTTTTCACCTTTCTTATTGAAGACTACTTTATTGCTACCCATAGCCGGGAACAGGAAAAAACCGGCCAGGAATTAACCGGACTAGCCCGCAGTATTTTAACGGCAGGAGGAGAAGATCATTCTCAGATCCTGTTTCTTTTGGACCGGACCCTGGAGGCTCGAATCTGGATCGTGAATCAGCAGGGCATGATTATAAAAAGTTCCCGTCCGGAAGCCCATCTTGGCTCCGAGAGCAGGATCGCCCCCGGGGATCTGGAAACCATCATCCAGGGCAAGGTTATTTCCCGGCAGGCCAGCACCAGTTATTTTGATACTGCCATGCTTTCTACCGGAATACCTGTAGAAAAGGGCGGGCGGATTATTGGAGGTCTATTCCTTCACTATCCGATTACCGGCATTCAAAACACCCTCCAGCAGATTCAAAAAAACCTGATTTATGCTGCCATCATTGCCGTTCTGGCTGCGGGAATGATCAGTCTGGGCCTGGCTCGCAATTTATCCCGCCCTATCATGGATATTAATCAATCCGCCCTGGCCATGGCCGCGGGTGATTTCTCTCGCCGGGTCCAGATTGCCCGTGCCGATGAACTGGGCAAACTGGGGCATTCCTTTAATTTCCTCGCTACCCGCCTGGACCAGACTCTGGGCCAGCTGGCCGGGGAGAGGGACAAGCTGGCCCATACAGTGTCCAGTATTGAGGAAGGCGTAATAGCAATTAATCAGGAGGGCCAGATAATTCTCAGCAATTCGCCCGCAATTAATCTTTTTCGGCCGGATATGGCCCCCGAAGATTTCCACCTTAAAGAACTCTCCACCCTTATTACCATGCCAGAAATCCCCGACCTTTTCCAAAAGACCCTGAACACAGGAGAAAAACAGAGCCAGTTATTAGAGTTGGAGGGGCATCTGTCTATTTTTATCCAGGTTTTTCCCATTAAAAACAAAAACCACAGCAGTTCGGGAGCCGTGGCTTTACTGCATAACCTTAAAAATCTCGATGGGCTGGAGGAAATACAACGAAATTTCCTGGCCGAAGTTTCCCACGAATTAAAAACCCCCCTGACTACCATTCGCAGTTATTCTCAGGCCCTCCTGGATGGGACTGCTTCTCAGCCAGAGATCAGGGAGCGTTTCCTGCAAACCATTTGTGAGGAAACCGATAGTCTGACCGGGCTGATCAAAGAACTCCTGGACTATTCCCGGATAAAAAGCGGTAATATTGATCCCCGCCTGAAGGATTTTCCACCTGAAGATTTGCTGGCTGAAGTAATCAACACTCGGGCAGAGGCTATTAAAGATGGGGAATTAACCCTGGTCCAGGACCTGCCCCCGGATCTGCCCCTGATCAGAGCTGATCCCGCGCTCATTCAGCTGGTTATTGCCAATCTCCTGGATAATGCCCTTACCTTTACTCCTCCCGGCGGGACCATCACCATCCGGGCCCGGGTTGAAAAGGAAAAAGTCTGGATTTCCGTGGCCGATACCGGGCCGGGAATAAATGACGAGGATTTACCCTTTATCTGGAAGCGATTTTACCGGGGGCAGAAGGGCTTACAGAAAAAAGACCCCGGTTGGGGACTGGGGCTGGCCATTTCCCGGGATATAGTCCGGGCCCACGGCGAAGAAATTATGGTTTCAAGCAGGGAAGGACAGGGAACAACTTTTTCTTTCTCCCTGCCCCGAACCTAAAAAACGAGAAGGTCCACCTGCTGTTTTTTCGAACTATCTATTCCCCCCGGGTCAATTTAATGGACCCGGGTCTTTTTTATTATTTCCTCTACTTCTTCTCGATAATACTCAAAATTCTCCTTTTCCGCAGCATAGGTAATGATCAAATACTTCTCCTCCTCCAGCAGGACAAAATACTGCATCCACTGGATTTCCTCTCCGTGCAAATCCGGCATGAACCCCGAAAAAATAATTCTATCACCGGGGTGATCATCAATAACGATTTCTTCTGTTTTCTGCAGGGAAAAATCTTCTATCCCTATCCCTTCCTGTTCCTCCTGATATTCCTCCAGTATCTGCTCCAATGAATATTCTACCCCGGTTTCCAGCATAAAATTAACATTGAAGGTAAAATCCTTCTGTTCTTCCAGCACAGGTAGTAGGACAAAGGCCTCCTCCAGATTTCCCATTCCAAACCAGCCCGAGGGATGCACCACCGTTATTTGCGGAAATTCAACCTCGGTTAATTCCTCCTT
>PWFS01000078.1 GCA_003554145.1 Halobacteroidaceae bacterium | reverse complement strand
GGAAATTAAAAAGAATGGGCTGGATCTGGTCGGGGCAAATTTCCGTTAAGCAGCAACTTGTTTTTTAGGAATAGTTTTTTTCAGGGGGAAAAAACCATAGCTGGGGCCAATTCCTGAGTGGATTGCCTGGCCTTGAGAGATGCGTGTTTAGTACCTGGAATTAAACAAACTTGTTCGGGAAAATGGTGTTTTAAAAGGAAAGGGGAAATAATTGTGGGCAGGATTTTAATCAAAAATGGAAAGATTATTGACGGTAGTGGGGCACCTTTCTTTTATGGGGATGTCCTGGTGGAAAAGGGGATAATTCAGGAGATCGGACTGGTTAATACCGGAGCGGAACATGTTATCGATGCTGCCGGAAAAGTGGTTGCTCCTGGATTTATTGATATTCATACCCACTCTGACACGGTCTACATGTTAAATAACAGGGGGAAAAGCAAAATTGAGCAGGGAGTAACCACTGAAATGGTAGGAAACTGTGGTTTTTCCGTAGCCCCTGCTTATGGTCAGGCCGCAAAGGATATTGGCAGGAATCTGGGGAAAAAAGGGTTGGAACTCTCCTGGGAGGGTTATGAAGAATACCTGCAGGCCCTGCAGAAAGCCCGCCCGGCCGCCAACCTGGCCGGACTGGTTGGGCATGGAACCCTGCGCAAATCGGTAGTGGGTAGTGAAGAGCGTAAGGCTAACTCCTGCGAAATGGAACAAATGGAAAAAATACTGGGGGAATCACTGGAGGCCGGAGCTTTTGGTTTCAGCAGCGGTCTTCTTTATGCCCCCTCCTGTTATGGTGATGCTGCCGAGTTTGTCCGGCTGGGAAAAGTTGCCGCCCGGTATGGTGGTATTTATGCCACTCATATGCGCAATGAAAGCGACCGCTTAATGGAATCTGTCCAGGAAAGTGCAGAAATAGGGCGTCAGTCTGGAGTAGCAGTTCAGGTCTCGCATCATAAGGTGGGCGGGGAAAAAAACTGGGGAGCGGTTAAAAATACCCTGGCCTCCATGCAAGAATTGCGACAGCAGGGCCTGGACATTACCTGTGATGTTTATCCCTACATTGCTACCTCCACTTCCCTTGGCGCCCTACTGCCTTCCTGGGCCCATGATGGGGGAACAAATAAAATGCTGGAAAACCTGCAAAAACCAGATTTTTATGAGAAGGTTCGACAGGAAGTAGAACGTATTGAAGGCGAAAGAGGCTATGATAAGATAATGGTTTCCTATTTGCCTGAAGGGGAGTTAAAACAGTATGAGGGACTGCGCCTGGCGGAAATCGCGGAAAAAACAGGCCGATCAGGTGTTGATTGCCTGATTTACCTGGTTCAGGCCAGCGAGGCGGAAGCCGGTATGATCCGTTTCGGAATGTGCGAAGAGGATGTCCAGGCCGTTCTACAGCATCCCCTGTCCATGGTAGGTTCAGATGGTAGTGCTCTAACCGAAAGAGAAGGAAAACCTCACCCCCGCAACTTTGGTACTTTTCCCCGGGTTCTGGGGCATTATGTCCGGGAACAGCAGATCATGGGCCTGGAAAAAGCCATAAATAAAATGACTGGTTTTCCTGCCTGGAGGTTGGGACTATGGAATAGGGGGCTGCTTCGAACTGGTTTCGCAGCGGATATTACCATTTTTGACCCGGAGCAGGTTGCTGAAGGGGCTACTTTTTCCCAACCCTTTCAATCTCCCCGGGGAATTGATTGGGTCCTTGTAAACGGAGAGGTGGTCCTCCAGGAGGGGGAACAGCAGCCTGTATTTCCCGGGCAAGTTTTAAGGCGGGGGAGGTTTTAAAAATTCTTCCAGGGGTCATTGCCTTTTTAATTATCTGAAGAAAAACCGCAAAGGTCAAAAGTGCAGGCAGGGTCTAACCTATCCCTCTGCAAGGGTATGGAAACCCTGAACAGCAAGGGTCAACCCGGCATCAGAATTATTTCCTGGATCTTAATTCTCAGCCCCGGGTTGCAGTCCTGATTATTCCATTAACTGCTGAAGAAAAGAAAAAATTCTTGAACATAGCCATCTAAAAATGGGGCGTAAACCCGGCCTCCTGCCGGGAGGAGTGATGGCTTTGGGAAAAAAGACGGCCAGCTGCTGCTCAATGATTCTGCCTCGGAATAACTGGAGGCTTTCCCCAAACGGGCCCTGAGTCTTGAATAAAGTTTTTAAAAATTTCACCTCATTGATTCCCTCCTGGTTAAACCGATGCCTTACCCGTGGGTATCGGTTTAACTTTTTAGAGGAAGTTCAGGCTTCCGGGTGGAAAGAGTATGATGAGCAAAAAAGAATGGAGGGAAAAAAATGGTCGAAGCATACTGGCCCCAGGCCGAACCCTATCGGATTAAAGTGGTGGAACCTATCCAGTTATTGTCCCGGGAAGGCAGAGAAAAAGCCCTGGAGCGGGCAGGTTTAAACCCTTTTCTTTTAAAAAGCGACGAAGTTTATATTGATTTATTGACTGATAGTGGCACCGGGGCAATGAGTGATAATCAATGGGCCGGAATGATGAGCGGGGATGAATCCTACGCGGGAAGCAGGAATTATTATAACCTGGCCCGGGCGGTGGAAGATATTTTTGGTTATCCTTTTTTTCTGCCCACCCATCAGGGGCGGGGAGCGGAGAATGTTCTCTTTCCCCTGCTGATTGAGCCAGGAAATTATGTCCCGGGTAACATGCATTTTGACACCACCCGGGCCCATATTGAACTGGCAGGAGGAATAGGGGTTAACCTGGTTGGAGAAGAGGCCTATGATCTCAGTTCAGAACACCCTTTTAAGGGTGATATGGATATTCCAGCCCTGATTGATTTTATTGAAAAAAAAGGCCCCAACAGTATTGCTTTTATTCTGATGACCGTTACCTGCAATAGTGGAGGGGGGCAACCCGTATCACTGGGAAATATGAAGCGGGTGCAGGAGGTGGCCAGAAAGTATGACCTGCCTCTTTTTATTGATGCCGCTAGATTTGCCGAAAATGCTTTTTTCATCAAAAAGCGGGAACCGGGCCAGGAGGATAGGCCGATCCGGACCATAATTCGGGAATTTTTCCAGCTGGCGGATGGTTTTACCCTCAGCGCCAAAAAGGACGGCCTGGTAAACATTGGAGGCCTGATTGGCCTGGCCCGAAGCCAGGAAGAGCTTTTGCAAAAGGCCCGGGAAAGGTTGGTGCCCCTGGAAGGCTTTATTACTTATGGGGGGATGGCAGGAAGGGATATGGAGGCCTTAGCCCGGGGGCTTTACGAGGTCCTGGAGGAGGATTATCTGGCCCACCGGGTGGGGCAGGTAGCCCGCCTGGGGCAAAAACTATTGGATATCGGGGTTCCCATTCAGCAGCCTATCGGTGGCCACGCAGTTTTTGTTGATGGTAAAACCTGGCTGAAACACCTTCCCCAGGAGCAGTTTCCCTCCCAGGCCCTCTGCATTGAACTTTACCTGGAAAGTGGAGTGCGGGCAGTTGAAGTGGGGACTATCCTGGCCGGGAGGGATCCTCAAACCGGGGAAAATATTATGCCTCCTCTGGATCTATTGCGTCTGACCGTACCCCGCCGTACCTATACTGATAATCACATGGACTATGTGGCTGCTGCTTTTGGCAAAATTGGGGAAAAAAGAGAAAAAATTAGAGGAGTAAAAATGACTTATGAGCCCCAGATTTTAAGGCATTTTACAGCCAGCTTTACCCGGGTATGAAACTCAGGTTCAGCAAAAATAATTAGCCAGATAACCCCTGCTTCGGCGGGGGTCTTTTTTGGGAAGGTCAGAAGGGCCTCCAGAAAAAAATTTTAACTGGGTTCAAAAACCTGCAGGACCGCAATTTGAGGACGCTTATTTACCGGTGGAAATTGTTAAAAAATAAATTGGTTGAATTTAAAAGAAGGAATTATTATAACAGGGGTAGAAACAACAAGGCGAAATGGCTCCGAAAAAAATAAAAATTCTGTTTTTTTTGGGAACGGAAATAACTGACTACATAATTGGCTTCCACCTTATTTTGGTTGCCCGCTGTTCTGGGTCTGAAGTTTTGGTTGGGAGATTATTTTTGGGCAATTTGGTATTTCCTTAAAACAATAACGAAATGAGTACATAATTTAATTCGGTTTTTCTGGGGTCAGACCTGGAAATGATGCATTTGTATGGGCTGGTTTTGTAAGCAGCCCCAGACTGTAAGGAGTGGGGTTAACCCCGAAAATGGGGTTATAGAGGTTCAACCATTATTTCTGGGAGCATTAAATTTAGGTTCAAGGAGGTGTTGCCCGGGCCAAAAAATTAAAGGGAATTGTTTTAAGAAAGATTCCCAGAGAGATTCAAACTCAGCAAAAAGGAGGTTGTGCAATTGGAGGAAAAACTGATTCAGGATCAGGGAGGTAACATATTAAGAAATCCCACGTTTTATATCGCCCTGATCATTACCGTTGCATTCGTACTATTTGGAATGTTCTTTACTGAAACTGCCGAAGAATGGATGGGTTCTGTTTTTGACTTCATGATTGAGTACTTCGGCTGGAGTTTCATCCTGTTTGTCAGTATTTTTCTGCTTTTAATTCTATTCCTGCTGATCAGTCCCCTGGGAGGGATAAAGCTGGGCAAGGATGATGAGAAACCCCAGTACCCCCTCCTAACCTGGTTTGCCATGCTTTTCAGCTGTGGAATGGGAATTGGACTTATTTTTTGGGGTGTTTCGGAGCCAATATGGCATTATATGTGGCCTCCCTTTGGTGAAGCCTATGAAGCAGGTACCATTCACGTGGCCATGCGTTACTCTATCTTCCACTGGGGTTTCCACCCCTGGGCAATTTATGCGGTAGTAGCCGGCTCTCTCTCCTATTTCAGCTATCGTAAAGGGCTGCCCATGATGCTCAGCTCTACCCTTGAACCTATCCTGGGACGCAAGGGCATTGACGGCGGTTGGGGTGTCTTTGTTAATGTTATTGGAGTTTTTGCGACCCTGTTTGGCCTGGCTACCTCACTGGGGTTGGGGGCCATGCAGATAGCCAATGGACTGGAGCGGCTGTTTGGAATAGAGAGTAATGAGGTAACCTGGGTTGCGGTGGTGATTATTGTAACTGCCGCGGCGGTTGTATCAACCATCACCGGTATTGACCGGGGAATTAAAAACCTGAGCCGAATTAATATGGTTATTGCCATATCTCTCCTGGTTCTGGTTTTCATCTTCGGACCCACTCTGTTTATCCTCAACCTGTTTACTCACTCCACGGGAGAGTATTTACAGAATGTGGTGCATATGTCCTTCGGACTTGATGCGGCTGGAGAAGGAGCAGCGGGCTGGTACGGCGCCTGGACTATTTTCTACTGGGCCTGGTGGCTGGCCTGGGCCCCTTTCGTTGGAACCTTTATTGCCCGGGTATCCCGGGGCCGCACCATCCGGACCTTTGTCATAGGTGTGCTTCTGGTTCCGACCCTGGTCAGTATTATCTGGTTCAGTGTGTTTGGTGGTGCTGCCCTGCATGAAGAACATTTTGGTGCCGGAGGAATTGCTTCTGCAGTTGAGGTGGATGAGGCTGCCGGCTTCTTCGAGGCTTTAAGCCTGTTACCGGGATCCTCACTCCTCATATTTGTCGGGATGTTATCGGTGGCCATCTTCTTTATTACCTCGTCTGACTCGGGTACTTATGTTAACGGGATGTTAACCTCCCGGGGAATGCTGAACCCGCCCTATCAGCTGCGGGTTACCTGGGGGGTTGTTGAGGGGGCCATAGCCTCCATCCTGCTGTTTACCGGTGGTCTATCGGCGCTGCAAACTGCCTCGATTATTGGTGGGTTCCCCTTCATGATTCTCATGATCTTAATGACCTACTGTCTCTTCAAGGCCCTCTATGGGGAGATGCGGGAGGGATCCTTACCGGTGGAAAGAGCCCGGATCTATGAGGCGATTAAAGATCTAAAAGAGGAAGGTAAAACGGATAAGTTGTAAAATCCGCTGAACAGTGAATAAAAAATTTCCCCCCCGGTTTTTCTCCGGGGGGGATTTTAATTTTTTTGATCAGAAGAAGAGGAAAAAAGGAAGCAGTGTTTAAAAAGAAAAAAAGAATGAGAAGTTTTCAAAAATTGATCAGGGGGGCAGAAATAATGGGCCCGAAAACAGAGCAGGATAGAGGAGGAAATATACAAAAGAATCCAGCCCTGTATATTTCTCTATTTATTACCGGAGTCGTGGTGATCTGGGGAATGTTTTTCCCCGGCGTTGCAGAAAACTGGATGAATTACATATTTGATTTCATGGTTCAGTATTTTGGGTGGAGCTTTATCCTGGTGGTTAGCATTTTTTTGCTACTCCTGGTCTTTTTAATGATCAGCCCCCTGGGCCGGATCCGTCTGGGGAAAGATGGAGAACAACCCCAGTACCCATTGCTAACCTGGTTTGCCATGCTTTTCAGCTGTGGAATGGGGATCGGCCTTATTTTCTGGGGGGTTTCAGAACCGATTTCCCACTATATCTGGCCCCCTTACGGGGATCCTTATACCGCTGAGACACTACACCTGGCCCTTCGCTATTCAGTATTTCACTGGGGTTTTCATCCCTGGGCCATTTATGCTGCGGTGGCCGGCTCCCTGGCCTATTTCAGCTACCGCCGGGATCTGCCGATGATGTTGAGTTCAACCCTGGAACCCATTCTGGGGCGGAAGGGAACCCGGGGAGGCTGGGGGGTCCTGGTCAATGTTATCGGGGTTTTTGCTACCATGTTTGGCCTGGCCACCTCCCTGGGCCTGGGGGCCATGCAGATAGGTTCCGGGTTTGAAAGGGTCTGGGGAATTGAAAGCAATGAGCGCCTGTGGGTGGGAGTAGTTGTGGTTATTACCCTGGCTGCTGTGGCCTCTACCATAACGGGTATTGACCGGGGAATAAAGAATTTAAGCCGCTTAAATATTCTACTGGCGGTAGGTCTCCTGGTCCTGGTTTTCCTGCTGGGCCCCACCCTATTTATCCTTAATCTGTTTACTCATACTACGGGCGAGTATCTGCAGAACCTGATCGGTATGTCATTTCGGCTGGATCCTGGGGGAGCAGGAACTGGAGACTGGACCGGGGCCTGGACGGTTTTTTACTGGGCCTGGTGGCTGGCCTGGGCTCCCTTTGTGGGCACTTTTATTGCCCGGATATCCCGGGGCCGGACCCTGAGGACTTTTGTGGCTGGAGTGCTGTTGGTGCCTGCCCTGGTCAGCACTATCTGGTTTAGCGTTTTTGGAGGGCTTGCTCTCCACGAAGAACATCTGGGAGCGGGGGGAATTGCTGATGCAGTTGCCCGTAATGAAGCCGCAGGTTTCTTCGCCGCCCTGGAACTTTTACCCGCTTCAGGCGTTTTAATCCCGGTGGGGATGCTGCTGGTGGCCATATTTTTTATTACCTCTTCCGATTCGGGAACCTATGTTAACGGGATGCTGACCTCGGGGGGGATGTTAAACCCGCCCTATCAGCTCCGGGCCGCCTGGGGTATAATTGAAGGGGCTGTTGCTTCTATTCTTCTTCTGGCCGGGGGCCTGGAAGCCCTACAGACCGCATCAATAATTGGTGGGTTCCCCTTTATGATCCTGATGGTCCTGATAGTATACTGCCTGTTTAAAGCCCTGTATAGTGAGGTTGGGGAAGAGAAAAATAAAAATCCCGGTAATTTCTAATGGGATATTATCAGGTTTCCCGGAAAATATCTGGGAGGATCTTTTGTTTTTAGCAGGTAACATACGCTGTCTTGCGAATAATCAATATTAGGAGAATAATTTGCTCAGATAGCGGGGAAGGGGTGTCAGTTTATGATTACCAGGATTGTGGAAAGGGTTTATTGTGACCTGGAGGAAAGACCTTCAATATTACTGGCCAATATTAACCCTACTACCGATATAAGGGCAAATATGAATAAAATAGAAGAAATAATAGAAATTGCCCACCAAAAGCAGGTTAATATTGTTATTTTCCCAGAATTAAGCCTCACCGGCTATATCTGGGAAGGGGAGGAAGGTGAGGTCTGGGATCACCTTCTGGAGGGGGAAACCACCCAGCTCATTCCCTGGTTTAATAATATAAAAGAAAGCCTGAGTGATAATCAGCAGGGCCCGGAATATGTTTTCTTTAATAATGCTTTTCAGAAGGGTGATAATTTATATAACTCTTCTTTTATCCTGCATCCCAATTATGACTATACTGATCACAATCTGACCTACGATAAAATATTTCTAACTCCCCTGGAGCGGAGGTTTTTTACCGGGGGCAGTGATAAAAGGCTGACTATTGATACCCGCTGGGGCCGTTTTGGTTTCCTGACCTGTTATGATCTCTGTTTTGTTGAACTGGCCCGGCAGTATGCCTTTACCGATAATGTTGACGCCATAATTACTGCTGCGGCCTGGAGGGCTCATGCCATCCGGGATTATCCCCGGATGAATGTGCGGACCGATAATTATTATGGATTTTTGTGGGATTTGATGAATTCTTCCAAGGCCGCCTATAATCAGACCTGGAGCATTGGAGTTAATGAGGTGGGTTCCCACGACCGCAGTGGAGTTTTGTTCTGGGGAGGCAGCGGGGTCTGGGCCCCCTCCGGTCTACCTCTTTTGCAGGGCTCCCGGATGCGGGAAGAAATCTTAATCATTCGTAATCTGGACATCAAAGAAGAAAGGGCCCGTTCCGAGGTTGAATTTAACTATCGCATAGAATTCGAAAGTGTTTATCGACAGATGAAAGATACCCGGAAGGATATAAAGGATCTGACTCCAGAGGATCAAGAGCAGGAAGAAAGAACCCGGTAGATTAACTACCGGGTTTTATCTTGGGCATTCTCTATTTATTCCCGGCCAGCTGCTTCTCATAATCCGGTACATTTTTATTGCGGATCAGGAGGAGGAAACTGGCGGTTAAAATGGTCAGGACTCCGATAAGGCTGAAGGAAAGGGGATAGCCCAGAAAAGAAAGGGCAATTCCAAAGAAAAAAGAACCGGAAGCATAAGCAATATCCAGGGCGCTTTCCTGGAAGGCCAGGGCGGTAGCCCGGGCCTCAGGTCGGGTAACATCGATTATCCAGGTAAAAATAGCAGTTATGGATCCGCCGTAGCCCAAACCGGCAATTATACTGCTGATCCAGAGGAGCAGGGAATTGCCTGGCAGAAAAAAGAGGATAAAAAGACCGATCCCCAGGAGGGAAATGGAAGGTATAACCACTACCTGTCGTCCGAAGCGGTCAGATAAACCTCCCGCGGAAATATTGCCGGTCATTCCCAGCAGGGCAAAAATGGTGAAGTAGAGGCCGGGATTGGCCACTGTAGTTGCTTCAGAAAAGAATATGGAGCCGAAGGTCAGCAGGGTTCCGTAACTGAAAGCCACAATCCCTGCTCCCAGGTAAATTGGCCATAAAAGTCGGTTTTGAATAACAGTTTTTAGTTGATCCAGGGGATTGGGGGAGACAAATGCTTTTTTTAGGGCGGGGGGCCGGAGAAAAAAGCCCAGGCCCAGGGCAATGAGGCCGATGAAGAAGCTGAAAACAAACTGGAAGGAATAACCGAATTGATTAATTAAACCTATAGAGATGCCCGGTCCCACCACCAGGGCCGTGGTTGCCGTAAAACGATAGGTCCCCATATAGGTTCCAATTTTTGGGGGGGGAGCAATATCGCTGATCAGGGAAGTTCCGCTGGAGAAAAAAGCGGCCAGCCCTATAGCCTGATAAAATCGGGCCAGGAAAACCATGGGGACATTATGGCTGACTAAAAAGAGGAGGGGGGTAGTGGCAAAAACAAAAGAGCCTATCAGGATGGGGAGTTTTCGCCCCCGGCTATCAGCCAGGGGGCCGAAATAAAGGCGCAGGATAATTCCCGCGATGAAGAAAAATGAATTTTGCAGGCCAGCCTGAAAACCGGTCCCACCAAGATCCGTCAGGTACTGGGGAGCAATTACCTGGAAGGAAAAAAAATTGAAATAAATAAAAAAACAGACTCCCAGGGTCAGGAAAAAATTCCGCGAACGATGCTGCAAAGTAGACACCCTCTTTCCCCGATCAAAGAAAATGAATTTTTGTTCTGAACTCTTAAATAGTTAGAGAAAAATACGCCAAGTCCTGCCCTCCATTTTTATTGTAGGTTGGGGGGAGTGCGGGGATTGATTTCTCGAATTGAGAAGGGTTGTCCGAGCAGGGGGGTTTTGATATAATTGAGGGTAGGAAAAAATTTATTGTCTATCAGAAAGGGGAGCCCATGGAAAAGCTCAAGGATATTAAAGGCTTTTTACAGCAGGTTTCTGATGCTTTTGCTGCCGTCCTGGATGTGGAACTGGCCATTATTGACAATAACCTGGAGGTTATTGCGGGAACCGGTTGGTACAAAAAAGAGGTAGGGGTAGTTTACAATGAAGACTGTACCACCGACCGGGTTATTCAATCCTGGGTAGACAGCCATATCCTTATTGAAGATACCAAAAGCAGTCATTACTGCGAACAATGTGATTACTCCGATAAATGTTCCGTGGTTGCCTTTGCCATGCGTCCTATTTTTCATGAAGGCGAAAAAATAGGGACGGTATCCCTGCTGGCTCTCAGTCCGGATCAGAAAGAAATTCTACTCCATGAATTTGATAAAAAACTAAATTTTTTAAATAACGTGACCAGGTTCATTGTTACTACCCTCAATGAAAAAAGGATGAGGGGCACTGTGACTACCCTGGCCAATCAGTTTGAAACGGTAATTAATTCAGTTCACGAGGGAATAATAGCCCTGGATGCAACTGGAGACATAATTAATATTAACGGTTCAGCCCGCAAACTCCTCTCTCTGGATCAGGATAAAACCGGGGAACATATCTCTTCTATTTTCCCGGATTTTAATCCCCTGGGTTTTTTTGACGGTAAACTGGAAAATGATTATTATGAAAAAGAGCTGTCCCTGGAAATTGATGGGAACCGCGAATTAAAACTGTTTTCCAGTATCACCCCCATTTTTGAAGGACCCGAGATCAGCGGAGCAGTAATATCTTTCCGTAAAGGTGAGGAAATCAGAAAACTGGCCAGCAAGTTAATTGGGGAAGAAAAAGAAGGGACTCTGGATGCCATTAAGGGGACCAGCAATGAATTGATTGAAATTAAGACCCGGATGAAAAGGGTTTGTAATACTGATTCCACGATATTTATCCGGGGTGAAACGGGAACCGGGAAAAGTCTTTTTGCCCGGGCCATCCATGAAGAAAGCCACCGCAAGGGCAAGCCCTTTATAACCGTTAACTGTGCTGCCATTCCGGATTCCCTGCTGGAATCAGAGCTTTTTGGCTATGAAGAAGGGGCTTTTACCGGGGCTAAAAAAGGTGGCAAACCGGGTAAGTTTGAACTGGCCAACGAGGGAACGATATTCCTGGATGAGATTGGGGATATGCCCCTGAGTTTTCAGGTAGATCTGCTGCAGGTTATTGAAACCCGGCAGATTGAACGGGTGGGGGGAGTAAGCAGCAAAGAGGTTGATGTCCGGATCATTGCTGCTACCAATCAGGATTTAGAGCGATTGATTGAAGAGGGGCTTTTCCGGGAAGATCTTTTCTACCGCCTCAATGTTATCCCCTTTTATATTCCACCCCTGCGGGAACGCAAGGAAGATATTTTCCTGCTCATGCACTTTTTCCTGGATCTTTATGCCACTCAACTGAACAAGAATATTACCGATTTTCAGGAAGGGACCAGGCAAGTTTTCCTGGAATATTCCTGGCCGGGCAATATCAGGGAACTGGAAAATGCCATTGAATATGCGGTGAATATTGAAACTGGCTCCCAGATATCTCTCCAGAGTTTACCGGAAAGGCTTTTTCAATTTAGAAAGGGCGAGGACAGCGGAACCATTCCTACCCTTGATTCCCTGGAAAGGGAAGCAATTAACCGGGCTTTGAAGAAGTATGGTTTTTCTACCCGGGGCAAGGAAAAAGCAGCGGCAGCCCTGGGGATAAGCCGGGCTACCCTCTACAGGAAGTTAAAAGAATTCCAGGTTTCCTAATTTGAGAAAACGTATCAAAATGAGAAAAATTTAATAACCCGGCAAAACCCTTGCACTACCAGTAAACTGGAAAAGCCCGGGCATTTTTTTCTTAAAATGAGAAAGAAGGAGCAGCCAGCTTCCTCAGTTCTCATTTTCTTTTTCTCGGGAGAATAATTGAAAAAAAATTAACCCTGATCATTACAGGGATAAGGTCCTTTTTATCCAGGAGGTGGTACGCTTTTTGCAAAATACAAAGAGGAAAGGAACTTCAGGACTGGACAGGGTTACCGTTTTTAATTGTCAGAGTCAGTAATCCTGTTTTTGCAAAATCAGATTGGAGGAGTAGAGGGGGTGAAATAGAAGGTTCGTGCATTGGTCTGGAGCCGATGCAGGACAGGGTATTTTTCTGTACGTATGCAGTTGTAAACTGGACCTGAAGGCATTGTTTCCAAGAGTAGTACCATATCCCCTCCGGGGGTTAAACCGTGTTTTCAGGCTTTAACTCGGGCCTGGAACAGTAAAAAAGAAAAGGAGGAGGGTATTATGGCAGATTTTGAAGCCCTGCAGAATGCGATAATTGAGTGTAATGTGGAGCGGGCCACTGAATTAACCCAGAAGGCCATTGATGAAGGAGCCAGACCTGCAGACATCATTAATGATGGCCTGATCAAGGGTATGAATGTTGTTGGCCAGCGCTTTAAAGAAGGCGATATGTATGTGCCGGAGG
>PWFS01000245.1 GCA_003554145.1 Halobacteroidaceae bacterium | reverse complement strand
GGGCAGCGGCGAAGTAGCCCACAGGATTGTGGAAATTGCCCGGGCCCATGAAATTGAGGTTGTGGAGGAAAAAGCCCTGGCCCAGGCCCTTTATCATTCCACCGAGGTAGGAGAAGAAATTCCCGCCGAATTGTACCAGGCGGTGGCCGAAATACTGGCCTTTGTTTATCGTTTGCAGAAGTATTACAAATAGTAGGAGGGTTCAGGATGGCCCTGTCAGCAGGAGATGTGCCTGTGCACTGGATACAGCGCTATAGCGATATCTTATTTGCCTTTATCCTGGTAACGGTAGTGGTTATGTTTATCATTCCCCTGCCTACTATTGTGCTGGATATATTTATCACCTGTAATATTGCTTTTGCCCTGACTGTCCTTCTGGTTAGTATTTATACCGGCGAGCCCCTGGAATTTTCGGTTTTTCCCAGCCTGCTCCTTTTTGCCACCCTGTTTCGCCTGGCCCTGAATGTTTCCACAACCCGTTTGATCCTGGGGCAAGCCGATGCGGGACAGATGATATTTGCCTTTGGTGATTTTGTGGTGGGGGGAAATTATATTGTCGGTTTTATTATCTTTTTAATCCTGGTGGTTATCCAGTTTATTGTAATTACCAAGGGCGCGGAAAGGGTAGCCGAGGTTGCCGCTCGTTTTACCCTGGACGCCATGCCGGGCAAGCAGATGAGCATTGATGCCGACCTTAATTCTGGACTGATTAATGAAGATGAAGCCCGGGAAGAACGGAAAAAGATAAGGCAGGAAGCCGATTTTTATGGGGCCATGGACGGGGCCAGCAAGTTTGTAAAGGGGGATGCCATTGCCGGAATTGTGATTACCCTGATCAATATTGTGGCCGGTCTGGTTGTTGGAGTTATTCAGCAGGGAATGGCCCTGGAAGAAGCCCTCCAGACCTATTCCCTCCTTACCGTTGGTGACGGCCTGGTTTCCCAGATACCGGCCCTCTTAATAGCAACTTCTACGGGAATGGTAGTCACCCGGGCGGCTGGAGAGGCCAACCTGGGACAGGATTTATCCCGGCAGCTGCTCAGCCAGCCCAAGGCCCTGGTGGTTGTGGCCAGTATCCTCTTCCTTTTGGGTCTCAGTCGGGGCCTGCCCACCATACCCCTGTTTTTGCTCTCGGGAATAGTGACCTCCATGTTTTTCATTTTCCGGGCCGAAAAGTCCAAAAAAGAAGAACCGCCCGAGTTGGAGCAGGAAGAGGTTCAGCCCGAATCCAGGCCTGCTCTCCAGAAAGAAGATTACAAAGAATTGATTCGGGTAGACCCGGTAGAAATGGAGTTCGGCTATAACCTTCTGCCCCTGGTTTTGCCGGAACAGGGGGGTGATTTCCTGGAGAGGATAACCCTGATTCGCCGCCAGGTTGCTTCAGAACTGGGTATGATTATACCGCCGGTCCGGGTGCTGGATAATATGCAGATCGATCCCAATACCTACTGTATCAAGCTCAAAGGAATGGAAGTTGCCCGCTTCCAGATTATGCCCAATCATTTCCTGGCCATGGATTCCGCTGATGCGGAACACAAGGTTAAGGGTGTGGAAATAGTTGAGCCGGCCTTTGGCCTGCCTGCAGTCTGGATCCCGGAAGAGCAACAGGAAGAGGCAGAAATCAAAGGATACACCGTGGTAGACCCCCCCTCAATAATGTCCACTCATCTGACCGAGGTCTTGAAAGAGCATGCGGCTGAACTACTGGGTCGGCGCGAAGTAAAAGAGATGATTGAAACCCTGAAAGAGGATTACAGCGCGGTTGTAAATGAATTGATCCCCGATCAAATGACCCTGGGTGACATTCAAAAGGTTCTGCAGTTTCTCCTGGAAGAAGAAGTTTCCATTAGAGATCAGATCACCATCCTGGAAACCCTGGCCGATTGGGCGGGACAGACCCGGGATCCGGTGGTTCTTACTGAATATGTTCGCCAGGCTTTACAGCGCCATATTTCCCATCAATATCAGGAGGATGGAATAATATATGCCCTGACTTTAGCCCCGGAACTGGAAAATGAACTGGGGGAAAACCTGCAGCAGAGTGAGAATGGAACTTTTCTCAACCTGGACCCGGGCCAGGCCCGCCTTATGCTGGATGAAATTACAACAAAGGTTAATGAAATCCGGCAGCAGGGCAAAAGGCCCGTCATTTTAACCGGTCCTATAATTCGGTTTCATATCAAACGTTTACTGGACCGCAGCCAGAATAAAAGTCAGATTCCAGTTCTCTCCTACAATGAAATTGATCCAGGAATTGAAGTGCGATCGGTGGGGTTAATCAGATTGAATAGAAAATAAAGCAGGCCATTATCCCGGGGTGGGAGCAAGGGGGGAGTTGATGACCTTGAAAAAAACAGGACTAACCGAAGATCAGGAAATACTGGTGGAAATAAAAGGAGAACATGCCGGAACCTATGCCACCAAGGTCCTTGATATTGAGGATGGAGAATTTAAGATGGCCGCTCCCGAGCTGCTGGGAGTTACCATACCCATTGACCGCGGGGCAAAAGTTACTGTGTCATTTACGACTCAGCGGGGCAAGTTTTTCTTCATCAGCCAGGTCCAGGATCGCAACCGGGAACCTCTTCCCCACTATATTCTTACCCGTCCAGAAACCATTTATCGGGTGCAGCGTCGGAAATATGTGCGGGTCGAAGTGCAGGGGCGAGTGGATTATCGGCCCCGCCCTGACGAAAAAGAAAAGGGAGAAGATTTTGTCAGGGGTCAGATAAATAATATCAGTGGAGGCGGCATCAGCCTCCAGGGCCCCCTTAAAATTGATGAAGGGGAAGAGGTGGAGCTAAAAATACCTCTCCTGGAAAAAAAGAGCTCTTTCTTTGG
>PWFS01000212.1 GCA_003554145.1 Halobacteroidaceae bacterium | reverse complement strand
CCCTATAACTTCAGCTCCCGCCTCTTCCAGGCGCCTGAGTGCTGCTCGAATAAAGGGGACAGGACTTGACCCGCCCCTGATTAAAGCTTCGGTCCGATCAGGGATAGCAGGATTACTATCGACCACAACAGGAAAGTGATCCTGATCTCTCTCAGCCGGGGTCTTAGCCACAATGCGCTGGAAAAGAGTAATGGTTGCGTCAGGCCCCATACCACCCAGGATTCCGATCACCTTTTTATTCCGCTTCTTCATCCTCGGTTGTGACCTCCTCCTGGGTTTTTCTTTCCATCTGGCTTTCATGTTTTTCCAGGTACTCCAGATGGGTTTCGAGGAGGGTGCGGAAGCGAACCCGGAACAGTTCCTCCAGTTCCTTTAGTTTTTGATAGCGAGAATAGTAGTCTTTAATCTGATTCTGAGCATCCTCTATAATCTCTTTGGCCTTCATGCGGGCATCCTTAATAATAAGGTCGGATTCTTTTTCAATATTTTCTTTTTCTTCCTGTGCCTTTTGCAGTTCGTGACGCAACCGCATTTCCTGTTGTGAACACTTTTCCAGCTGTTCCTGGAGCTTTTCAGTTTCTTCCCTGAGTTCATTTAATTCATTATAGATTTCCTCATAATCCCGTCCTACCTGCTCCAGAAAATCATCAACATCTTCTTTTTTGTAAGCAAAAAAGCCTTTTCTAAACTCCTTGTTATAAATATCCAGGGGGTTTAAATTCACCGGCAATCCTCCCTTTCTTTCATCCGCGATAAAACTACCCGCAAACGACCTTTTTTGGTCTCGCCCTCAACCTCTTCCAGCCGGGCAATTCCATGGTTTTTCCACTTCATTGTATTCCCCGGTTCTACCTGCTGGGCGGGATTGGTCACCACCCGTTCTTCCAGGGATACCCGCCCTTCTTTAATCTGTTGAGCTGCTTTAGATCTGGAACACTTAAAACCTACACCCACCAGAGCATCCAGGCGCAATGAAGGAACGGTTCCTTTTATCTCTGGTCCTCTATTCACTACAGTACCCTCCCTTAGCCCAATAAAACACTGAGAATCAGCTGCCTGATTAAAATTAATAATAAGATAGCAATGAATGGGGAAAAATCAAGTCCCATCCGGCTGCGGGGCAGTAGATTCCTGATCGGGCTTAAAATAGGCTCAGTTACATCGAATAAAAAGCGTAAAATCTGCCTCCAGGGATCCTTAATGTTCTGCAGGGGCAGAAAAGAAACAATTACGCGGGCAATAATCAGCCAGTATAAAATTTCCAGAAAAAAAAGAACGGTTCGTATTATCAGGTCCATCAGGCTCCCTCCTTATTGGAAAAAAGGATCCGGCCCAGGCGTATTATTGTCGCCCCTTCTTCTATTGCTACTTTAAAGTCCTGGGACATCCCCATTGATAGCTCTTCCATTTTCAACCGTTTCCACTGCTTCTTCTTTATTTCTCCCGCCAGCCCGCGCAAACCTGCAAAAAATGGCCTGACCTCTTCCGGGTCCTGCTGCAGTGGAGCCATGGTCATCAGCCCTCGAATATCAATATTTTCCAGCTTATCCAGTTCATCCAGTTCCCGGAGCAATGCGGCCGGGGCAAATCCGTATTTCCTGTCCTCCCGGGCAATATTTACCTGTAATAAAACCGGGATTACCCGTTGAACCCGGCTGGCTTCCTGGGATATTTTTCGGGCCAGGCGCAAACTGTCAACAGAATGGATTAAAGCCAGCTGAGGCATTCGCACTACATATTTTTCCTTATTCCTTTGCAGATGTCCAATAAAATGCCAGGAAACCCATTGGGGAAGATGCTCCGCTTTAGCCATCAGCTCCTGGACCCGGTTTTCCCCCAGGTCCTTTTGACCTCTTTCCAGGATTCGCCCTATTTCCTCAAAACTCCTGTTTTTTGTAACCCCAACAATTTTAACTTGAGGATCTATTCCCAGCTCTTTTTTTATATCATTCTGCTCTTCTATATGCTGCAAAAAGGGTCCACCTCCTGTTATGGTATGTCCGGCTGCAGAAAAATTTCATCCCCGGGGCTCAAGCCTTCAACCTGAACCAGTCTGTCATTACCTCCTATAACTTCCACTCTCCTTAAAACCGGTTTATCCCGTCCCGGAATTAAAACCGCTGTCCCTTCCTCGGTCTGAACAAGAGATTCCCGGGGAACCAGGGTTCCCCGGTAAATACCTCTGATAATATGGACCGGCTGAGTCCGGAGGGATAAAAACTCGTCCACAAACTGCCGCATTTTTAATATGATAATTCCATCGGTAAAAACCGTATGCACTAATTGTCCCCGGTAGATTTCCCCATCAAGACGGGGAAATTCCACTCGAATAATACTATCCTCGCCTGGAAGGGGCTCTTCGGGGGGATAGGCTATGGCCAGATGCAGAGAAAAATTATTAACCACCCGGAATAATTCCTGCCCGGTTTGGACTTCCTGTCCGGATCTTAGGGTAGAAAAGTCATTTTCAGTTTCCTCTAACAGTTCCCGGGTCAGGTAAGACCAATCTCCAGGCCGGAAAAAACTTTCGCTGCCATCATTCTTAAAGGAAATAACCCCGCTCTGATAGGCATAAACCTCTTCTTCTCCCGGCCCGACCGTGGCCACCGTGGAACCACTGCGCACCCTCTGCCCCTCGGGTACCAGGAGCTTAACCTCTCCTGAAGCAGGACTATTAACAATTTCTTCATCTCTAATAAAAACTGCTTCTGCAGTAAACTCATCTCGTATCTCACCATACTGAACCGTATATAGGGTTTCCCCACCAGGGGAATACATAAAGACAAAAATTATTAGCAGCAGGCCTGAGCAAATAATTAAAACGAACAAAGTTTTATTATCAGTT
>PWFS01000194.1 GCA_003554145.1 Halobacteroidaceae bacterium | reverse complement strand
TTAAAAGAGCATGACCTGGGCCTGTTTGTCTCCTACAATGGGGGGACCGGCCTGGAAGCAGAACAACTTTTTCAGGCCTTTATGGATCGCTACTTTCCTGCAGAAACCCCTGTTCTGCCCCAGCCCGATAGTGAAGTCCGGGCCCGGGCCCTGGAATACAGTGGGGAATACCACCCCAACCGCAGTAATTTTACTTCCATGGAAAAAATTCTGGGCATTCTCCAGCGAGTTAGGATAGGAGTAACCGCAGATGGTTACCTGACCGGCAATTTTATGGGAGAACCTTTCCGCCTGGTGGAACTGGAACCGGGTTTGTACCAAAACCGGGATATCAGGGGGACCCAGTTAATTGAAAGAATTGCCTTTGGAACTGACCCGGAGGAAAACAATATGCTTATAATCGGGGGCCCCATGACTTTTAGCCAGGTACCCTGGTATGGGTCCAGCGCCCTTTTAGGGGGATTGACCCTTTTGAATCTGATACTCTGGCCCCTGACTTTACTGGGCTGGTTGATTTCCCTGACCCAGGTGGTTTTCAAATGGAAGAACCATTATGCCACCCTGGGATCGGTCCTGGCCCGGTTGATTTACGTTCTTTTCGCCCTGTTTGGGCTGATCTTCCTTTTGGGCCTCGCTGGTGTTTTTGCCATTCCCCATCCAGCTTACGGGGCCCCAGAAGTAATGTTGGGAGAGGTGCCTCCATTTTTCGAATTTCTGCTCTTCCTGCCCCTGGTCCTGCTGGTGCTGGGAGCCCTGGTTCTGATTATGGCGATTATTTCCTGGGTGCGGTCGTTCTGGACTGCCGGTCCCCGCCTTTATTATAGCTTCCTGGCGTTAAGCACCCTGGGATTTTTGTGGGTCCTGTATTATGTGCAGCTGCTGCAGATTTTCCCGGGCAGCTAAAAAAAGAAAAAAGTTAAAGGTAGTCTAATGTAGGAAAAACCGGCAGGAAAGGGTTCTGCCGGTTTTCTTTATGTCGGGAAGAAGAGTAAAGCAGGGGCAAAAAATTATTTCCAGGGGAGGGAAAGGTTAGTCCAACCCCTGGAAAATGGGGTAGGTTGAGCGTCAATCGGAAGGGATCAGGTTTAATCTACGGGCCTCCACAACCGCCTGGGTTCTACTATTGACTCCCAGTTTTCCAAAAATATTGCTATTATACCATTTAACGGTGTTGGGAGAAAGGAAGAGTTTCTGGGCAATATCCTGATTGCTTAACCCCCGGTTGATAAGTCGCAGGATATCCAGTTCCCGGGTGGTTAAATCTTCCACCAGGAATGAGGATACAGGGGACTGGGACTTTTTAGCCGGGGTTGTTAGTTCCCGGGGAGAGAGAATGGAAAGGATTTTCCGGGCCAGTTCCAATTGTCTTTTTTCCCCTTCGGCCTGCGGGGAGCAGTCAATTCTTCTGATAAGAACAGGTTTTAAGGGTTCCCCCTGATCAATGAAGGTCTGGAAAAAACCACCTTCCAGGCCTACAGCCAGGGCTTGATTGAATAATTGATCGGCACCGGGTGAGTTGCCCTTTCTGTCTTCCAGTATTGTTTTTAGCAATATGATTTCCAGGAACAGGCCTTTCTGTTCTCCCTGAGAAGCTTTCTTTTCTAAAGATCCCAAAAACTCTCTTAGTTCGGCCCCGGAGCAATTATCCGAAACCATCAGCCGGGCCAGGCACAAATAACCCCATTCCATTCCGGGCAGCAGGGCCTGTTCGGCTTTAATGCCCAATCGGGTCAGGACCTGCCTGGCTTTTTTCTTTTGACCCTGCTGTAAGAACAGGCGGGCCTGCCAGATAAGGCCGGGATTAATTATAAACCGGGGCAGGCTGACCTCCTGATGAGTTTCTTCCAGTTTCCTGCAGGCGGAAAGGGCTTCCTGATAGCAACCCCGGGAAAAGAGCAAAGCTATTTTAAATAACAGATTCCAGGCCCAGGAAGGTTTTTCCGGTCGGCTGATTGCCAGGCTTCTTTCCAGGCAGCGGTCTGCTTCCTCCAGGTGACCCTGCTCCCGCAGGAGTTCTCCCTGCAGGGCCCAGAAAGCTCCTACCCGGGGCATTCGGGACAGGCCTTTTTCCCTGGCCTCCTCCAGGTTTTGCTGGATTAATTCCCGGGCAGCATCGGGTTGACCCAGAATATTAAAAACATTTGTCAGTTTGGCCCCAGTGGAAAGACTTAAATAAAGGTTGTCCCGTTTAAGGTTTTCCCGGTGGGCCTCCTGATAAAAAGGGAGGGCTTCCCGGGGACTGCCTTCCAGGAGGCGGAGGTCCCCAGAAAAAACCAGGGCACTCATCCTCCAGTATATACTGGGTGAAGGTAATAGTTTTAGCGCCTTATCTGCCATTTCCCGGGCCCCTGAATAATTCTGGGTATAGATGTGATAATAGGCTTCAACTGCTGCCCGCAGCCCGTCCAGTTCTTTCTTTTCATTGGGGCTTTGGCAGGAAAAATCCCCGAACAGATTTAACCATTGCCGGGCTTCCTTCTGCCCTTTTTGCACCAGCTGGAACAGGACTTTTTGAGCTATTAACCGGGGATGTTTTTTTATTAAGTCCGGGGATAACCGGTTAAGCAGACGGCTGCGAAGCCCGGGATCTTCAGCCCCGGCAATTTTTTCATAATCCTTATTGAGAATAAAGGCGGCTCTTTCCTGATCTCCTGCAGCCAGGGCGTGGTCAATTGCCTCCTGGGGGAGGTTGTTGTTCTGAAACCAGGTACTGGCTTTGTGATGCAGTTCTGCGGGGAGCAGGGCAGGTGCAGTTTTCAATTTTCGGGCCAGGAATTCAGCAAAAAGATGGTGATAACGAAACCAATAACCTTCTTCATCCAGGGGTATAATAAAAAGGTTTTTTTCCTGTAGTTCAGCCACCAGGGCAGAGCTATCTTTTCTGCCGGTGACTGCATTGCAGAGAGAAACGGAAAAACGTGGCAGGAGGGAGGTTATCAGGAGAAATTCTTGAATTTCCCGGGGCTCCCGATCAAAAACCTCCTCGCTCAGGAAATAAAAAACTGAGCGGTGGCTGGCGGCAAAAGTTTCAATAAATGCCCCGGGATCAGCTGCCCGGGACAGGGAAAGGCTTAGCAGCTGCAGTCCGGTTATCCAGCCCTCTGTTTTGCTGAGCACCACCTGAAACTGATCCGCCGAGAGGGCTGGAAGATCCAGGTTCTGGAATAATTGGCGGGTTTCATCCGGGGAAAAGCGCAGTTGTTCCTGCCGGACTTCTTCCATTTTTCTCCGGGCCCGCCAGCGAGCCAGGGGCCAGGGAGGGTCGGACCGGGAGGCAACAATAAGGTGAACTTCAGGAGGCAGGTTTTCCAGAAAAAAGACCAGGTCATTATGGATTTGAGGATTATCAATCAGGTGATAATCGTCCAGGACCAGAAAAAGGGGGTTTTCCAGGTCCAGCAGATCATTTAACAGGGGAATCAAAAAAGAATCTGCGGAGGGATCAGGACCTGCCGAATCCTGCAGGAGGGAAAGAGGTCCGGCCCCCAGGATCGGTTTTTGGGTCTGCAGGGCGGAGATCAAATAGACCCAGAATCGAGTCCGCTCATTATCATCCGGGTCCAGGGTCAGCCAGGCCACCTGCTCTAAATGCTGTTCCAGCCAGCTCCTGATCAGGGTAGTTTTTCCGTAACCTGCCGGAGCCGAGATCAGGGTCAGCTGTCGGAAAAAGCCCTGTTTGCTGAGCAGGTTTTGTTCCAGGGCTTCCTGGATATCAGGCCTGGGGAGGATCCCGCTGCTCCCCGGAGGAATAGTAGTTTTAATTTTTAAAATGGTCCCGACCATGATCCTCCCTCCTGACTGGCATCAATATAAATAAAATTCCGGTTGGGAGGGCCCGAATCCTTCAATAATTTAAGTAGATATAATCCGTAAAAAAGAGGGGTAAATTTCAACCCCTTTCCATACTTTTTTACGGTCCATTCTACCTGTATATCCATTATTATAATGGTAAATAATAAACGGGGCCGGGTAGAGGGGGTCCTGGAGGAAGGAGGTTTAATTATGGGTTGCGAGGTGGATGATAAAGAGCTGGGTGTCCGGCCTCATGCCTGGCGGGTCCGGGTCCGTACTGCTGGACAGGTTGAGCCTGGCCTGGATGATTACTTTGGGGGGTTGAAGGTAGCCCCCGGTCCCGAGGGTTCTTCGGTGATTACCGGAGAATTACCGGACCTGCCGGCAGTATACGGTTTGATTATCAGGTTCAGGGATCTGGCCCTGGCAGTGGTATTTTTGCAGGTGAAAAAAGTTTATCTCCAGGGAGGACCGGACAGGACTGGAGAAAGTGTTCAGGACAAAAACTTTAAGGAGGCGCGAAAAAATGAATTATAAAAGTCGATCAGGTTCAGTTTATTATGAAGTTCAGGGTCCAGAAAAGGCCCCGGCCCTGATCTTTACCCATGGGGGTGGATTGAACGGAAGGATGTTTGCAGAACAGGTGGCTGCTTTTAAGGATCGCTACCGGGTAATTACCTGGGACATGCTGGGCCACGGTCGTTCTTCTCCCCTGGAACAAAATCTTGATGTTAAGGAAATGGCAGCCTGCATAAAGGGGATAATGGAAGAAGAGAAAGTTGAAAAGGCGGTGGTGATTGGTCATTCCGTGGGCGGCTATGTGGTGCAATATGCTGGGATCCATTATCCCGAGAGAATTCAGGGCATTGTCAGCATCGGGGCGCTATCAGTGGCCAAATTAATGAATAGAATGGAGCTGAGACTTTATCAACTGGCCCTGTTCCTCAGCAGGGCTCTGCCGGGGAGCCTGATTTTCCGGAGGGCAGCGGGGGAAAAGACGACCACCAGTGAAGCTCGTCAGTTTTTTTACAGGTCCATGGTGGAAATGGGGAAAAAGCAGTTCCTTTATATGCTGGGAGGTCAGCTGGATATCTGCCAGGAAAAGGCAGAAAAGGCTCCGCCACAACCCCTGTTGATAACCCACGGCGAAAAAGAAATGCCCCGATCTTTAATTAAAGCCAATAAAGAATGGCATGCTGCGGTTCCCGGAAGCAGCTACTCAGAAATTCCCGGGGCCGGTCATAATGCCAGTATGGATAACCCGGACTATTTTAACCGGACCCTGCTTTCTTTTGTAGAAAAACTGGAACTATAGCCCCGGTGGCCATTATTCGTAGCTCAAAGCCTGAACAGGGTCCAGTTGAGAAGCCCGGTAAGCGGGGTAAATGCCAAAGAACAGGCCGATCAGGAGGGCGAATCCCAGGGCCAGGGCCACGGCCCCGGGGGATATTACCGGTTCCCAGCCTCCAAATTGGGCAATGGCAGTTGCTCCCAAACGACCAACAACTATTCCCAGAAGTCCTCCCAGCCCGCTCAAGCAGAGGGCTTCTACCAGAAACTGGCGAAGGATATGGCCCCGTTTGGCTCCCATGGCCTTCCTTATCCCGATTTCCCTGGTTCTTTCGGTTACGGATACCAGCATAATATTCATTATTCCAATGCCCCCCACCAGCAGAGAAATAGCAGCAATTCCGGCCAGCATGATATTCATGGTTCCGGTTACCTGTTCTATTACCTCCAGGATTTGGTCCTGGCTTTGGATCCAGAAATCGTCGGTATCCCCCAGGTTCAACTCCAGAAAATACTCAATCTGGCCCAGGGCCATTTCGGCTTCTTCTGCTGAAGCTCCCCCGGCCAGGAAAGAATCTACATAACGGGTCCGGGTTAGCTTTTCCATGTGGGTGGTATAGGGAATATAGACCTGATCATCCAGGTTGCCGGTTAGTCCAGTGCCGCTTTCTTCCATTACCCCTACAATAGTAAATACATGGGGCCGGTTACGAATTATGAAACGCAGGTTCTGGCCGGTAGGGTTTTCTCCCGGAAAAAGCTCCTGGGCAACCTCGGCTCCCAGAACCATTTCATTGCTCTGATTTTCCACCGCATTATGGTTAAAGAAGCGGCCCTGCTGGGGCTGATAGTTGTGGATTTCCTGATATTCCGGTCCGGTTCCCACAGCAGTTGTGCTGAGATCCTCTCCATTTTTAACCAGATTACCCGTATCCTGTTTAACCGGAACCAGGGCGGTAACTGCGGGGCTGGCCTCCAGGATTTCCTGGCCTAATTCCGGGGTAAAAAGCCCATTTTCCCCGGGTTCGAACAGGTCTCCGGGATTGATCTGAATTAAATTGGACCCCAGATCAGCAATTTCCCCGGTAACTTCATCCTGGGCACCGCTTCCGGTGGATACTATGGCAATAACAGCGCCCACCCCAATTATGATCCCCAGCATGGAAAGGATGGCCCGCAGTTTATTGCTCTGAAAACTCCGCAGGGCAATTCGCAGGGATTCAATTAGCATTTTTTCACCCCGTCTCTAAAAAACAGTCTGAAAGGATCCGGGCCGTCAATCTGCAGGAGGTTCATTTTCGATTAACTCTCCAGGGAAATCGGGGGAACCCTGATTATCGGCCATCATATAGGCGTTGATCAGGACCTGATCTCCCTCTTTTAGCCCCTCAACTACCTCCACGTTAATTCCATCGTCAAGCCCGGTTTCAACCGGGAGGGGGACCGGCTCCTCATCCTCCATTTTTACTACATAATCCTGATCATTGGCCTGATATACACTGGTAACTGGAATCAGGAGCCGGTCGGTTAATTCGGTTATAATTATTTCCAGTTCGGTGGTCAACCCGGGGCGGAACTGTTCATGGGTGGAGGTGAGTAAAACCCGAACCGGGATGGTTACTACTCCATTTCTGGTCAGGGCCTGAAAACCAATATCATCAATAAACCCGGAAAAATTTTCTCCAGGTAGAGCATCTACACTGACCACAACTTCCTGCCCTGGGGCCAGGAGATCGATATCAACCTCGTCAATTTCCACTTCCACTTCATATTGATCGTCGCCAGTAATGACCATCAGGGGCTGATCAGTAGAAACCCGGTCGCCCACTTCCACCATAACTTCGGAAATAATCCCGGAGAGGGGTGCTTTTTGGGTGGTGGCCTCCAGGTCTTTTTCGGCCAGTTCTAAATCCAGTTCTGCCTTTTCAATCTGAGTGCTGGAACCATCAATTACTGCTGTTTCGTAGGCCCGCCGGGCCCGGAGATAATCCAGCCGATGACGGGTTTCATCCAGTTGCAGCACAGTATCTCCTTCTTCAACGGTTTCCCCTTCCTCCACGGGGATTTCCACCACTTCTCCAGAAATGGGCAGAGTCAGCTCCACCTCCTGTACCGGATCCAGATGGCCTGTAGTTTCAATTGTTTCTCTGATGGCACCCCGTTCCACTTCAGTAAACATCCCCTCCTGGAGGTGGATCTGATCCAGGGGAGCTTCTTCCCCGGGCTGCTGGCTTCTCCAGAACCAGAAGCCCCCACCAGAGATGATTAGAACGAGGATAATGATCCAGGCTTTCCTGCTCATCACTATTACCCCATTTCTTCCCACTCAAAGTAATAATATCCAAGAAAGTGAGCCAGCTGCAGCCTGTTCAGGAGGACCTCATGCCGGGCTTCAATTAAGTCCAGCCGGGCTTCCTTTTTGGCGGTTATGGCCTGATTCAGGTCCCGGCGGGTAATTAAACCCAGGTCAAAATCTTCTTTGTTCAGGTCTTTTTCCATCTTTTCTCTTTGAAAGCGCAGTTCATTTACCTCCAGCTCATTCCGGGAGTTATCCAGATTCTGCTGGAGGGTCTGCAGTTGTTTCTCCAGGTTTTCTTTTTGATTCTCAATTTCTGCCTCCAGGTCCTGGAGTTCATCCCCGGCTTCTTCCTGCTGCAGACGATGCTGCCCACTATCATAAATGCTGTAATTTAATTCAATACCGATCTGTCCATCCCAGTCATCCTCCCAGCCCCTACCGGTACCGGTCAAATCAACCTGGGGCCATCTTTCCCATCCCAGCCAATCAATTTCCTGCTGCAGCTGTTTTTTTTCTGTTTCCAGGTTCATTAACCGGGGATGCTCCCCGAGCTTATCCAGGAGTACTTCCTGCTCCTGTTCTTCGAGGTTAAGCTCCTCCAGCCAGCTGTAGAGGTCATCCAGAAACTCACTTTCCAGTTTCAGCTTTAAATCGGCCTGGGGAGGTAGCCCCAGCATTTCATAAAAATCATCCTTTTCCTGCTCCAGGGCTTCGGCTCTTTTTTGATAGGAATTTTCGGCCTGCTTTAGAGCCAGTTCAGCGTCCAGGACATTGATTTCTCCTGCTTCTCCAATTTCTTTTTGTTCCTGGATTTCCTGTAACTCCTGTTCCAGTCGGTTTACATCCTCCCGGGAGAACTGCAGGGCTTTTTCCTGAGTTATCAGGGCCAGGTAGCTTTGAATCCAGCCCAGGAATTCCTCCCCCAGCTCCTGATTCAGGTTGTTTTTCCTGCGTTCCAGGAGTTTCTCTTGCTGGAATTTTTCCTGATAAAACGGAGATGGTGTGGGGGGAAATATAGTATAGCTAACTGCAACACTGACCTGGGGTTCATATTCAGTTTCCAGCTCATCTGGCCAGTCATTATCATCCGGAAAATCCGGTATCACCAGCTGTTCGCGGTAGGTAATATCGGCCAGCAGGTTAATTCCGGAAAGAAAAGACTTCTGCAGATCGAGGACGACCTGCTCCTCCTGGAATTCTCGTTCATCCAGATCAAACCGGGTGCTGCCGCTGAAATCCAGCTGCCATCCGAAGGAAGCCCGGACTCTTTCCAGCTGTCGTTCCAGTTCGGTAATTTCATCCTGCAGCTCTTCCAGGCCCGGGGCCTCAGTCTGACCCCACTCCACAATGTCTCCCAGGGTCAGGGGGGTCTCGGCCCGGGAAGAAAAGGTTCCCAGAAGCAAGAGAATCAGAATTATCGGGAGCAGATAGCCTTTAGTGGAATAAATCATGACCAGCCTCCTTTAAGTCCCGCCCCATGGAATTTTTCAAATCAAGTATGCTTTGATAATAGGTGCTTACTGCCGACCAGTAGCTTTGCCGGGCATTTTTGAGGCTGATTTTCGAAGAAAGGACCTGATTTCTGGTTTTGTGGCCGACTTCTTCCTGCTGGAGAATTATTTCATGGCTCTCCCGGGCCTCGTCCAGGCTGTTTTCTGCCAGCAGCAGGTTATTCTGGGCCCGCTTAAAGCTGTTGAAGGTCTGTTTCAGCCCGTGATGGATATCTTCCCGGGTTTTTTCCACCTCCAGGCGGGCAATTTTCAGCTCATTTTCCACCTGCTTTAACTCCAGGGAGGAGATGTCCCGGGCCTGATCTCGCTCCCATTCCAGTTTTGCGATTTGGGCCTGTTTCTCCTGAACCCTCAATTCAAAACTGGCCTCAACTGCTTCTTCCAGAAAACCCTCCTGGCATATTTCCACTCTTTCTACCTGTTGTAGCAGTTCAGAATTAAGGGGAGGGACCTCATCCCGGTCCAGGTCCCGGGCAAAACTTTCCTGATCCGCGATCAAATCCTGGCGGGCATCTTCCAGATTAAAAGCAGCGCTGTTATAACTGCTCTGCTGACTGATTAAATCCATATGGCTCTGATGGCCCAGCTGCACCTGTTCTTCTGTTTCAGCCAGCCGGCGTTCATCCAGTTCCAATTCTTTTTCCCGAATTTTTACCTCCTGTTTTTGAATTATCAGGTCAAAATAGCTGGAGATGGTGTCCAGAATCAGGTCATCCCGGGTATTATTAAAGCTTTCCTGGGATTGAACCAGGCTGAGCTCGTTTTGGAGTTCGGCTGTCCGGGATTCCGAGCGTTTCAGGTCGGCCCGGGTTTGTTCATAGCTGAACCGGGCATTTTCTTTTTCCAGGTGGGCAATTTCCAGTTCCAGGCTGTTATCCAGGACCAGATTACAGGCTTCAATAATGCCAAGATCCTGATTATCAGCCGTGACAGAACTGCCTGAAAGAAACAAGAAGATCATCAGTATGGCCCCCAGGATAGGGGGGATGTTTTTCATTATCAGATCACCCTTTACTTGGAATTAACTGCAGTTACCCTCCTGCAGTCCTCGATTTAACACTTTAGCTCTTCATCATGAACTTCTCGATAAATGTTCCGGGCTGCCTTTTGCAAAAAAGTCTGCCCCTGTTCCTGTTCGCAGGGGGTAATGTCCTGCAGCAAAACAGTGTTGGCTCGCTGCAGTACCTTTTTTATTTCGCCTCCAATACTGTAACCTCGGGAGGTGATATATAGTTTTTTGAAGCGGCGGTCCTCCTGATCCCGGACTTTTTGCACATAACCCCGGTCCAGGAGCGGTTTGAGATTTTTGGTGACCGCAATTTTATCCAGAAGAAGATAATGCCCCAATTCGTTCTGGGTAATTCCGGGGTGGAAATGGAGAGTCCCCAGGATTTCCACCTGAACCCGGTTAAAATTTAAGGGGGCCACCTCCTGATTAATAAAATAATTCAGGTATTTTTCAATCAGGGAAATAAAAAGCATGGGGGATTGGTTTCTGCTCCCGCTGGACATCATGATTCACCTCCTGGAGGACAGGGTAACAGACAACAAAAATAGTTTCAAGGGGCAACTGTTTTTTGGCGGAGAGAAAAAACTGTAATGGGCGATATTGGAGGCAGTTGAGAAATTTCTTTTTAACAAATTCACCAGGAATTCTCCCGCCTCTGAGCAGAGCGAAGAGGGAATGGTTCAAAACAGTAATTTATCAGGCCAGGTAATAGGGATTAGGATTGCTGGAAATTTGCTGAAACTGATCCGGGATCGAGATTTTCCCTTCTTCAGAATTAAAAACAGCACGGTTTTGGAAAAATTTAAAGGAAGTGGTATAATAGGAAATGAGGGGTAACTCAAAAAAATATTACTCCGCCGGATTCTGGTTAAAAAGAAAGGTAGAAGATTAAGATAGGGGGTGGGAGAAAAATGGAAGAGAAAAAATGCGGACGCTGTGGGAAATCCAGTTCTTCCTTGAAAAACTGGTTTTTCTGCCGCCAGTGTGGAGCAGAATTTTGCCCGGATTGTGCTGAAAAGCATCAAGGGGAAGAACAGGACCAGATGGAAGCCCGGCAGAGAAAGCTGGAAAAGATGGCCCGGGGGGGGAACCTGGAAAAACAGAGAAGGTCCCTGTGTCCCCATTGCGATTCCGGTTTAACCCAGCACTATTCACCCGATCTTTAGGATGTTTTATTCCGGCTTTAAAGAGAGTAAAAAGACCCGCCTGCGGGGCAGTCGGGTCTTTTCCCTGGACCTTTTTGATATCGGGGAATCCCCCGAAAAAATTAGATTGAATCCGGGGGAAAAATTTAATATAATAAAAGGCACCGGAGGCCCTATGAGGCCCAGCTCCCAAAAACGGTCCTGTCCCAGGAGTTAATGGGTAGTTTTGGGGCGGGCCCGGGCTGACTTAAATTGCGGAAAATTATGAAACAGGAATCTGGTTCTGGAGAAAAATCAGGTCGCATTTCTTATCAACTAAATCTTAAGGAGGGGGAAAAATGGAGGAAAAAAAATGTAATTCCTGTGGGAAGGTTACTTCTAACTGGAAGGAGTGGTCCCAGTGTAAAAGCTGCGGAACCACTTATTGTCCGGAGTGTCATGAAAAGCATTATACCGATCACGTAGCCCAGGAAAAGGAAAAGCAGATGCAGGCCCGGCGGGAACAGGAAAAAATGCGTAGGAAGGGCATTGACGAACGGGGAACGGTTATCTGCCCCAATTGTGACGCCTATATGACTTCTTTTTACAACTAGACCGGGAGCTTTTTGTCCCGGAATATAAACCGGAATTTTGATCAGCAGATAGAATTGCAGAGAAGAACAGGAAAAAACCGGCGGGTGAGGTCGCCGGTTTTTTTGTCCAGGGGATAAATTGGGGTGGGGGAACATTCTGCAGGGGCAGCATTGGGCCTGAGAAAAGCTCGGACTTAATTGATTTCCGGGGGGAAACTTTTTCCAGGCAGAAGCTTGCTTTTTGGGGGGATGCTTTCGAAATCAGGGCAAAAAACAGGGAACTGCTGGGGAATTGAAAAAAGATAGGAAGCAGTTGTTTTTGCGGAGCTTAATTTCCGGGCAGGATTCCTCGCAGTTTTGGGTAAAGTACCTGTAGAACTGTCCTGGAGAAAAAGGAGTTGAAGACTGGATGTTCCTCTATATAAATCTGATGCTCATCTTAATTTCTATTTTTTTGCTGCTTAAACTATATGAAAAAATTAAAATTTATTATTGCTGGAAAGGCATTCCCTGGCGGATCCATGTTAATGGGACCCGTGGTAAGTCCACCATGGTCCGCCTGCTAAAAGAGGGCCTGGAGGCAGGTGGTTACCGGGTGATGGGAAAGATCTCGGGGGAATATCCGGAGCTGTTAATGGGCAATAAACGGATGCCCCTGAAACGCTGGGCTCCACCCAGCATCAGGGAGCAGGTAAAAGCCCTGAAAAAAGCCCGGGATGCCCGGGTGCAGGTTTTCATCGCTGAATGCATGGCCATTGATCCCGAACTGCAGAAGGCCAGTGAAAGAATTATTAATTCTCAGATTGGGGTGATAACCGGAATAGGGCCTGATCATATTGATGTCCTGGGTTCAACCAGGTCGGAGATAACCGCGGGCTTATCCCAATTTATTCCCTATGGGGGCCGGCTTTTCGGTCCTGACAATCTTGTGGAAAAGCTGGCGTCCGAGGCCCGGGCTCGGAAAACCACCATTATCCCCGCACGCTCCCTGGAGGAAGGGGAGAAGGAGGACTTTTCTTTTCAACATTTTAGCGGGCTGGCAGCAATTGCTCTGGAGGTCTGTTCAGCCCTGGGAGTTCCCCGGGACAAAGCCCTACCGGCGATTAAAGCTGAACTGAAAAAGAGCAACATAGTTTTTTCCTTTGGGGGCGGGGTAGTGGTTAATGCTTTTTCCGCCAATGATCCGGTTAGCACCAGGAATATCTGGCAGGATGCCCGGCAGATAGCGGGTCAGAAGGAAGGTTTAATTGGGATTTTTAATA
>PWFS01000174.1 GCA_003554145.1 Halobacteroidaceae bacterium | reverse complement strand
CAACAGAGGGTGGGGAAAGTGGGAGTCTAAAATAACCTGGAAAGTTCTACCCTTAATATGGTACCATTATCAGGCTGGCTATTAATTTCCAGCCAGCCACTGGCCTGCCTGGCCCGGGCAGCCATATTATCCAGTCCCTGTCCTTTTACCACATTTTCCGTGGCAAAACCCCGCCCGTCATCACTGATTTCCAGGATATAATAATCTTTTTCTTTTCCAAAATAAAAGTGGACTTTTTTTGCTGCTGCATGGCGCCCAATATTGGAAAAAGCCTCCTGGGTAATTCGATATATAGCTACTTCCTGTTCAGGGGATAATCCTCCGGGATAATCAATATTCTGAGTCAGATCAAAATCATGACGGCGAGCACACAGATCACTATACAGCCCCAGGGCCTCTTCTAATCCCTGATCTTCAAGCTGAGACGGTTTCAATTCGCCGATCAATTCCTTAAGTTCTCTGAGGGTGGCCTCTGAAGTGTCCTGAAGATGATTTAATATTTCTGATCCTCTTTTATCGGAATCAGCCAGGTGCTCCTTTAAGCTCTGCAGGCCATAGACAATTCCATGAACACCCTGGGAGATGGAATCGTGAAGTTCCCTGGCCATGCGGTTCCTTTCTTCTGCAAGGATCAGGTTGCGGGAAGCGTCCTGCAAAAGTTGATCCCGATGATTTATTTCTGATAGAAACCGATTTTCTAACTCCAGTTCCAGCATTTTTCGCTTAACCTTCCAGCGGCGATAATCAAAAAGAGCAACTGCTCCCCCAAAAAGGATTCCTCCTACTACGGCGAATGCTGCATTGCGGAACAGGCCCGGGGGAAGGAAGGGGCGGCCCCAGAAATAAAGGGCCATTAAACCGATTATCATGGCTAAAAAAGCGACCACAAAAAAGCTGATTCCCCGGCGGAGTCCCTCATCACCCCAGCCTCTTTTTTTCAATTGCATTTCCAGAATTCCTCCCAGGATCCCGCCTGATCCAGCAACCAAACCTGGAAAGATTACCAGAGGGAGATAATACAAAAAAGGCCAGGAGGTATCTCCAAAAACGGCAAAACCAATGGCCAGGATAATTCCAAAAAAGGCTCCCACGGAAAAACTGAAAAAAAATCCTTTAATGAACTGTTCGCGGATGATATTTTCCTCCACGCTTTAATCCCCTCCCACCAGGCCCTCGCGCAGAGCCATTAAAGCTGCCTGAGTTCGACTTTTTACCCCCAACTTGCCCAGTATATTGGCGACGTGGGTTTTAACCGTTTTGTCGCTAACCACCAGTTCTTCTGAAATTTCCCGATTGCCCAGGCCCCTGACCATGAGGGTAAGAACTTCTTTTTCTCTTGGAGTCAGGGGCTCAATACCTTCAGGGCCCGGCTTATACTGATCGACCCGGGCCAATAATTCCCGGGCCACCTCGGTCCCAAAACAAACCCCTCCGGCAGCAACTGTTTTAATTGCGGCCAGGAGCTCAGGGGGAGGAGCATCCTTCATCAGGTAACCTGCCGCTCCTCCCTGTAGAGCCGAATAGACCTTTTCCCAGGAACCAAAGGAGGTCAGGATCAGGACTTTTATCTGATTCCACTTTTCCTTAATAATCTGCAAGGTTTCCAGGCCATCCATTTCCGGCATCTGTAAATCCAGCAGAATAACATCGGTGTCTTTATGAGCCAGTATTTCAATAGCCTCCTGGCCAGTTCCCGCCTCTCCAACCAGTTGAATATTATCCTGGGTTTCCAGGTAAAGTCGGACCTCCTGGCGGAAAAGTGGGTGGTCATCAACGATCAGGACTTTAATATTGTCTTCCATGCCCATCCCCTCCCCCTCGATATTTCGGGCTTATTATCCATTAATCCTTTATTTATAAGAAAATTGCACCCAGAATAAAGGGGATTAAAACAAGAGCGGCGAGGAAGGAAGGGCCTCTTCGGGTATAATTATTCTGATCCCAGGAAAATAGGTAGCCAGCCAGGACAAAAGATAAAATACCCCCGGCCAGGAGGACCAGAATACCGCCCAGGGGCCAGATATTAAGAACCGGTTCTCCCCAGCCCAAAGACAACATGGCATCCATGGCATAGGTTGTGGGTAAAATCCGGGAAAACCAACCAATAAATTGCGGCAGCTGATCAGTGGGGATCATTAACCCGCCCAGGAGCATTCCCGGAAGATAAATCATCTGGGCCAGTAAAAAACAGATCCTATTATTGCCGGCAACAATTCCTATTAGAACTCCCAGGCCGGCTCCTGTAATCAGGAAAGTTAACGCACCCAGGAAGAATAATAACCAGTTGGAGGGAAGTGGTGCCGAGAAAAGCAGGGGAGCAGTAAAGGTAATTATCAGGGTCACAACTCCCAGGTGGATACCTGCGGTCAGGGCAGGAATGAGCAGGATATTGGCTGCGGGAACTCCGTGAACCCGGAAATTGCGAAATATTCCTTTTTCTCTCGCTTCCAGCAGGGGCGAGGGCAGACCCATTATAGTCCCGGTCAAAATTGCAAATGTTACCATGGAAGGGATGGCCATCTCCCGGAAAAAGGGATTGAGCTCGGACATTACGCTTCCCACCACGGCGAAAAATCCTAAAGGCATGAGATAATACATCATCAGAAGACTCTTGTTCCGCAATCCGGTAAAAAATTCAAATTGTAGATGACAGGCAAATGCTCTCATTTAAACAACCTCCCTGGTAGTCAATTCTAAAAATCTTTCTTCTAAAGTGGGCCTTTCCACTCTAAGGTCGATAAACTCATCTCCCGCAGCCTCCACCACCCGGAGGAGGGCATTAAGGGTTTCTCCAATTTGCGAGGTGAAAAGAACCCGGTAGCCATCTTTATCATCCCGTTCCAAAACCGCGGGGAATTTTTTCCCGGTAAGAGCCGAGCCTGCTGT
>PWFS01000100.1 GCA_003554145.1 Halobacteroidaceae bacterium | reverse complement strand
CCCCCGTTTTCAATTCCTGGCTTTTCCAGAAGGTAAAAAGTTGCCGAAAATAGAAGGTTTTTTGCGTTAGCATAAAGGAAAAACCTGTTCGGAGTAGAATAATTGTGGTGAAAGGGTGGGTGAGGACCTATGCTGACAGGGATTAAGGTTTTAGTTTTACTTTTCCTGCTTGGCCTGTCCGGGCCGGTAAATGCAGGCGATGGAGATATTGCCCTGGTTGGGGAAGAGGGTAGCCTTGCCTATAATGCTGCCGAATGGGAGGGGCATTTTTTCGCTCCCGCCCGTGTCCTGGAGGAGCTGCTTGATATTGAGCTCCGATGGTTTGGCACCCTGAAGCTGCTGCGGTTTAACCTGGATGGGCTGGATTTTCGGCTACGGGCTGATGATCCCAATATGCAGGCCGGAGACCGGGTCCTGGATATTGAACCGCCCCGGATAGTCGATAATCAGCTCTGGATTCCAATTAAAGATTTCCTGGAGATTCTGCAGTTTGATGTGGTTTTTGATGAGGCGGATAATGCCCTGAACATTTCCTCCCAGCCGGTTCTAATTAAAAGGGTAGACTGGGATCGTGAGCAGCAAAAATTGACTGTAGAAGCAGAAGAAGAGTTTGAATATGAGCTGGCTAATGAAGGATTTTTTATTCTGGAAACCCAGGGAGTACAGTTAGATTATGCCCTGGCCCAGTACACCTTGCCCGCGGGGTTAGAGTTTGCTGATAATCAAATGATCTCCGATTACCTGGCCCGTCCACTGGAGGTGAAAGAGGAGCGGGGAAGACATTTTTCCCTTACCTTCCAGTTTCCGGCCCGGCTTCTGGAGGTTGATTTTCGCCGGGAAATGGGGCAGATGAGAATAGCTTATGAAGGTCCTCCCCTGGAATATGAACTGATCAAGGGGGCCCAGGACCACGTTCTTTATCTAAATAATGCTATTACCGGGGAGCGTTTTCAGGCTCCCGGGGTGGAATATTCCGCCCGGGAGGGGGTTAACCCGGAAATTGAGCTTCAGTTTTCAACTCCGGGGGAAGTTGAATTTGATTTTCAAACCCTGGAGAAAAATCGCCTGGTGTTGAACTGGGTGGGAGACGGCTACATAGAGGATATCAGCTGGGCCAGAGAGGATGAAGACGGCAAAATCATTATTACGACCAGCCGGCCCGTGGACTTGGAAAGTTTTATCCTGGAAGATCCCAAGCGTCTGGTTTTTGACCTGGGGAAAATATGGTTGCCCGGATCCGGCTCATCAATTACCATAGAAGATATGGGGATCAAGCAGGTCCGTTATTCACAGTACGAACCGGAAAAAGTCCGACTGGTACTGGACCTCGAGGATTTTCCTGATTTTGCGGTGGAAGAATGGGAGGGAGAACCCTATCGCAAGGTAATTAATTTCACCCGGGACCCGTCGCTGGAAGATCCCGCGACAATAGAGGAAAGACTGGCCGATAGGTTTCCGGAGCTCATAACAGAGAGAGATGAGTACCAATATGATTATCCCCACCTGATTGCAGTGGACAAAGAAGAGGGAAGTGGATTTGATCGCTATCATATTGATCTCAGTGATGCGGCTGAGTATAGTGTGCATACTCTGTCCAGGCCCGACCGGGTGGTGGTCGATATCGAGGATACCCGGGTGGGAACTGAAAATCTGCGGACCTTCAATTCAACCCCGGTCAAGGGTATCCGGGTGAGCCAGTTGAGCAATGACCCTGACGTGGTGCGGATTGTATTTGACCTGGAATATCGCTCTGATTATAAAGTAAAAACCCCGGATCATTCCGAAAGAATTACCCTGCAGTTTCCCCGATCTCCCCTGGCGGGACAGATAATTGTTATTGATCCCGGACATGGGGGAATGGATCCCGGGGCCATTGGCCCCAGCGGAGTAATGGAAAAAGATGTGGTCCTGGATATTTCCCTCAAACTGGAGGAAATGCTCCATGATGCGGGAGCCATTCCCATGATGACCCGCTACCGGGATGAATTTGTGGCCCTCAGGGCCCGGGCTGATTTTGCCAATCAGGCCAGGGCCGATGCTTTCATCAGTATTCATGCCAACTCTGTGGCCCGGGACATTCCCGAGGGGACAGAAACCTATGTCCGCAATCAGGCTGATTATTCTACCCGAACTCTGGGGAAGATGGTCCAGAGTCAGGTTGTGGAAACCCTGGGCCTTCTGGACCGGGGGGTTAAGCAGAAAAACTACGCAGTGCTGCATCCCCTGAAAATGCCCGGCATTTTACTGGAAGTTGCCTTTTTATCCAACCATCGGGAAGAAAGAATTCTGAATGATCCTGAATGGCAGCAGCGCATAGCTGAGGCAATTTTTCGGGGTTTAAGTAGCTATTTTTCTGATCCCAACCGGGGAGGGAGATAATTGTTCACGGACTCTTTGATTCTGGGTGCTTTGCTTATTTTTTCCCTGCGGATTATTGATGTATCCCTGGGAACCATCCGGATAATATATGTTTTTAAAGGCCGCCGCTGGCTGGCTGCTGCAATTGCCTTTGTTGAAATCACCATTTTTATTTACGCCCTGGGTAATGTTGTTGCTAACCTGGACAACTGGCTGAACATAATTGCCTATTCCCTGGGATTTTCCGGGGGCACCATTCTGGGGAGTTTCATTGAAGAAAAAATGGCCCTGGGCTTTATGACCGTGCAGATTATTCCTTCCAGCGGGCAGCAGGAGGACCTGGCTGCCCTGCTCCGGGAAACAGGCTTTGGTGTAACCGCTTTTGATGCCTGGGGACGGGATGGATCCAAAACGGTACTGCTGGTGCATTTATTTCGTAAAGACTGGGGGAAATTACAGGAGATCCTGGCCAATCACGATGAAAAAGCCTTTATTACCGTCATGGATACCCGCAGCACCAAGGGTGGCTATCTCAAGCTCCTGAAAAAAAGATGATGTTGATAATAACCATAATACTTTTCCTTGTGGGTCTGGCCGGGACCCTTCTTCCTTTTCTGCCCGGTCCCTTTCTGGTCTGGCTGGGGGTATTTATCTATGGCTGGGCCGAGGGCTTTGAAGTTGTTGATGGGGCTCATATTCTGGGTCAGCTGACCATAATGATCGTGGTTTTTACCGTGGACTGGTTAAGCAGTTTTCTGGGAGTAAAAAGGGCCGGGGGTTCCCGGTCAGCCCTGCTGGGTGCTGCCCTGGGCCTTTTGGTAGGTCTTTTCATACTGGGTCCCCTGGGAATAATCATCGGTCCCCTGGCCGGTGCTTTTCTTGTGGAGTTTTTCTCCCGGGGGGATATTGATGCGGCCCTGCGAGTTGGTATTGGCTCTCTTCTGGGCTTTCTGGGGGGGACACTTTTCAAGTTAATTGCGGTTCTAACCATGATTATCTGGTTTTTCCGGGTAATTTTATGATTATAATGCTCTGGAGAAGAGGAGTTGAGTTAAATGTCCATGAAACCGGTTGGTATTTTTGATTCCGGGGTGGGAGGACTGACCATTGTCAGGGAAATAATTAGGATTATGCCCCGGGAAAACTTTATCTATTATGGTGATACTCGCCACAATCCATACGGCCCCCGGCCCCTGAGTCAGATCAGATGTTTTGTGGAAGAGATTGGGTCTTTCCTGGTGGAAGAGAAGGACTGTAAGGCCCTGGTAATAGCCTGCAATACTGCAGCAATTGCTGGGAAAGAAGCTCTCGGGGAAAGTTATGATCTTCCCATTCTCGGCCCGGTGGGGACTGGAGCCCGGGCAGCAGTGGAGAAAACCCGCAACGGCCGGATCGGAGTGGTGGCCACTGAAGGCACCATAAAAAGTGGGGCCTACCGGGAAGCAATCAGGGCCCAGAATGAAGAAATTAAAGTTTATGAAGTTATGGCGCCCCGCTTTGTGCCCCTGGTTGAAAGCGGAGAATTTTCTTCGGATAGAGTCCGGGAAGCAGCAGAGGAGTACCTGCAGGAATTGAAAGAGGTTGGGGTTGATACGCTGATATTGGGCTGCACCCATTATCCCTACCTGGGTGAGACCATACAGGAGGTTATGGGAGGGGAAGTAAACATTGTTTTCCCCGGGGAGGCCGTGGCCCTGGAACTGAAAGAAGGACTGGAAAAAAGGGATCAGCTGGCTCCAGTTGAGAATGAGGGGCAGGGACAATATCTGGTCAGTGATCTGCAATCCCTTTCCGATGAGTTCTTAGAGATTGGCCCCCCTCAACTGGGGCTGGAAGGAGTAGAATTTGAGGAAGAAGATATTTTTGCCCGGCCCCGAACAGTGGTCCTGGGTGTTATCGGGGCCGATGTTCATGCTGTTGGCAACCGAATTCTGGAGTATGCCCTGGAAGAAGCTGGTTTCAAGGTGGTCAATATCGGAGTAATGGCCTCACAGCAGGAATTTATAGAGGCTGCCATAGAAACCGGGGCTGAAGCTATCCTGGTATCCTCCCTGTACGGACACGGAGAAATGGACTGCCGGGGGCTGAAAGATAAATGCGTGGAAATGGGGCTGGAGGATATCCTTTTGTACGTTGGGGGCAATCTGGTGATTGGCAAGCAGAGCTGGCCCGAGGTCCGGGAAAAATTTAAGATCATGGGTTTTGACCGGGTTTATCCTCCGGGAACCACCCCTGAAGAAGCCATCAAAGATCTGCAGCGGGATCTTAACTGCGGGAATTGAGGTGGGTTTAGCATGGAACAGGCCCTTTTATTCGATATAGGGAGCACTTTTACCAAGGCCCGACTGGTTGACCTGGAACAGGGGATCCTGCTGGCTTCTTCCGAGGCGGAGACCACCGTGCAGGAAGATGTCAGCCTGGGGGTGCAGAGAACACTGGAGGAGCTGGGTAACTGGGAACAGGCTGGAATTCGCCTGGGATGCTCCAGTGCGGCGGGTGGACTGCGGCTGATCGCCATAGGACTGGTTCCTTCTCTTACCGCGGAAGCTGCCCGGCGAGCTGCTCTGGGAGCCGGGGCCCGAGTCCTGACCACCTTTTCCTACAGGCTTTCTCCTGAGGAAGTGCAAGAAATTGAGGCCCTGGCCCCGGATATCATCCTCCTGGCTGGAGGCACTGATGGGGGCAACAGGGAGCACCTCCTGGCCAACAGCCGGCTTCTTGCCGAATCGGATTGGAGCTGTCCCCTGGTGCTGGCCGGGAATATTAAGGCCCGGGGGCAGGCCCAGGCCCTGCTGGAAGAAGGTGGATTTCAGGTTTTCCCCACGGAAAATGTTATGCCCGAGCTGGAAGTGCTTAATATTGAACCCTGCCGGAAGTTGATCCGGCAGGTCTTCCTGGAAAGAATTACCCGGGCCCGGGGCCTGGAAAACCTGCCGGCCATTGACAATGTTTTAATGCCCACGCCGGCAGCTGTCATGGAGGCAGCTGATCTTCTGCAGCGGGGGCCCGGCGGTGCAGATCAGGGCTGGGGTGATATAATGGTGGCGGATATCGGGGGAGCCACAACTGATATTCATTCCCTGGCAGAAGGAACTCCCCGGCAAAATGGGGTTACCCCCCGGGGATTGCCCGAACCGCGGGCCAAGCGTACCGTAGAAGGGGATCTGGGCCTGCGCTATAATGCGCGGAATATTGTGGAAACCTGGAGCAAGGATTGCTTCCTGGAACTCCTGGAAAAAATTTTTCCTGCAGGAGATTGGGAACAGGAACTGGAGAATTATCTAAGCCGGCTGGAGAAAAACCCGGGATCTGTGCCTTTAACCGGGTCGGAGCAGAAAATTGATGCAGTTTTGGGCCGGGCCGCCCTGGCCCTCAGCGGTGATCGTCACTGTGGTAAAATGGAACGGGTTTTTACTCCCCAGGGACCGGTTTTATTCCAGTACGGCAAGGACTTAACCGGGGTCCCCTGTATAATCGGGTGTGGGGGTGTGCTGGCCCGGGGCCCGACACCAGAGGTTGTTATAGATGGTATAGCTGCGGGAACGGGAGATGAAGGTGTTTTGCGACCGGAAAACCCCGCTTATTATCTGGACCGGGATTACATTATGTTTGCTGCGGGCTTACTGGCCCAACGGTATCCAGAAGCGGCCTTCCGGCTTATGGAAAATTCATTAATTAAACTGGAAAGGGGAACAGATTAGATCATGGAGCTGGCCAGAGGAGCCATCAGTGGAGAAAAGTTAGACTGGGAACAAATGGAGGAGGACCGCAGGGAGGTCCTCAAACAGTGGCCTACCGGCCAGGAGGTAAACCTGGAGGAGGCCATCAAATTCCAGCAGCACCTGCCCGAAGAGAGGCGGATGGCTGCCGTCCTGGGGAAGGCCCGGGCCGATAAAAGGACCTTAATTCAACCCCGGGCCGGAGTAGCCCTGGTGGATGAGCATATAGCCTTACTAAAATATCTGCAGGATGAAGGGGAAGCTGATCTGCTGCCCACTACCATTGACAGCTATACCCGGCAGAATCGCTATCAGGAAGCTGAACAGGGAATAATGGAGAGCAAAAATCAGGGCCGCTCTCTACTGAACGGCTTTCCTGCTGTTAATCACGGAGTTGAAGTAAGCCGCAGGGTGGTCAATGCCCTGGACCGTCCGGTTCAGATCCGCCATGGAACTCCTGATGCCCGTCTCCTGGCAGAGATCTGCCTGGCTGCTGGTTTTACTGATTTTGAAGGAGGCGGCATTTCCTATAATATTCCTTATGCTAAAAAAGTATCCCTGGAGGATACTCTCAACTACTGGCAGTATGTTGATCGTTTGACCGGCTATTATGCCGAACAGGGAGTAATAATAAATCGAGAGCCCTTTGGGCCCCTGACTGGAACCCTGGTGCCTCCTTCCATTTCTCATGCGGTAGGAATAATTGAGGCCCTGCTGGCTGCAGAACAGGGAGTGCAGGCCATTACCATCGGTTACGGGCAGTGCGGCAACCTGTTCCAGGACCTGGCCGCCCTGCAGACCCTGGCCGAACTGGGGGAGGAATACCTGGAAGCAGCAGGCCATAAAGAGGTGCTGTTGACCACTGTTTTCCATCAGTGGATGGGAGGTTTCCCCCAGGATGAGTCCAAGGCCTTCGGCGTTATTTCCTGGGGCGGGGTAACCCCTTCCCTGGCTGCAACCACCAAAATTATTGTTAAAACCCCCCACGAAGCCATGGGTATTCCCACCAGAGAGGCTAATGCCCAGGGTTTAAGAACAACCAAACAGGTCGTGAATATGCTGCGGGATCAGGTGATTGAGCAATCCAGGAAACTGGACCTGGAAAAAGAGTTGATCCGGGAAGAGGTCCGGAGCATTTTAAACAGGGTCCTGGACCTGGGAGAAGGGGACCTGGCCCGGGGAGTGGTAGCATCATTTCAGGCCGGGGTTCTGGATATTCCCTTTGCCCCCTCCCGTTTTAATAAAGGGTTGACCCTGCCTGCCCGGGATAATGAGGGAGCAGTGCGCTACCTGGATGCGGGCAACCTGCCCTTTCCCAGCGGAATTATTGAACATCATCAGGAAATGCTTAAAGAAAGAGGCAGAAAGGAAGGCCGGGATCCCAGCTTCCAGATGGTCATAGACGATATTTACGCTATTGGCAAGGGTATGCTGGTGGGACGCCCCCGGTGAAAGGAGCAGGAAGATGAAAATTCTGGATGTTATTACAGCGCCAGGTTTAACCGGCTTTTACTTTGATGATCAGGGGGCAATAAAGCAGGATGCCGAGGAGGATGGTTTCGCCTACCTGGGTCCGACCAGGACTCCGGGCTTCAAAGCCATCCGGCATAAAGGGGAATCCCTTTCCATTCTTCTGCGTCTGGAGGATGGACAGGTGGCCTGGGGAGATTGTGCTGCAGTTCAATATTCCGGGGCCGGGGGCCGGGACCCATTGTTTCTGGCGCGGGATTTTCGCCCCCTGGTGGAGGGCCCCCTCCGCGACTTATTGATTGGACGGGAACTTCATTCTTTCCGGGAACTGGCCGGGTCCATTAACACCCAGCAGATTGGAGGCCGGCCTCTACATCTGGCCCTGCAGTACGGCCTGTCCCAGGCTTTACTGGACGCAGTGGCCCGGGCCCGGAGAAAACTTATGGTGGAAATTCTGGTTGATGAATATGATCTGCCCCGTCCCCGGGAAGGGGTGCCGGTTTTTGCCCAGACCGGTGATGACCGCTATATGAACGTGGATAAAATGATTATCAAGGAAGTGGAAGTCATTCCCCATGGCCTGATAAACAATGTTCGCAAAAAGCTGGGGAGTCGGGGGGAAAAACTGCTGGAATATATTCGCTGGATTAAAAGCCGCATTGAAAAAATAGGAGGAGAAAATTATCGGCCGGTCCTTCATTTTGATGTATACGGAACCATAGGAATTGCTTTTGCGGGTAATCTCGAGGCCATGCGGGACTATCTCCTCCAGGTGGAAGAAGCTGCTGCTCCCCTGCAGGTCCGTATTGAGGGCCCCATGGATCCGGGCAGCAAAAGGGAGCAGATTGAACAACTGGCCCGCCTGCGGAGACTCCTGGATGACAGCGGCAGCAGCCTGGAACTGGTGGCGGATGAGTGGTGTAATACCCTGCAGGACATCAGGGACTTTGTTCAGGCCGGGGCCGGCCATATGATCCAGATCAAAACTCCCGACCTGGGAGGCATTGAAAATACCGTGGAGGCAGTTCTTTATTGCCGGGAGCAGGGTGCCGCTGCCTATCAGGGGGGAACCTGCAATGAAACTGACCGCTCGGCCCGGGTCTGTGTCCATGCCGCCCTGGCCGCCCGGCCCCAGCAGATGCTGGCCAAGCCGGGAATGGGTGTGGATGAAGGGCTGATGATTGTTCGTAATGAAATGAACCGGACCCTGGCTCTCTTGAAAGGAGGTAAAGGAAGTGGATAAAGAATTAAAAATACTGGCCCCTACTGCCATCCTGGGTTACGGGTTTCCCGAGGCCTCCTGGGAACAGGGTCTGGCCGCAGAACCTGACCTGATAGCTGTTGATGCCGGTTCAGTGGACCCCGGCCCCTTTTATCTGGGAGCGGGAAAATCTTTTACCGACCGCAGCGGGGTAAAAAGGGACCTGCGCTATTTGCTGCAGGCCGCAGTGGAAAAGAAAATTCCCCTGATGATTGGATCTGCCGGGGGAGCAGGTGGATCTTCTCACCTGAAATGGTGCCAGGAAATTGTGGCCGAGATAACCCGGGAGGAAGGTTTGCAGTTTGACCTGGCCTTAATAGAGGCCGAGATTAACCGGAAGCAGGTTCTGAACTGGTACCATCAGGGAAAATTTTTGAGCAATGATGATCTGCCCCTGAATGAGGAAGAAATAAATAAAGCCAGCAGCATTGTGGCTCAAATGGGGAGCGAACCCTTTATTGAAGCCCTGGAAAAGGGGGCCGGGGTCATTCTGGCTGGTCGGGCCTATGATCCTTCAGTTTTTGCTGCTTATCCCCTGTGGAAGGGTTATGATCCGGCCCTGGCCCTGCATCTGGGGAAAATTCTGGAATGTGCGGCCATTGCCTCGGAACCGGGGAGCGGCCGGGATGCCATGCTGGGATTTCTGGGGCCTGATTATTTTCAGGTGGAACCCCTCAGTCCCCGCCGGCGCTGCACTCCTGCTTCGGTTGCCGCCCATACCCTTTATGAAAAAAAAGATCCCCTGCACCTGCCCGGTCCCGGAGGGGAACTGGATTTAGAAAAAACCACATTCATGGCGGTTAATGAGCGGCGGGTAGAGGTACGGGGTACCCGTTTTAAGCCTACTCCCCATTATTATTTGAAACTGGAGGGGGCCAAAAAGGCAGGTTATCGGACTATTTCCGTGGCCGGAATCCGGGATCCAATCATGATTCGAGAAATGGAAAACATAATCCGAGAAGTCCGGGAGGAGGTTCACGATAATTTTCGGGGAACAATTGATCCCGCTGATTTTCATATCCTGTTCCGGCTTTACGGTCAGGATGGGGTCATGGGAGACCTGGAATCCGTTCCCTTTCAGGGGCATGAACTGGGCCTGATAATTGAAGCCGTAGCTCCTAGTCAGGCCTGGGCGGATACCCTGTGCAGTTTTGCCCGCTCTACCATGCTCCATTTTGGTTATGAAGGTCGGATTTCTACTGCCGGTAATCTGGCTTTCCCCTATTCTCCATCAGATTTTTCTGGAGGAGCGGTTTATGAATTTAATATTCATCACCTGGTGGCAGTTGATAATCCCCGGGAGTATTTCCCGGTGGAAATTATCAGGGGATTTAAAGGGGGGGCTCTCTAATGAAGAAAATTCCTTTAACCGAACTCTGCCGGGTAATACGCAGTAAAAATGCCGGTCCCTTTGAGCTGACTCTGGATTTGATTTTTAAGGATCAAAAGACGTATGAACAGGTTAAAAAGATGAAGGCCATTGAGGCCTCCCTCATTGCCCGCCTGTACCATGTCCCGGAGGAGGAAGTATTAAGCCTGGTCTACTTTGATCCGGCCCTGGCGGTGAAAGCCACAATTAAAAGACCTGCGGGGGCAGGCTCCCTGGGGGAAACTGACGTCTACGGGGCTCAGCAGCATGCGCCACTTCTGGGGGTTCAAATTGAAATGCCTCCTGATTTTGACAGGACGGGGGACCTGGTTTAAGATATAGGAAGAGGAGGAGCAGTAATGATCAAAAGTTTTTCTCATTCAGTATATTTTGCTCCCCGCGGCCGCAAGCGATTAATGGAACTGGGGAATAATCTGGCCCAGCGCTACCTGGCCCCCGATGATTTTTTAATCGGTTTCGTTGGAGATGCCGGGGCCGGAAAATCGGTATTAATTAATGGAATGTTTCCCGGTTTGACCCTGACCAACGATGATACCGGGATAAATATTCGACCTCTGCCTCTACTGGATGATTATTCTCAAAATCGTTTTGTAAGCCATACCTATCATGTTGATATTCGCTTTGAAAGTGCATTTCATCAACCCTGGGAGCTGGTTGAGGCTATTGGAAAAGCCCTGCAGAGCAAACGCAGGGTAATAGTGGAACATTTTGACCTTATTGCCGATCAGATCGGCTTAACCCCCCAGGTAATGATCGGTATCGGGGAAGAAGTACTTCTGACCCGCCCTGATCTGTTCGGACCCCGCCCCGAAGAAATAAAAAGGATTGTGTTCAAATCCATCCGCTACCGGCGAATGGCCCATACTGCCGAGGATCTCACCTCCCTGGTTATTGATCAGCAGGGTTTTGAGCAACCTCCGAAACATAGTGATATGCGCAGCGGCTTTATCCTTCATTTTGATGAATTACCGGATTTCAACATTGAGGATATTCAGTCCGGGGTTGAAGAATATATTGCCCGGGATCTACCGGTAACGTATTTAGATGACCGCAAGATAGCTCTGGGAGATAACCGGTTTTTATGTACAGGACCCCGTGTTCACGTAAGGCGGACCGGGGAAATTCGGGGGTTTCGGCTGCTCCCCGATTTTTTCCATGACCCCCAGACCCGCCGTTATCTGCTGGCGGGAATGGTAGGTGAACAGAGAAGTCAGTTTGAATTACTTGAAGTTGAATAAGGGGGAAATCATTTGGAACAGGTAGTACGACCTGATGGCAGGAAGTATGACGAATTAAGGCCGATAGAATTTAACAGAAATTATACCAAGTACGCTGAAGGCTCAGTTCTGGTTAAAGCCGGAGAGACCTTGATTCTTTGTAATGCTTCGGTGGAAAATAAAGTTCCTCCCTTTTTACGGGGGGCGGGACAGGGCTGGGTTACCGCCGAATATTCCCTTTTGCCCCGTTCCACCAACCAGCGTGTGGTCCGGGAAATTGCTAAAGGAAGGCCTTCGGGCCGCACCCAGGAGATTCAGCGGTTAATCGGGCGGGCCCTGCGCTCGGTGGTTGATCTCAAGGGGCTGGGGGAGAATACCATCTGGGTGGACTGTGATGTAATTCAGGCCGATGGAGGGACCAGAACTGCTGCCCTTTCAGGTGCTTTCGTGGCCCTGGTTGATGCGGTCAATTTTATGGTGGAAAAAAACCTGATCAAACAATCCCCCCTGAGATCCTATCTGGCCGCTACCAGCGTTGGCATTGTGGATGGGGAAAAATTATTGGATCTTTCTTTTGCTGAAGATTCCCGGGCCCAGGTGGACCTGAACCTGGTTATGACTGATCAGGAAGAGATTGTGGAAATTCAGGGTACTGCAGAAGGTGATCCCTTTTCCCTGGATGATTTTGAACAGATGATGTTTCTGGGGCAGCTGGGAATTCAGGAAATAATTGATATGCAGAAAAAGAGCCTGGAGAACCTGGCTGCATTTGTCAGGCCGGATAATGGGTGAACAGATGGAAATCCTTCTGGCTACTTCCAATCCGGGAAAGATTAAAGAGATAAAAAAAATCCTCAGCCCCTATGGTCTGAAGCTCCTGACCCTGGAACAGTTTCCGCCCCTGAAGGCTCCGGCTGAAACGGGAAAAGATTTTGCAGAAAATGCCCGCATTAAAGCGGGGTTCTATGCCGAAAAAATGGCAAAACCTGCCCTTGCCGATGATTCCGGCCTGGAAGTCGATTATCTGGGGGGCGGCCCCGGCATATATTCCTCCCGCTTTGCCGGACCTGAAGCCAGCGATGCCGAACGCAATCAAAAACTGCTTTCCCTTTTGAAGGGAGTGCCTTTTCCCCGTCGGAGAGCCGCTTTTGTCTGTGTTGCCGTCCTGATTTTCCCTGGGGGCAAAGAATTAAAAACCGAAGGTCGTCTGGAGGGCTATATTGCCACCCGGCCAATGGGCAATGAAGGGTTTGGTTATGACCCGGTTTTCTTTTTACCCGAATACAAAAAGACTACGGCCCAGTTGGGCCAGGAAAAAAACAGGATCAGCCATCGTTTCCGGGCTTTTAAGGCTATGGGAGAATTAATTTCCCGGGAAAAATCTTGACCCCGGATGCAATTTCGGTTATACTCTTAATTGAAGGTCGGAATGTACACCGGAGCGTGGCGCAGTCTGGCAGCGCGCCTGCTTTGGGAGCAGGAGGTCGAAGGTTCAAATCCTTTCGCTCCGACCAGTTCAAGCGGGAGTAGCTCAGTTGGCTAGAGCATCAGCCTTCCAAGCTGAGGGTCGTGGGTTCGAATCCCATCTCCCGCTCCATTTATTTTTAAGGGTTCCTCCCCGGGAACCCTTGTTACATGATATGAAAGGGAAATAGCCCTTGCTTTCGCAACCCGTTTCTCTTATAATAATAATGCAGAGTGGAATGATTATCCCTCTGATTTTGCGCCTGTAGCTCAGGGGACAGAGCAGTGGACTTCTAATCCATTGGTCGGGGGTTCAAATCCTCCCAGGCGCACCATTTCCAGTCAAAAATGGTGGGTGTAGCTCAGGTGGTTAGAGCGCAGGATTGTGGCTCCTGAGGCCGTGGGTTCAAGTCCCATCACTCACCCCAATTTAAAGAAAGAGGAGGCCCAGTGCCTCCTTTCTTTATTATAAAACCCTCCCATGGAAAGTTAAGTTTCCCGGAGAAATTAATCCTTTTCTGCCCGGAGTATAAGGCGGCGGGCCTTTTCATCATAGGGGGCTCCCTGCAGGGTCCCGAAAATTTCAATACGGGAAAATCCAGTCTTCTGCAGCAATGATTCTAATTCCCGGGCGGAATAAAGGCGCAGGCTGAAATCATAATGGGTGGCCTTTTCCCCCTGAAGCAGGGTCCACCGGTTCTGGATTTGTTCCCAGCCGGGGAGAATTTTACGCCGTTCGATCAGGGTAGTGCCGTCTTTTAACTCAATACTGTCTGTGGAATTGAAATTCCGGGCAATTATTTCTTTGCCGCTTAAGTCCAGGATAGCACAGCCTCCCGGCTTCAGGCTGGAAAAAATATTTTCCAGGACCTGGAGGTCTTCTCCAGGATCAGAAAAATAGCCGAATGAAGTAAAGAGATTAACGATGAGGTCGAAGGATTCCTCCCGGCGAAAATTTCTCATATCCTCCTGAACCCATTCTACTGTAAGCCCTTCTTCCCGGGCATACTGGCGGGCTTGCTCCAGGAGATAGGGACTTATATCCACTCCAGTGGTTTTCAGACCTCGCCGGGCAAATTCGACCGAGTGGCGGCCCGGGCCGCAGGCCAGATCCAGGAGTCGACCTTCTTTTTTTGCGGACAGTTCCAGAATCAACTCCGCTTCTTCCCCGGCTCTCTGAAATCTTTCGGGTGGAAAAAGAAAAGGGTACATTTCTTCCCAGAAATTTTCTCTAGCAAACCATTCCATAAAAATCATCCTCTCCTTTAATCTAAACTGGCATGAAGTCCCCCTTTTTTTTAGTGGGGTGATGAGCTGGCAGGGTTTTTCTGTAAAATTTATTGTTATCGTTCCGTGATAACTGGATATATGGGGTTGCACCAGGAAAAAGAAAAGGGATGATCAGGCTGATTCCTCTGATGCGCAAAATATCCAGGGTACCCGGAAACTTTGTGCAAGTTTCTAAGGCAGGTACCGGCCCAGGTAAAGCCTGGGGAGAAGAAATAAGAACGGTTTATCAGGCTATGTTTTTTGAAGCAGGCAGCCCATTACATTTATAAATGGGGGTAATGCAATTCTTTTTTTTATTATACTGTAACCCCCTTTTCCTGTATAGTAAAAACCGGGGTCAGGGTCATTGGTCCCCGGTTTTTTTCTCTTCTGTAGTGGCAGATTACAGGAAAAACAAATTTTTTAACGTAATTACTAATATGGTTTCCTACAGTACTGGAGGGAGGGAACCCCGTGAACCGTTGTTCGAACTGCAGGATGATAATCTCGCGGCTGAGCCGCAAATGCCCCAATTGTGGAGAAAGAATTCGGGGAAAGGAACAGGAGGATCCACCCCGCTTTATTTTCATGAGTCCCACCATGCTGATGGGGGGCCTCGCTCTTCTTTTGATTCTTATGATTTCCCTGCTCTATATTTTTTTCAATTAAAATGGGAAAGGGGTTTGGAGATGACCCGGATTTTAATAATTATGTTGCTGATAGTAACCCTGTCATTTTTTGGGGCTCAGGGGGTTCAGGCGGATAACTTCCGGGCCAGGACTGAGGAATTAATGGAGAAGTACAGGGTTCCCGGAGTGGCGGTAGCCCTGATTGAAAAGGGGGAAATATCTCTTTTGGAGGGCTGGGGGTATCAGGATCAGGAAAAAAGAATGCCGGTCACACCGGAAACAATTTTCCAGGTGGCTTCAATTTCCAAGCCTGTGGCCGCAGTGGGAGCTCTGCGCCTGGTCCAATCTGGAGCCTGGGACCTGGATGATCCCCTCCAGGATTATTTAAAGAGCTGGAATTTGCCGGATAGTTCCCATGATCTGAGGGAAATAACCCTGCGCCGGGTTTTAAGCCATAGTGCGGGACTGGGCCCCGGTGGTTATCTGGGATATACCTCGGCAAAAGAAAAGCCCTCCCTGGTGGAGGCCCTGGAGGGTAGTGCGCCGGGCAGCAGGGCGGTGGAAATTGTGGCAACCCCCGGTCAGGAATTTAGATATTCCGGCGGCGGCTATACCGTGCTGGAGCAGGCCCTGGAAGATTTAACCGGAAGAGATTTTGCTGATTATATGTCCGAAGAAGTGCTGCAGCCCCTGGGAATGAAGGACAGCACCTTTAACTGGGAGGAAAAAATGGCGGGACAGGTGGCCCTACCCTATTCAGTATATAATGGGGTGCTGCCCAATTATCTTTTTGCCGAAAGGGCTGCCGCGGGTCTCTATTCAACTGCGGCAGATCTGGCCCTCTTTTTACAATATGCCCTCGCGGTTTTTGAAGGAGCAGTTGACCCGGAATTAGGGGAAATGTTTACAGAACAGGCCGGAGGGTACGGCCTGGGATGGCAGATAACCATACTCCCCGACGGCAGGCACCTGCTGGGGCATGGGGGCTCCAATCGGGGTTGGAAGGCCAATATGGCCCTCATCCCTGAAGACGGAGCCGGTTTAATAATTTTGACCAACAGCGACCGGGGCATGCCCTTTTATCGGGATCTGACCAATTACTGGCTGGAAAAAAATAGTGCCGGGCATGCCATAGAGACACCGGGCCGCATTATGATGTATTTAATTGATCTCTATCAGCGTTTTGGACTCTGGTTTTTACGGTAATAGGAAGGATAACTGGCCGTAAATAACGAAAGGTTTAGGGTAATATTTCAAGGAGGCTGATTGGATGAGTAAGGACTATTCTGCCCTGAAGGAAAACTTTATTCAAAAAATTATTGATCAGGACCGTGAGGATAATAAATATGGGGGACGAGTGCATACTCGTTTTCCCCCGGAGCCCAACGGATATATTCATATTGGCAGTGCCAAGGCCATTCTGATTAATTACGGGCTGGCCCTGGCCAATGACGGGAAATTTAACCTGCGTTTTGATGACACTGACCCCACCAAAGAAGAAGAAGAGTTTGTGGAAAGCATCAAGGAAGATATAAAATGGCTGGGGGCGGACTGGGAGAATCGCCTCTTTTTTGCCTCTGACTATTTTGAGCAGATGTACCAGTGCGCCGTGCAGTTAATCAAAAAAGATAAGGCTTTTGTGTGTGACCTGAGCCAGGAGGAAATAAGGGAGTACCGGGGAACCCTTACCCGGCCCGGGCAGGAAAGCCCCTATAGAAATCGTTCTATTGAAGAAAACCTGGACCTATTTGCCCGGATGCGGGCCGGAGAGTTTCCCACCGGGGCCCGGGTCCTGCGGGCAAAAATTGACATGAGTTCTCCCAATATGAATATGCGGGACCCGGTTATTTTCCGAATTCAGCAGGCCCCCCACTTCCGGACCGGTGATAAATGGGTTATTTATCCCATGTATGACTATGCTCACCCCCTTTCCGATGCTTTTGAAGGTATTACCCATTCCCTGTGTAGTTTAGAGTTTGAAGATAACCGCCCTCTTTACAACTGGTTCCTGGAAAACCTGGACTTTTCTGAACCACCCCAGCAGATAGAATTTGCCCGCCTGAATATCAGCCATACGGTTATGAGTAAAAGAAAATTACGTCGGCTGGTAGAAGGGGGTTATGTGGACGGCTGGGATGATCCCCGCATGCCCACTATCTGCGGGCTCCGGCGCCGGGGCTATACCCCGGAGGCCATCTGGGATTTTTGCGATCGGAGCGGTGTGGCAAAAACCAACAGCCTGATCTCCATCGCCCAGCTGGAGCACTGTATTCGCCAGGACTTAAACTGGAGAGCACCCCGGATGATGGCAGTTCTTAAACCTCTGAAGGTGATAATTGAGAATTATCCCGAGGGAAAAACAGAATACCTGGAAACTGAGATAAACCCGGAACAGCCAGAACTGGGTCATCGATCCATTCCTTTTTCCCGGGAACTCTATATCGAGCAGGATGATTTCCGGGAAGATCCTCCCAAAAAGTTTTTCCGCCTTGCTCCCGGAAGAGAAATCAGGTTAAAGGGTGCTTACTATATCCAATGCGTGGATTATAAAAAGGACCCCAACACCGGGGAAATAACGGAGCTGAGATGCACCTATGATCCAGAAACCCGGGGCGGATGGTCCAGGGATGGCCGCAAGGTTAAGGGAACGGCCCACTGGGTTTCCGCTGCCCAGGCCCGGCCAGCGGAGGTCCGGATCTATAATCACCTTTTTGAGCGGGAAAATCCTGAAGAGGAAGGGGATTTCCTGGATCATTTAAATCCCAACTCCCTGGAAATCCTTTCAGACTGCCTGGTCGAACCGGCCCTGGCTGAGAGTAAGCCGGGAGACCGTTTTCAGTTTCTACGCAAGGGCTATTTTAATCGGGATCCCGGGAGTGAAAAACTGGTTTTTAACCGTATTGTTTCCCTGCGGGATACCTGGGCCAGGATGCAGAAGAAAAAATGAGCAAAGACCCCCGGCAGGGGGTTTTTTGCCCTGAATTCAGGGAGGTTTTTTTGTGACTGATTACGAAGCGATTTTTCTGGATGCGGATGGGACTATTTTTGATTATGATCAGGGGGAGGAATGGGCCCTGGCCAGGACTTTTCAGGAGGCCGGCCTGGAGGGAGACCCGGTTCAACTCCTGGAACTGTATCGAGAGGTTAATTCCAGGATCTGGAGAGAATTTGAAGCAGGAGGGATTTCTGCGGAAAAATTGAAGAGCGAACGTTTCCGGCGATTTCTAAACCAAATGGGGGTAGAAGGAGACCCGGTTAACTTGAGTTCAACCTACCTGGATTATTTGAGCCAGGCTACCTTCCTGCTCCCCGGGGCCCGGGAAGTACTGGAAAAGCTGCAACCCCATTATCCCCTGATCCTACTGACCAATGGATTATCCAGGGTTCAGCGTCGCAGAGTGGAAGGGGCGGGGCTGGGAGGATTTTTCCAGGAACTGATTATATCGGAGGAATTGGGGGTAGCCAAACCAGGCCCGGCCATTTTTGAACAGGCTCGAAAGGCGGCAGGCCAGCCCCCCCACTCCCGGATACTTATGGTGGGAGACAGCCTGGAATCGGATATCAGGGGCGGCCTGGAGGCGGGGCTGCAGGTTTGCTGGTTGCGGGAGGATAGTAGCTGCGATCCGGGGTCCCTGGAGCCCCACTACATAATTGATGAGATTAAACAGCTTCCCCGAATACTGGAGGGAGGGAAAAGTAATGGTTGATACCAGTTTCATTATCTGGGTGCAGCAGTGGTCCACACCGTTTTGGGACAGGTTCTGGCAGTTGATAACCATGCTGGGGGATCTGGAATTCTATATGCTGGCCATTCCCCTCCTGTACTGGTTGATGAGCAAAAAATTTGCCTTTGGCTTTGCAATTATTTTTATCCTTTCTGCATATTTTAATTCTGCCTGCAAATACAATTTTATTACCGAGAGACCCCCCTGGGACCTGCGGTTAATTGATCAGGAAGGATTTGCCTTTCCCAGCGGACATGCCCAGGGTAATACGGGGTTCTGGGGTTTTCTGGCCCGGCATATAAATAAGAGCTGGGCCTATATCGGGGCCGGAATTCTGGTGGCCCTGGTTTCATTTTCCCGGATCTACCTGGGGGTTCATTTCCCCATCGATATCATTTTTGGAATTGCCATCGGCCTGACAGCCCTGGCCCTTTATGAACTGGCCTGGAAGCATCGGCCCCGGGGAGTTGAATTAAGCCGCTACCTGTTGCTCAGTGGCGGGGCAATTTTTCTCCTGTTTTTGCTCCACAACAAGGGTGATGGCCCTATGACTGCCGGATTTCTCCTGGGAACCCTCTGGGGTTATGGCCTGGAAAAAGAGCTGGTGGGCTGGTCAGAAAAGGCCAATATATCTCAGAATATTATCAAGGTGGTTCTGGGTCTCCTGGTTTTCTTCGGGCTGCGGGAAATCACTCGAACCCTGTTTATTAATATTCCCGGGATTACCGAGGATCAGGAACTGATTTACCCCGTTATGACCTGGCTCCGTTATACTATTATGGGTTTCTGGGTTACCCTGATTGCGCCCTGGCTATTTCAGAGATTGCGCCTGTACAGAGCCCACTGAGCGAAGGAAAGGAAAGGAAAGGGGAGCAGGATGATTAAAATCGAAGCAGTTATTTTCGATTGGGGGGATACCCTGATGCGGGATTTTCCCCATTATGAAGGTCCCATGCTGGAGTGGCCGGAAATAGAGGTTCTGCCCGGGGTGGCCCCCACCCTGAAGGAGCTGAAACCGGATTTTACCCTGGCCGTGGCCTCCAGTGCTCGTTCCTCCAATGGAGAAATGCTGCGCCGGGCCCTCCAGCGGGGCCAAATCGCCCATTATTTTAATTTCTTTCTCACCGGCCAGGAGTTGAAAAGTCAGAAACCCCACCTGGATTTTTTCCGCAATATCTGCCGCAAAGTAGGCTATCCCCCGGGGCAGTGCCTGATGGTTGGGGATAATCTGGAAAAAGATATTATTCCAGCTCGCCGCCTGGGAATGAAGGCCGCCTGGTTGACTGCAGAAAAGGAACCGCAGGGGGATTACTGGAAAATTTCCCGGATCCAGGAGGTGCTGGAACTGATAAAGGGGAGGGCGGTCTGATGGGTATTCATCAATCGGATTCGGAACGCAAACCCGATTCCTGCTTTGTGCCCGGCAAGCTGGAATTTCTGATGGCCGGCAACACTGGGCGTCTTCTGGACGGCCGCCGAACCCCGGGTTATGTGGGGCAGGTCTGGCCAGAATGGGCCATGTTCCGCTGGCACATTACCGGTTTTGAGGATGCCGGTCGCTACTGGGACCTCCCCGCCGAATGGGTGCAAAGAATGCAATTTGAACCTGATTCCCAACGGTTAGATTCCACTGACCTGGAAAAACTGAAAAAAAGGATCAGTGATTATTCCCGGCCCCTGATTCGCGATATCGACCCCCAGCGCAGGGAAAAAGAAATTAAAGAAATAAAAAACAGGGCCCAAAAGGCCCGGAGCTGGCTGGAGAGCAATTCCGAATTTATTGCCGGGGGGCAGAGGTTGGACCTGGAGAGCCGCAGAGGCTCACCGGCTCTTGCCCGGGATCTGCAGGCCTATATGGCAGAAAAGGGCCTGGAAGGGCTCGAGGAAAAAACTGCAGATATAATGGTTCTTAACCCCTCCTCGGGGGAATGGATAAAGGGAATGGCCATTGTTGCTGCTGAAATGGGACTGACTCGTTTTCGGGGCCAGGTGCCTCGCCTGCCGGATATTTTTTCCGGAGAAGGTTGCCGGGAAATCAGGGCAGAATATCTCCGGGACAGGACAGGTTTTATTCAGGCTTTTTTTCAACTGCAGGACCGGCAGGAAGTGGCGCTCTACCGGGGTATGGCTACCGAGGGGGATTTTAAGGAAATAGAACGATCTTTTCTTTCCTGTACCTTTAGCCTGGAGGTGGCCCGCTCCTTCTGCGGCCTGGATCAGGAGGAGAACTATCGAAATTTTTACCTTCTGAAAATGACGGTTCCTGTCTCCCGGATCTTCATGTCCTACCTGGAGACCGAGGCCATGAACCGCCAGTACCTGGAAGCAGAAGCCCATATTTTTTATGATTGTCCCATTGGGATTTAACCGGTAGAGAGGGGGGATCCGGGTGGATATTATGCACAGCTCAGACCTGGGATTTTTACTTGTTGAATTAAAAGAAGGGTCCTCGATAACCGTGGGAGTGCCTCACCATACCCCCGGGGGGCAGCCCTTTATGCCCACCCCCTCCCGGAGACCAGGGGATGAGAATGCGGGTTTTCTGGGCCGGAACCTGGCCCGAGAATTACAGGCCTCCTTTATCTGTGCTGGCAATTATTTTATTGATCCCAATAAGAGTTTGAAAACAGACTATTCACAGGCCATAATTCGCAGCAGTCCGGAAATTTTGATAGAGATTCACGGGCACGGCCACTACAATACGGATAATGACGTAGAGATTTCCTGTGGTTTCAAAAAGCGGGAAAAAAAAGCCATCCGGTTAGTGGAAAAAATCCAGGAAGAAATAATGGAGGAGGAAACTTTTCCGGAGATCAACCGGTTGAAATTAGAGGGGCGCTTTGATCATATTTATTTCCAGGCCCGGTCTGCTGCGACTATCAGAACCGAGGAATGGCTGGCTTATCATATTGAAATCCCCCTTTTTCTGCGGGTAGCTGATGATCTGAAATCAGTTCCTCCTGAAGGAAGTGTTTTTTCTCGCCTGCTGGGCCGGGCTTTTAAGAGGATTATTTCGCCCGGTTAAATTTTTTTCCGGGAACCTGATCCTGGGGTACGAGTGATTGCAGGAAAAGAAAAAGGCAAGGAGGAATAATAAATGGACATTATGCGCCTGGAGGAAATGACCCGGCGGCCCCCGGTGTTCAGCCCGGGGACCAATCAAATGTGGAACGATCCCCATATTTCTAAGCATCTTTTAGAGGCTCACCTGGATCCGGATTGGGAAGCCGCCAGCCGCTCCCGGGACAACATTGATGCTTCTCTGCAGTGGCTGCAGGAGGAGGTACTGCCTTCCCCCCCGGCCCGAATTCTGGACCTGGGTTGCGGTCCCGGCCTTTATGCTCTGCCCCTGGCCCGAGCAGGTTATCAGGTCCTGGGACTGGATATATCCCCGCTATCCCTGGAGTATGGGCGGCAGCAGGCTGCGGGAGAGGGACTGCAGTTAGAATATCGGGAAATGGATTACCGGTCCCTGGAGTACAGGGAGTGTTTTGATGCTGTTCTTTTGATCTATTGTGATCTGGGTGCCCTGATTCCAACCGATCGGGACCTGGTGCTGGCAGGTATTGGGAGAGCTTTGCGGCCCGGGGGGGTTTTTGTTTTCGATGTAAATATTCCTGCCAGCCGTGGTCCCGAAGCAGAAGGCCGAACCTGGGAGCTGGACCGGGACGATTTCTGGAGCAATAAGCCCTACCTGGCCCTGAGCGAAACCTTTTATTACCCCCAGGAGCAAGCCTTCCTGGATCAGCACCTGATCTGGGCTCAGGAGGAGGATGTAAAAATTTACCGCATCTGGGACCTGCTATATTCCCGGTCCGACCTGGAACGCCTCCTGGAGAAGAATGGCTTTTCCCCCGTGGGATTTTTTGCCCACATTACCGGGAAACAATACTCCCCGGATTCGGACAATATTGCTGTTGTTTGCAGGAAAAAAGATATGTAAAATATTAATAGAGGAGTTTGTCCGGTAAAGCCGGATACGAAACCCCACTTTTTTCCGGGTCGGGGAAAATTTGGGGGGGTCTGCTCGCTTACAGGGAGGAAAAAAATGGAACGCTACCAGAAAACTACTACCATAGAAGAAGCGGGTTTCTGGGCTATCCGGCTTTTTATAATTTTCCTGGGGGTGGGGCTCCTTTTACATTTTTTACTGTGGTGGGGGCAGATTGTCTCTTTGAGTCTGTTTGCCCGATTTTTTCCCCTTTCTCTTCTGCTCCTGCCCCTTCTCCTGGCCCTGGGAATTGTTCTGCATGAAGGGCTGCACGGCCTGATTATTGCCCTGCTGGCCCCGGGGGGCTGGGGAGCAGTTAAATTTGGTTTTCTCAACTGGATGACCCCCTACTGCCACTGTCAGCAGCCAATTACGGCCAGGGGTTACCGCCTGGTTTTACTGGGCCCGGTGGTTATTCTGGGGTTTTTCCCCTGGATCCTGGGCCTGATAACCGGGATAATTGAATTAACCCTGTGGGGGGCAATTTTTATCTCTTCAGGGGGAGGAGATCTATTGATATGGAACATGATCAGGGGTGTTCCCGGTGAGAAGCTGGTGCAGGATCATCCCCGGCGGGTAGGAGTGCTAATCAGGAAAGGAGGAGGAAGTTATGGAGAATAAAAAATGGTATGAAGAACTATATATCAGTTTCGGAAAAAAATATGAAAAAGAACCCTATGTTCAGGGCACCGCGGGCGAGGTTGATTTTATAGAAAGAGAACTGGATGGGAGCCGGGAGCAGCGGATCCTGGACATTGGATGTGGCACCGGCCGGCATCTATTGGAACTGGCCCGGCGGGGCTATTGCAACCTGGTGGGAATTGACCTGTCCGCCTCAATGCTGGCCCGGGCCCGGGAAAAAGCAGAACAGGAGGACCTCGCCGTAGATTTTATTATTGAAGATGCCCGCAGCATTGATTATCGGAATGAATTTGATGCAGTGCTGACCATCTGCGAGGGTGCTTTTTCTCTCATGGAAAAGGATGAAATGGATTTTCAGATTTTACAGAATGCTGCCCGGGCCTTAAAAGAGAAGGGTAAATTTATTTTGACCACCCCTAACGCTCTTTATGCTCTTTATCACCGGGAGGAAATGGGAGATTTTGATTTTTTAACCCTGCGGGAAAGTTTTGAGCTGGAGGTCAGGGATGATCAGGGAGAGAAGAAGGTGTTAAATTGCAATCAACGTTTTTATATGCCCAGTGAAATTACCTGGAGGTTAAAAACTTTGGGCTTTAAAAGAATTGATATTTTCGGGGGGCGTTTGGAAAGTTTTTCCCGGGAAAACCCCCTGACTCCAGAAGATTTTGAAATGCTTGTGGTGGCCGCAAAATAGAAAAACGGGGAGGGATTTTCATGCAATATCGCAAGCTGGGAGAAACGGGTTTTAAGGTGAGTATTCTGGGTCTCGGGGGGGAGGCCGCTGTTGAAAAAAGAGAAAACCCGGAAAAAGCTGAGGAAATAGTGAACCGGGCTCTGGACCTGGGAATTAACTATATTGACACCTCTCCAGTTTATGGAGAGGGAGGCAGCGAAGAAAATCTGGGGCGGGTAATGGCCCGAAGGCGCAGTGAAGCCTTTCTGGCTTCCAAAACCCATGAGCGAAGTTACGAGGGGACCATGCGCTTAATTGAAGAAAGCCTGAACCGACTGCAGACTGATTATCTGGATCTATACCAACTGCATAATATCCGGCGCAACATTGAGCTAAATGAGATTCTGGGTCCGGCCGGAGCTTTAATGGCCCTGCAAAAACTCAGAGAAGAGGGGGTAATCAAAAATATAGGAGTAACCGGCCACAAGGATCCAGTTGTTCTGCGCCGGGCCATTGACAATTTTGAGTTTGATTGTGTATTGATGGCCTTAAATGCTGCCGATCCCCACCGGGCATCTTTTAAGGATGGTGTTCTGGAGCAGGCCCGGGAGAAAAATATGGGGATAATTGGAATGAAAGTTCTGGCTGTAGGGCGGATTCTGGGTCAGGGCGGCCTGAAAACTCCAGAGGAAGCCCTGGGATATGTTCTGAGCCTGCCGGTCAGCACCATAATTGTCGGCACCTCCAGCCTGGAAGAGCTGGAAGCCAATGCCGCTTTCTGCAGTGAATTCCAGGGTTTTGATGGGGAAAAAATGAAAACCCTGGAGGAAAAAACTGCTCTCAAGGAACGGGAAGGTAATTTTTTCAAAATGGAATGGTAGGTTGAGGAGTTCAGGAAGTAATTTTTTGAAGGATTGCGAACAGCCAATAATTATACCTTTCTCGTGCCGGGAAAATATTGGCAGCCTGGAAGTAATAGGTGGACTATAGTGGGGGAAGGAAAAGTTTTCTTCCCCTAAAAGAGGTGATACTGTGCTGGATAAACTGATGCAGCGCCGCTCCATCCGGCGCTATGAAGAAAGGGAACCAGCCCCGGAATTAATTGAAAAAATTGTTCGGGCGGGACAGCAGGCCCCCTTTGCTTCACAGCTCTATAGCATTCTCCTGTCCCGGGAAGGCCCCCATCCCTTTGATGCCCCCCTTTTATTTACCATCTGTGCTGATATCCATAAGCTGGAGAAAATTATGGATTATCGGGGCTGGAAAGTGGTCAGTAGTGATCTGGCCCTGCTGCTTTTTGCTATTCAGGATGCCATTCTGGCGGCAGGGCAGATGGTGACCGCAGCAGAATCTCTGGGACTGGGTACCTGTTTTCTGGGGCAGGCCCCCTATCAGGCCCAAAAAATCAGGCAGGACTATGAGCTCCCCCTGCGGGTATTTCCCATTGTTCAGCTGCTGATGGGCTATCCCCGAGAAGATCCCCCGCCCCGGCCCCGTTATCCCCTGGATTTTGTTCTGTTTGAAGACCGGTATCCGGAGCTCAACCCGGAACAGGTTCAAAGGGCAGCGGAGATAATGGATCAGGGTTACCTGGAGCAGAATTACTATCAACAGCTGGGAGCAATGATCAGGCTGGAGGGTGAACGGGAGGAAAAGTATACCCTGGAAAATTACAGCTGGACCGAGCACATTTCCCGGAAATGGGGACAGTGGCTCCTGGCTGAAGAAGAAATCCTGAGGCAGATGAAAATGTGCGGCTTTACAATTGGAAAACAGGAAGGCAATACAGCAGGTCCCTGCAAAGGAGGAACCTGAAAAAAGGAGAGAAGCCGTAATGGAATTGAAAGCCCTGTTTTTTGCTGTTCCCGGCCAGAACACTGCAGAAATTGAAAGGGAAACCAGGAAATTTTTGGAGGGCATAAAAAAAGCCGGGGGGCCGCAGTTGATCCCGGTTGAAGATGACAGGATAGATTATCCTGAACCCAGCCTGGTTCTGGTCCAGTCGGGGGGAACAGAAAATATAATAAAGGAAGCTCTGCTGGACCTGGATCCCCCCTATTTTCTCCTGGCGGGGGAGCACTTTAATGCCCTGTCGGCAGCCCTGGAAGTATTAACTTTTTTGCGGAGCAGGGGCCTTAAAGCAGAGGTGCTGCACGGATCAACCCCATCTTTAGCCCGACGCCTGGAGCGAATAGCTAAGGCCAGCCAGGCTATACAGGAATTATCCGGCTGGCGCCTGGGCATTGTCGGCGCCCCTTCAGACTGGTTAATTGGCAGCAATATGGAAAAAGAACGAATATACAGTGCCTGGGGCATAGAAATGGTTGATGTTGACCTGGAGGAACTGGAAAAATATATTGAAGAAGGGGATATTCCTGAGACAAAAATCAACCTGGAAGGTTTTTCCCGGGAAGATCGGGAGGGAGCCCTGCGGATATATGCGGGGCTACGGGGTCTAATAGAAAAGTACAGGCTGCAGGGTTTAACCCTGCGCTGCTTTGATCTTCTTTCTTCCCGCAATAATACGGGTTGTTTGGGCCTGAGTATTCTCAATGATCAGGGCCTGGTGGGGGGATGCGAAGGGGATGTCCCGGCTCTGATTTCTATGGCCATTTTACGGGTTCTGACCGGACAGCCTTCTTTCATGGCCAATCCGGCCCGGGTGGATCCGGAAAACAATGAAGTGGTCCTGGCCCACTGCACTGTTCCCCTGGCCCTGACCACCGATTATTCCGTGCACACCCATTTTGAGAGCGGCCTGGGAATTGCCCTGCGGGGCCATTTGCCTGCGGGGCCCGTCACAATTTTTAAACTGGGGGCTGATGGCAGGGAATTTTTTGTGACCCAGGGAGAAATAATTAAGAGCCTGGAGGAACCGGGTCTCTGCCGGACCCAGGTCCGGGTAAAAATGGAAAAATCCCCCTCCTATTTCCTGGAAAACCCCCTGGGCAATCATCACCTTCTGGTTCCGGGGCATTATGAAGAGTTGATCAGGGAATTTACTCTACTGGGGGCTGCAGGCATCCGGGAAGTCAAAGGCAGGCAGGAATAGCCGTTTTAATGGTGAACAAAATAGTAAAGCCTGATTTTCTGCAGGATAAAAAAGAGGAACTGCAGACATCAGAAATCCTTTTTCCGGGGGTGAACGGTCATGAAATTTCAGGAAGTGGTATCCCGACGGCGGGCCTATCGGGCCCTGGAACCGGTTCAGATTACAGAGGATATGGTGCGGCAGCTGGCAGAAACGGCCGCCATGGCACCGTCATGTTTTAATAATCAACCCTGGAGATATGTTTTTGTTTATGGTTCTCAGGAATTGCAAGAGGTTAAAAAAGCCCTGGCCCGTGGTAATGCCTGGGCCCAGAATGCTTCAATGATAATCGGTGTTTACAGTAAAAAAGAACTGGACTGTAGGATTAAGGGTCGGGACTATTATCTTTTTGATACCGGGATGGCCACTGCCTTTCTGCAGCTGCAGGCCACAACCATGGATCTGGTGGCTCACCCCATTGCCGGGTTTAATGAAGAGCGGGCCCGGGAAGCCATGGGTATTGACCCGGATATGCGCCTGATTACCCTGGTTATTGTTGGGCGGCAGGCCTCCCGACCGGAAGATTACCTGGAGGGACAGGACCTGGAAGGGGAATTAAACAGGCCACCCCGTAAGCCCTGGTCTGAGTTCGCCTTTATTGACCGGGCCGGTGATTGAGGGTTAATTCTTGCAATAAGTAATGCTTTCTGTTAAAATACAGTTAGACTCCAATCCCCGTAGGTATTTCCCTGCGGGGAATTGTATGATAATATAAAAATGAAAGTATTAGGAGGTTGGGGATGAAAGTAGAAATGGAAAAGCTGGAGGGCAATAATATCCGCCTGGATATAGAAGTGGATAAGGAAAAGGTTGATGAAGCCCTGGATAAAGCCTACCGCAAAGTGGTTCAGGAGGTTAAAATGCCGGGTTTCCGCAAGGGCAAGGTACCCCGCCAGGTTCTGGAAGCGCGCCTGGGTAAAGAAGTTCTGTACCAGGATGCTATAGAAATAATGCTGCCGGAAGTTCTGGGAGCAGCCATACAGGAACAGGGATTAGAGCCCATTGATAAACCAAGTGTAGAAGAAATTCATTTTGAAAAGGGAGAGCCCGCCCGCCTGCAGGTTAAGGTGGAGGTGGATCCTGAAGTGGAGCTGGGTCAGTACACCGGCCTGGATATAGAACGGGAAGAAATTTCCATCGACCCCGAAGATATTGAGCAGGCCCTCCGGAAATTTCAGGAACAGCAGGCTACCCTGGTCAGTTCGGAGCGGGAGGAAGTTAAGGATGGCGATTTCGTGGTAATTGATTTTGAAGGTTTCCTGGAGGGAGAACCCTTTGAAGGAGGACAGGGTGAAGATATTACCCTGGGTATTGGAACCGGCACCTTCATTCCCGGTTTCGAGGAAAAACTTATTGGGGCCCGGGTAGGAGAAGAAAAAGAAATAGAAGTAACCTTTCCCGAAGATTATCAGGAAGAAACCCTGGCCGGACAGGAAGTTACCTTCAAGGTAATGGTCAAGGAAATTAAAGAACACGAATTACCTCCCCTGGATGACGAACTGGCTCAGACCCTTGGCGATTATGAAAGCCTGGAGCAGTTGAAAGAAAAGCTGGAGGAAAGTATGCGTAAAGAAGCGGAGGAGCAAAGCAGGTTTAAGTTTGAAAACGAAGTAATGGATGCCATTGCCAATCAGGTTGAAGTTGATATTCCGGACAAGCTAATTGAACAGCGAATGGAGGAAATGTTCCAGGAAACAGCAGCCAACTTAAAGGAAAAAGGATTGGAATTCGAGGATTATCTGCAGATGAACGGGACGAGCAAAGAAGAATGGATGGAAGAGAACCGGCCCTATGCGGAAAAACAGGTGCGCAACAGGTTGATTATCGATGCCGTTGCTGAAAAAGAAGGTTTTACTGCCAGTGAAGAAGAAGTGGAAAAGAGAATGGAGGAAATTGCCACTGAAAGCGGCAATGACCCCGAGCAATTTAAAATAATTATGAAAGCCCAGGGTTATGATCGGATGCTGGAAAATGAAATTGTCAGGAAAAAAGTTCTCGATTTTCTCTGGGAAGAGAATATAAAAAGAAAAGAAGAGGAACAGCCTGAAGAAAACGATGAAAATCAGGAGGAACAGCAGGAGGAGCAAGCAGATTAAGTATTAAAGGAGTGATAGGCCAATGGCTTTAGTGCCCATTGTTGTTGAGCAGACCAGCAGGGGTGAACGTTCCTATGATATTTATTCCCGACTTTTAAAGGATCGAATTGTTTTTCTGGGGCAGGAGGTCAATGATGTTACCGCCAACCTGGTAATTGCCCAGATGCTTTTTCTGGAAGCGGATGATCCGGATAAGGATATAATGTTCTATATCAACAGCCCTGGGGGGTCAATTTATTCTGGCCTGGCCATATATGATACCATGCAATATATTAAGCCCGATGTATCAACTTTGTGTGTGGGTATGGCTGCCAGTATGGGAGCCCTGCTTTTAGCCGCGGGAACCAGGGGTAAGCGTTATGCCCTGCCCTTTTCCCGGATTATGATTCATCAGCCCACCGGGGGAGCCCGGGGGCAGGCTGCAGATATTGAAATTCATGCCCGGGAGATTATACGGCTGAGAGAAGAATTAAATGAGGTCCTATCCAATCATACCGGTCAAGCCCTGGAAAGAATCAATAAAGATGTGGATCGTGATTTTTTCATGTCCTCGGAGGAGGCCCTGAATTACGGTATTATTGACCGGGTAATCAGGCGGCAGGACGAGAGAGGATAGAGAGGGTAGTTTTTTAAAGAGGTGATTTTAAATGCCCAAACGCGGAGACGATAAGGGACAGTTGAAATGTTCTTTTTGTGGCAAGATGCAGGATCAGGTAAAAAAGCTGGTGGCCGGACCGGGTGTTTATATCTGTGATGAGTGCATTGAGCTCTGCAATGAAATAATTGAAGAAGAACTGGCAGATGAATTTGATTTCAGGACGGAGAAGGTACCCAAACCCCAGGAGATAAATAATATCCTGGACCAGTATGTTATTGGTCAGGAGCAGGCCAAAAAGTCTCTGGCCGTCGCCGTCTACAATCATTACAAGCGGGTCAAAAGTGGAATGAAAGTAGACGAAGTAGAGTTGCAAAAAAGTAATATCCTGATGATCGGGCCCACTGGCTGCGGAAAAACTCTCCTGGCCCAGACCCTGGCCCGTATTCTGGATGTCCCCTTTGCCCTGGCTGATGCCACCTCCCTGACTGAAGCGGGTTATGTGGGGGAGGATGTGGAAAACATTCTTTTGAAGTTGATCCAGGCTGCGGATTATGATGTGGAAAAAGCGGAAAAAGGGATTATCTATATTGATGAAATAGATAAAATTGCCCGTAAATCAGAAAATCCCTCCATTACCCGGGATGTATCAGGAGAAGGAGTGCAGCAGGCCCTCCTGAAAATCCTGGAGGGGACAGTGGCTTCAGTCCCGCCCCAGGGAGGGCGCAAACATCCCCATCAGGAATTTATCCAACTGGACACCACCAATATTCTTTTTATCTGTGGTGGAGCTTTTGATGGCCTGGAGAAAATAATAAAGAACCGCACCGGCAGCAAGGTTATGGGCTTTGGTGCAGACATTCGGAAAGCCCAGGAACGGGGTATAGGTGAAATTCTCGAGGAGGTTTTACCCCAGGATCTGCTCAATTACGGGCTAATTCCCGAATTCATCGGTCGTCTTCCAGTCGTGGTAACCCTGGAAGCCCTGGCCCGGGAAGACCTGGTGCGCATCCTTACCGAACCCCGTAATGCACTGGTCAAACAATATATCAAGTTTTTTGAACTGGACGATGTAGCCCTGGAATTTACCGATGAAGCCCTACAGGAAATTGCCAGACTGGCGATTAAAAGAAACATCGGGGCCCGGGGTTTGCGGAGCATAGTTGAGAAAGCCATCCTGGATATCATGTATGATATCCCCTCCCAGAAAGATGTGCAGCGGGTCCGGATTACCGGCGAGGTAATAAGCAAAAACGCCCAACCTCAGATTGAAAAAATCTGCAGGAAAAGTGAAACTGCATAGGAAGGAAAAAGGCCCTGGCCGACATAACCGGCAGGGCCTTTTTGAGTCCGGGGGAGGGGGTTAGCGGGGGGGAGTGTAAGAATCATCTTCCTGATCCTCTTCCTCTACGGGATCTCCATCAGAATAATGGGGTTGAAAAAGGCCCCGGCGAACCCGAAAATTATAAATACCCAGGCCGATATGGAGGAGGAATAGGATGAAGTTCCAGAGGAGGAGATAACTCCCAAATCTTTCCCAGGTTATCTGGCGGGGGGGTTTAGTTGCTGCAGGACTTAACTTCTGCAAATCGGTGGCAATGAATTCAACTCCCCGGGCTTTCAAAAATCCTACCGCTTCCTCTATCGGAAGGGCCAGGGTGTAATCTCCGCTGGAGAGAGTGTTGACTCCGATTACCTGACCTTCATCGGTAAAAAGAGGACTGCCGCTGATGCCGGGGAACGATTTCATTGCTACCCGCAGATAACTCTGATTTTGCCGGGTAACGGTGTCCCGGAGAATTCCGCTGTTTTCATACTGCTCAACCCCCAGGGGGGAACCTATACTGTAAACCTCTTCTCCCTCCGGTATTTTCCCCGAGGTGTCCAGGGGTAGAGCCGGGGTATTAATGGCATCAATGCGATAAAGGGCCAGATCCAGGTGGGAATCAAAATAGTAGAGAGTCCCCTTAAAATATTCTCCGGTGGCAGTTTGAATGTCTACCTGGGCCTGTCCTCCGGTGACATGCTCATTGGTGAGTAAAAAACCCCGGGAATTGATGAAAAACCCAGTTCCCTGCCCCTGGCGGCTCTGAACTGTAACCACCGACTGGCTGGGATCAATAGCGGAAACTGGAAAAGATATCAGGAGAAAAAAAATCAGCATGATCGGGATCAAGGTGAACCCTCCTCCGGAAATAATATGCAGGATTTATTGGGGAACAGCAGAATTACATAAGGGTAAGTTTAATAGGAGGTGGAGTTTTTGTCGGAAAATGAAGGAATTAAAGAGGAATTGCAGAGCGGGTCAGAAAAGGAGAAAATGCCGCTGCTGCCCCTGCGCGGGGTAGTGGTTTTTCCTAATATGGTTATTCCCCTTATGGTCGGGCGCCCCCGTTCCATGGCTGCCCTGGAAAAATCCATGGTGGAAAACAAGCTGATTATGCTTGCTGCCCAGAAAAATGAAGGAGTAGATGAGCCGGAACCGGACGATATTTTCAGGGCGGGAACTGTAGCCGAGATTAAACAGCTGATTAAGTTGCCCGATGGCTCCATAAAAATAATTATCGAGGGTTTGCAGCGGGCCCGGATTGAAACCATAGATGATCAGGAAGAACTATTCGAGGTCGAGGTCAGTCGTATCGAAGACATTGAAGAAACAGGCGATGACATGGAAGCTCTGATGCGTTTGGTCACCGACTACTTCGAGGATATTGTCAAAAACAGTAAACGAATTCCCCACGAGGTAATGATGACCATTTCCAATATTGAAGAAGGTGGCCGACTGGCCGATATCCTGATCACCCATCTTAATCTCAAGGTTGAGGAGCAGCAATCCATTCTGGAAGCGGTATCCGCCCGGGAGCGGCTGGAACGGCTGTTTAACCTGCTGGAAAGAGAACGGGAAATACTGACTGCCGAGCGCCGCATTGAATCCCGAATTAAACAGCAGGTGGAGAAAACCCAAAAAGAATATTATCTACGGGAGCAATTGAAAGCCATTAAAGAAGAGCTGGATAGCGAAGAAGAAGATGATGAAGAACTGGCCGAATACCGGGAGAAAATGGAGCAGGCTCTTTTACCCGAAGAAGTAAGGGAAAAAGTGGAAAAAGAGCTGGAAAGGCTGGGTAACATGCCGGCCATGAGTGCAGAAGCCGTTGTGGTTCGGAATTATCTGGACTGTGTCCTGGAGCTACCCTGGCAAAAAGAGGGGACTGACCGCCTGGATATTGAAATTGCCGATCGAATCCTGGAGGAAGACCATTATGCCCTGGAGGATGTCAAGGAGAGAATCCTGGAATACCTGGCTGTAAGGCAGCTTTCACCGGATTTAAAGAGCCCAATTATCTGCCTGGTGGGAGCACCGGGGGTGGGAAAAACCTCCCTGGCCCGCTCTGTAGCCCGGGCTCTGGAGAAGGAGTTTTTGCGAATTTCCCTGGGGGGAGTTCGGGATGAAGCAGAAATTCGTGGTCACCGCCGCACTTATGTGGGATCCCGACCGGGTCGGATAATAAATGCCATGCGTAACGCCGGGGTTAAAAACCCCCTGTTTCTGCTGGATGAAGTGGATAAAATGAGCACCGATTTTCGTGGAGATCCTTCTTCTGCTCTGCTGGAAGTCCTGGACCCCGAACAGAATTACGAGTTTAGCGATCATTACCTGGAAATGCCCTTTGATCTATCCCGGGTGATGTTTATTACCACTGCTAATGTGGAGCATACCATTCCCCCCGCGCTCCTGGATCGGATGGAAGTAATTCATCTTCCGGGTTATACCATGGAGGAAAAGCTGGAAATTGCCCGCAGACACCTGATCCCCAGGCAGCTCCAGGAGCATGCCCTCTCGGAGAACCGGTTTTCCATTGATGACGCTGCCCTGCGGGCCCTGATCCGGGAATATACCCGCGAAGCAGGAGTCCGGACCCTGGAAAGGAAACTGGCAGCCCTGATGCGTAAAGCAGCCCGGGCTATAGTGGAGAAAAATGTGAATACAACCTGTATTACCGCTGAAAATTTAAAGGATTATCTGGGGCCGCCCCTCTACCGTCGGGAAGAAGAAAGGGATCAATCCCGGGTTGGAGTTGCAACGGGCATGGCCTACACGGAAACCGGGGGAGATTTGCTGGATATTGAGGTTGCAGTTGTCCCCGGCAGCGGAGAGCTGATTTTGACTGGAAAACTGGGAGATGTTATGAAAGAATCTGCCCAGGCCGCAATGAGCTATGCCCGCTCCCGGCAGAAACATCTGGGCCTGCCGGGAGATTTCCATGATAAGAAGGATGTGCATATTCACGTTCCCCAGGGAGCCGTTCCCAAGGATGGTCCTTCTGCAGGAATTACCATTGCCCTGGCCCTGATCTCGGCCCTGGCCGAACAGGCTATCCCTGGAGATGTGGCTTTAAGTGGAGAATTAACTCTAAGGGGCCGGGTTTTAAGTGTGGGAGGAATTAAGAACAAGGTCCTGGCCGCCCATCGCAGCGGTATCCGGAAAATTGTCCTGCCGGGAGAGAATGAGCCCCAACTGGAGGAAATCCCAGCTGATATCAGGCAGGAAATGGAAATTAAGCTGGTGGAACACATGGATCAGGTGTTGACTATGCTGGAAAAGAGGGAAGAATAATGGCGGAAAGCACCCGTTTACTGGGGAGTGCAGCTCGGAAAACCGATTACCCCTTTTGCCCTCGCCCCGAAGTTGCTTTAGCCGGAAGGTCAAATGTGGGCAAGTCCTCCCTGATAAATTGCCTGGCGGGGCGGCATCAACTGGCCCGGATCAGTGGGACCCCCGGTAAAACCCGGAACATATTTTTTTATCTGATTCGCAATGAGATTGTCCTGGTAGATCTGCCCGGATATGGTTTTGCCCGTGTTTCTAAGGGGGAGAGGAATCGGTGGGGGATCATGATCGAGGAGTACCTGCAGGAATCAGAAAACCTCCAGGGTATTATTCAGGTCCTGGATATCCGGCATAAGCCCTCAGCGCAGGATCAGGAAATGTTCAATTGGTTGCGGGCTGCAGAAATCCCCTTTTTGCTGGTGGCCACCAAGGCGGATAAGATAAAAAAAGGCAAATGGAATAAGCATGTACAGGATATAAAGCAGGAACTGGATCCGGGACTGGAAAAAGAGCAACTGGTAGTTTTTTCGGCCCAGAGTGCCACCGGGCGAGAAAAAGTATGGAGCTTTCTAAAAAGTCTTAAGGGGTAGATGTCCTATGGGTAAGCCGTATACCATTCTGGCCCAGATCTATGATGAACTGATGGCCGTTGTGGACTATGACCGGTGGGTAAGTTATCTTCAGGACCTTATGGATCATTACACCTATTATCCCCGTTCTATTCTGGATCTGGCCTGTGGAACCGGTAATATGGCTCACCGTCTGGCCGGCCTGGGTTTTAAGGTTTGGGGAGTTGACCTTTCCCCGGATATGATCCAACAGGCGGAAAGGAAAAAAAAGGACCTGCAAAACCCCCACTTTATCCAGGGTGATATGCGCAGTTTTTCTCTTCCCGAACCCGTGGATATGGTTATTTCCCTGTATGACAGTGTAAATTATCTCCTGGAGCCTGCTGATGTAGAGCAGATGGCGGTCCGGGTCAGAAAAGTCCTCCGACCGGGAGGACTTTTCATATTTGATTTTAACACCAGGTTGCGGATAAGGAAAATAAGTTCGGGAGTGCACCTGTTTGAAGGCAGTAACTACAGCTGTTTCTGGGAGGATCGGGTGGATCCGGACCGGGATCGCTGGCAGGTGGAACTGACCCTTTTTTTGCGGGAGGTTGATAATAAGTTTCGGCGTTATCAGGAAAGACATGTGGAACAGGGTTATGGAAAAAAAGAAATGGTAGATCTAATGGAAAAAGCAGGCCTGATGGTGGAAGATGTTTTCCGGGCCTATTCTATTTCAGGGGGAAAAGATGATGATGACCGCCTGTTTTTAATCAGCAGGAAACCCCCAATGGATAACACTACCAGGAAACCCCAGTAAATCAGGAGCCAGGTCAGGGTATTGTGCCAGATCAGGGTGGCTTCGACAGAGGTTCGCCCGGGGCCCAGGCCCATGCCTCCTGTTTCTAAAAAAGGCAGTTGCAGGGGAGAAATAAACGAAATCGGTGCAATTGAATATCTTTGCCAGCCTTTTTCAGGGGTATGAATTTCAGCCCACGCAGCGCTATCTCCTGCAGTTTGCCTGTTGAAAAGAGGCAGGAAAGTCGGAAGTTTAATACCACTGACTGCCCGGGCGGGGATGCCCCTGGTCCGGATCAGTCCGGAAAAAAGAAAGGCGGTATCTGCCGGGCTTCCTTCTCGGCTTTGCAGTGCGGTCAGGGCCGAATGGGCGGTTTTTTCCGGGGGCAGGACCTGAATTTGGTTGTGGATGAAGGACTGCAGTTCTGCTATGGTTTGTTGATAGTTGCTGCCCTCCGAGGTAACCTGACGAGCAGTATAGATAAGGAGGGGATGGTTGGTTTCAATGGACTGGCTGGGGCCCAGATAATAGTTGGGAGAATTATCTTCCTGGAAAAAGGCGGGCCTCTCAAAAACAGTCGCCTGATATTTTACCTGGAAATAGCTGGCCCCAATTAGTTCCAGGGTTGCAGGTGACCTTTGGGGAACAAAGGAGGTCCGGCGGGGAATTTCAATAAAAAGATCTTCAATTTCCTGAAAGGGATTCTGGGGCGGGAAAAAATAGAGGGCTTCTCCAATTAAACCTTCAGTGTGATGGGTTTCAACTATCCGGTAGGTAGCTTGACCCGGGATAAGAGATGGCAGGAAAAAAGATCCCGAAAAAAGAAGGATAATAAGAAAATAGAATAGCATCTGGGGGATTTTTTCTCGATTCAAGTGGGCACCTCCTGCAAACAGGATCTCTTATTTAATTCCACCTCACGGGGCACAGTCCTCTTTTTTTAATAAAGAATGCCCCCGTCGGGGGGCATTCTGTTGGGTTCTATAGTTTTATTCAAATGGGTCTTCTTCAGTTTCCGGATCAAGCTGCAGATCTTCTTCATTCTCTGCTTCAGGGTCAACGAAAGGATCTTCTTCTATATCTTCAAAGTCTTCTTCAGGTGGCGGGCCACATCCGGTTAAACCAATTGAACCGATAGCCAGAACAAGAATCAGAAGCAGCAGCAGTGATCTCTTGATAAACATTTTATTCCCCTCCTTTGTGATCCCTGTTCAGTTCCTACTATAAAGGGTAAGTGTGAGATTACTATGTTAAAAGAATGAAAAAAAAGCGAATTATTGGTTTCATTTATTCAGGAACACAAAAAAAAAGGGTGATTGGATGTTTTTCGGGATTCAGCTTTTAATTAGATTTTGGGTAACAAGAATCCGAAGGTTGAACCCTGCCCGGGAGAACTTTCTACGAAAACCTGCCCCCCGTGCTGTTCTACTATTTCTTTGACTATAGCCAGACCCAGTCCACTGCCGTCTTTCTGCCGGTCACGGGATTTATCTGCCTTGTAAAACCGTTCCCAGATGTTTTCAATTTCCTGACAGGGTATGCCGATACCCTGATCTTTAACCCAGAACATAACCTCCCCATTTTTTTCTTTTACTCCCATTTCAATGGGAGAAGGGTTGGGGGAGAACTTATAAGCGTTATCCAGAAGATTGAGCAAAACCTGTTTAATATTGAGGGGGTTGGCCTTAATAAAGAGTGGTTTCTCGGGTTTGATTATCTGGAGTTGATTTTTTTCCAGGCGAACACTTTTCTTAAAGATAAAGGATACATTTTGCAGGGTTTCCCCGACTTCAAGTTTTTCTTTGCTTTTGGCCTCGGTGCGGGAATCAAATGCTGCCAGATCTAAAACTCCATCCACCAGATTGGTTAATCCCTGGGCCTCATTTAAGATAATCTCCAGGTAGCGCTGACGATCGGTGGGGGCTTCTAAAACGTCGTCAGCCAGCACTTCTGCTGCTCCCCGGATAGAAGACAGGGGAGTTTTTAATTCATGGGAAACATTGGCAACAAAGTCCTTCTGGAGCTGCTCAAAACGCCACCTTTCGCTGATATCCTGGAATATTCCCACCACACCCCACAGGTTCTCCTTTTGATCATAGATTGGAGTGCAGTGAATGAGAATCCTTTTCTGGGTATTATTTTCCTCCAGAGTAATTTCATTATAAGAGGGGCGGCCCTGTTCCAGGCTCTGCTGAAATGGTTTAAGAATAGATTCGTTGGTTATAACTCCTTCCAGTTCTTTTCCAGTTTTTTCTCCCCTGATATGCAGCATGTTTTTCAGGGAATTATTGATTAAAATAATTTCCTGTTGAGCATTAACTGTTAAAACACCTTCATCCATTCCTGTGAGAATATAATTTAACTTATTTTTCTCCTGGACCAGGTCTTCCATGGTTTCTTGCAGTTGTTGAGACATAAAATTCATACTGCTGGCCAGGTCGTCAATTTCCTGATTATTGCTTTTAAGTTCAATGGTTTTGCCAAAACTACCTTTACTCATTTCCAGAGCAACATTCCGCATTTTCTGCAGGGGAAAGGACAGGACCCTGGACCAGCGATAGGCCAGGCCCATGGCCAGTAATATGGCCAGAACTGAAGAGTAAATCATCATCATTTCCACATGCCGGATGGTGGAATTGATACCGGCCACAGGGGAGAAAATTAGAAGGGCTGCATCGGTTCCTCCCCCGCCGTTGAATAAAGGTAGTCCCAGTAAAAGCATGGGGCGTTCAAAGTAGGGGGAGCCTACCCGCTGGGAAATGGTTTCGCCATCCATCAACCGGGCGGAGTGGACAAACTGCACATGATGGCCCTCTTCTCCGAATATGGGAGGATAATTCAAAATCAAAAATCCCTGCTGATCGATCAGCCAGGCCTGGCCGGCATTCTGGCGGGCAATTATCTGCAGCCATTGATTGACCTCCTGCCAGTTTTCATCTTCTATTGATTCAACCAGATGAGGAGTAATAACCCGACTATTTTGAACCATGTCGGATTCTGCTTTATCGAAGTAAAAATCTTCAAAAAAGTAAATGGTAGCAAAACCGAGGACCAGTATAATGATCAGGCTGATTAAAAGGAAACGAAAAAGCAATTTGTAAAAAAGGGAATAGGGTCTAATCGCTATTCACCTCGAATTTATACCCGACCCCCCATACGGTCTGAATATAGTCCCGGGAGGGAGGCCCGAGCTTATTACGCAGAGATTTAATGTGAGTATCTACCGTTCGAGTATCACCCAGGAAATCATAGCCCCAGATTCTCTGCAGCAGATCTTCCCGGCTGAATACCTGTTGAGGAGAAGAAGCGAGACACCACAAAAGGTCAAATTCCTTGGGGGTTAAGGCAACTTTGTCCCCATCCGCAATTGCTTCCCTTTTATCCAGGTTTAAATCTAAACCGGGATAGCTGTAGGAGGCCTTCTGGGAGTCGGGATGCTCGGTGCGGCGCAGAACCGCTTTGGCCCGGGCCACAATTTCTTTGGGGCTGAAGGGTTTGACCACATAATCATCCGCCCCTATCTCCAGGCCGACAATGCGGTCGGTGTTTTTGGTCTTGGCGCTGAGGATAATTATCGGGATATCGTTATCGGGCCGCAGCTGTTGACATAATTCCCAGCCGTCAATTTTGGGTAGCATCAGGTCGAGGATTATCAGGTCAGGATCTTCATTCTGAACTTTTTCCAGCCCTTCTTCTCCATCAAAGGCGGTAATGGCTTCAAAACCTTCGTATTCAAAATAATCTTTTAGAATCTGACAGATATTTTCATCATCATCGATGATTAAGACCTTGGGCATAAAATCACCACCCTCATACCTTGATTTAAAGATAGAATAGCAGAAAAAGAGGCTAATGTAAACTTGTCAGTAAATCCAAAAACAGTTAGGAAACAAAATAATCTTAAAAATAATCATTTTAGGCCTTAAACATTGAATGAGAAATCTAAAAGGACAAAATTAAATAAAAAATGCCACTTTACTGTTTTAGGCTTGAATAATGGGCTGCTTTGGGTTAAACTAAATTGATTTAAACAGTTGGTTATAGTTCAGAAGGTTAGAGGGACAGATTATTTGATCTTAAATAAAAAGCACATTCTTATACTTTGTGAGGTGATCATGCTCGATGAAAAATTTGATTGAAAGGCTGGAGAAACACCCGGGGGTTCGATTCGGGCTTCCTGTTGTAGCGATTGTGGCCTGCACCCTGCTATTCCTGTTTGGGATCAGCTATTTAGGCAGTACGTACTCCTTCATCGCAATAGGTGTTATCCTGGTGCTGACGGGATACCTTTGCGGTTGGTTATCACTGGGTATCGTTGTGGCCCTGTCATTGGCCATCATTCTGACCGCGGGTCCCTACCTGGTGGTCCCCCGCGTTCAATGGGTAGAAGCGGCCGGGGAACCGAGTCCGTTGCTGTACCATAGTCCGGACGATCCGGGTCCAGCTCAGTTACGCGTCGAGTACGAGCTGGATGATGTGATTGGAGGTATTGATGATGAGTTTGAGCAGGTGGCGGCCCTGGCCGGGTGGGTTAACAGTCGGTGGAGCCACTCGCGCACCAACAGGCCTTCATCATCAAACCCCCTGGTGATTCTTAAGGAAGCGGAGGATGGAGCCAGTTTCCGGTGTGTGGAGTACAGCCTGGTAATGGTGGGTGCGGCTCAGGCCCTGGATATGCCGGCGCGAATGGTGGGCCTGAAGACCAGGCAAGCAGCTACAGCGCGTTCCGGTGCAGGTCACGTGGTGGCCGAGGTCTGGCTGGACGATCACGAGAAGTGGGTAGTGGCTGACCCCCAACTGGGCTATGTCTTCCGGGCCAATGGAGTTCCGCTCAATGCGGTAGAGCTTGGGGAGGCTTTAGCCCAGGGACCCGGCTCTGTTGAGGTCCTGTCAGCTGACGGTCCCGTGGGCTGGTATCGAAAAAATCGCTATTTCCTGTTTTTGGGACCCTATCTCTTTCATTTCGCCTCGGGGTACGACCAGAGAGTATTCCTCGCCGAGGATGAAAGAGTGATAGGCGGGATCATGCTGGTTCCTGACGGTGCTCCCGATCTCAGGGTATTCCAAAGGGATACCCCTCTCCAGATTGACAGCTTTACGTCAGCAGTTGATGTCTTTTACGTAGCGCCTGAAATCGCACCTTGACTGATCGAGTTGTCCGGGTGAAAAAAGTATTGGACCCGGGCAACTCGTTTTACGTATAAATTGCTGGTGGCAATTGGTTAAACCAATTTAATTTTTAATATTTTATTTCCAAATTTCCTTAGGGACCATACTGAAGAGAATTGCAGTGAATGAAAGCTAAAAGGCGGGATTTGATGTTCACTCATTTAAAAGAAACTGGGCAGCAAGGGAAACAGATTTTAATAATTCCTGAGTAATCCTCCACTGGGAGTAAGGGATATATTTTTAATTAACTGCGTGGGATCTGCCAAGGAAACCATTATTTGCTATTTAACAAGGGAATGGAAGGAAAAAAGAGAAATAAAAGATTGGAGCGGTACCATATTTTGCAAAATTAAATTGCGAGGTGAATATGATGATTAAATTTTCCCGGCCGGATATTGAAAATTTTTTCCGGACCATCAAGATTGAGAATTTTGAAGTTGACCCGGCAGAAAAGCAACTGATTTTCAGCACTAATATCAACGGCAAATTCAATCTCTGGGGAATGGATTTACCCCAGACATTTCCCTATCCCCTGACCTTTGTTGATCAGAGCAACCACGGGATTATGTATGATCCCAACGGTGAATTTGTCATTTTAGCTCATGACCGGGATGGAGATGAAAAAAGCCAGATTTATGCGATGCCCCCCCAGGGGGGGCAGGTCAGACCCCTACGGGTTAAAGAAGGGGAGCGACACATGCCGATAACCCTTTCTGAAGACGGGAAGAAACTCTATTACGTTTCGACCAAAGATAATCCCCAGTATTTAAAAAGCTACTGCTGGGACTTAGAGAAGGAAGAGGAAAAGGTGGTTCTCGAGAAAGAAGACAGGCTTACTACTCTGCGTGATGTGAGCCCGGGGGAGAAGTCCATAGCTTTTCAGGAGGTTTATGGCAATACCTATCAGAAGGGGTTCCTTCGTACCGGGAATAATGAAGAAATTGAGTTGATTCCTGATGCCCGAAAAGGTGAGGCGGGAGAATATGCGGTAGTGGATTGCAAATTTATTTCCGATGATGAACTTTATTTTCTCACCAATTATGGTGAGGATTTCCACTATTTAGCCCGCTTCGATATCTCCGGAAGGAAATGCGAGGCAGTAAAAGCTTTAGAGGGGGAAGATATTATTTCCCTCGAATATGATAAGAAAAATAAGGGTTTTTATCTGGGTGTAAATACGGGAGTGGAAAGTAAGCTCTATTATTATGATGTAAACACAGGAGAACTTTCCGAAATTCCAATACCCGTTTCCACCATTGAGAAGATAAAGGTTAGTGAAAAAGGTGGTTTGTATCTTCAGGGCAACTCGGCTGTATCCCCGAGCAATATTTTCAGAAAAACCCCGGAGAACAACGAATGGGAGCAACTAACCGATATAAATGTTCCCGGAGTTAGTAAAAAAGAGCTTGTGGATGCCGAAACAGTTACCTATCAATCTTATGATGGCCTGGAGATTGAGGCCCTCTTTTTTAGAGCCCATGCTGCAAATAGTAATGGCAAAATAATTTTCTGGCCCCACGGAGGTCCGCAATCAATAGAAAGAAAAACCTTCCGGCCCCTTTTTCAGTTCCTCCTAAATTCAGGTTATAGCATTTTTGCTCCCAATTTCCGGGGTTCAGATGGTTATGGAACGAAATTTAAAAAGATGGTTGAAGGGGACTGGGGTTATGGTCCGAGGCTGGACTGTGTTGCTGGAATGGATTGGTTAATTGCAAAAGGCTATGTGGAAAAGGGAGAAATAATTTTAATGGGCGGAAGCTATGGTGGATATATGGCTCTCCTCCTGCACGGCAGGCATCCCGAATATTTTACAACAGTTATCGATATCTTTGGGGTAAGCAACCTGTTTACCTTTGTAGATTCGGTGCCGGATTTCTGGAAACCGCTTATGAGACAATTGGTCGGAGATCCGGAAAAGAACAAAGAAAAATTTGAGGAAGATTCACCCATCAACTATACAGAAAATATGAGCAAACCCATGCTCGTAATTCAGGGGGCCAACGATCCCCGGGTGGTTAAAAAAGAATCCGATCAAATGGTTGAAGCTATCGAGAAGGCGGGTAATGAGGAGGTTGAATACCTCATTTTGGAGGATGAAGGCCACGGATTTTCCAAAAAAGAAAATGAAATAAAGGTCTACCGGCGGATCCTTGATTTTCTGGAAAAGACAGTCGGGAAATAAAAGCCCTTAATGTAGGGAAACGGCAGCAAAGAGCGTAAAGCTCCTTGGTGCCGTTTTTTTCGGAACTGTTTTTTATAGAACTGGCTTTCAATACGTTTTCCCGCAAAAATAAACTAATTTATTCTGGAAATTTATTAGCGGTGGGAGAATGAATAGAGAATATAGTAGATAGAAAATCATAGTTACAGCCGTTTTTTTGCTTGAAAGGCCAAGTATCTTTTAAACATGGGCTTTTTGGCGACATTTTTGTGCCAAGTGTTACCTGACTCGAGCAAGGTTTCACCGGATAGATATTACGTGCTTATATGGGCACACCACAAAAACAAAAAAACCGCCACAAAGGCGGTTTCTAAAATCTCTCATGGGAAATATTTCTTAGTGGTGAGGCTAGCAGGATTCGAACCTGCGGCCTACAGATTAGGAATCTGTCGCTCTATCCTACTGAGCTATAGCCCCACCTTGTTATTTATATTAACCCAAATCAGGTCTTTTTTCAACCCGAAAAGATTCCCAGGGTAGTTGAAACTGGCTTCCACCAGACCAAATCTTCCCAATTAAGGAGTTAACAAATGAATCTTCATAAAACATCGCAAAAAAGAAAACTGTTGCTGCATTATAGCCTCTGTCAATCCACCTGTTAGCAATAGCTACCCTGTCGGCTACTGGGGGTTTGAATTATCCCTAAACTCTATAAGGACCGCTAACTCTGGTTCTTTTTCTGCCAGCATTTTCTTCAAGTTAATAAGTTTTTGCCATTATTTGTAAACCCCCTATTTTTTGATTTTTTGGGGTGGGGCCCCACCCCAAAAGACTATAAAACAATCATAACACCCTGGAGACTTTTCCAAACCATGAAAGGGGCTACATAGTTTTAATTTGGCAGTAGTTTGTTATGCGGGGAATTTTGTGGGGCAGCAAGGCTAATTTCAGAACTGGCCAGGGCTGCTTTTTTCAAAGGTTAAATTTGAAAACAAAACTTGATTGAGCAAAAAGCTAACAAAATTAAGGGAGGAAAGGGGAATAATCCTATTGAACTGATATAATACAAGGGCCGTGCCTTGATACTTCTTCTCACGAAAGGGAGGGCCGAACAATGGAAGGCAAAAGTTTCAGAATTTTTGGTTTAATTGTCTTGACGACGGTTATTCTTTCCCTAGCAGGCTGTGCGCAGTTTTGGGATCCATTTTTTTCTGTTTCTGTTGAAGACCATTATGTAGAAAAAGGTGAAACCAAATTTGAGGTGGAGGCCAGGATTGAAAATGCTGGCGTTG
>PWFS01000092.1 GCA_003554145.1 Halobacteroidaceae bacterium | reverse complement strand
TAAAAGAAGGAAGGCTGGATTATAGAAGGTGGAAAAGCTGGATAAAACTCCAGCAGGAGCAAAAGCTGGAAGAGCACAAAAAGCGAAAATTGCAGAAGAAAATATCCAAAAACCGGATCCGCCGCAAAAAAATTCATTATAAAGATTTTGTGCGGGGAAAGTATGACCCGCCTGGAGAGTGAAGAACTGGAGAGAATTTTTCTCCAAGAATAATGGAGTTGTTTTTCCCATAAAAACTGGGCGAACAAGGGTTATGGTTTCAGACTGTTTTCAGGGAGTAAGTTAGGGAATGGGGAAAGAAACAGACATCAAAGAGATATTTCTATCCTCATTCCGGGACTTACTTTGAACTACCCGGGAAGAACTCTGGACAAATCTGGATACGGGAATATTTTTTTCAGAAAAATGAATCATATTATTCCAGAGGATGGTTTAATACTTTAGTAAAGTTAGTTCTTATTGATGGAAGAACAGGAGGTAAAGCAATGGAATGGAAGGAATTCACCGAAAAGAACCGCAGAGCCTGGAATGAAGCCAATGAAAAACATGTAAAAGCCCGGCTGGAGCAAGATTGCTTTGAAATTCGTGACGAAGATCAATTTTTGGAACCGGTTATTTTGAATTATATAGAGGATAACAACCTAATTAAAGACAAAACCATTGCTCAATTATGCTGCAATAGTGGTAGGGAGACCATATCCTTAAAAAGACTGGGTGCTGCAAAAATTGTAGGTTTTGATATTTCGGATGAGGCAATTAAAGAGGCCAGGCTCTTGAACAGACAGGCTGGAGAAGATTGTGACTTTATCCAGACCGACGTTTACGACATTGGAAAAGAATTTAATAATGTTTTTGATCTGATTTTTATTTCTGCAGGTTCTCTGATCTGGTTACCGGATTTGAAGCAATTTTTCGCCATAACTTCCCGGCTATTAAAAAATGGGGGAGGGGTTTTGATTCATGAAATTCATCCCTTGGTCTGGACCTTAGAAGATGCACCCTCCACCAATCCCTTACAAATTTCCAATTCCTACTTCAAAGAGGGGCCGGTACTGGAGCACGGGGGCTTAGACTATATTGGGGATGAAGATTATGAAGGAGAAGAAAATTACACCTTTGATCATACCTTTTCGGATATTTTAAATGCTTTGATCAAAAACGGTTTTAAGATTTTGGAGGTAAACGAATATCCCCAGGATATTTCCGGGTGTTTTCACCACCTTGAGGGTCAAGAAATTATGCTGCCCCTGAGCTATATGCTTTTTGCTTCGACATAAGGGGGGGTAGAGCAAATTGAAAGGGTAGCCGGGAATTGTACCTGGGCTAGAGCCCAATTTCGGTTATTTTCCCGGGTTCCTTGGAAAAAGAAAGGCCTGAAAGGTGTTTAATTATGGGACAGTTGGGCTTTACAGTTAATAGGGAATCTTATTTCTCTCATGGATTGAGAGTAGTGAGTCACGCCAAGCAATAGGACCTGCACTGCGGCTCCTCAATTCTCCTCTGAGTTTCCGACTGGGTAATTAGGGAAAAAGCATTGCAAAATTTTTATTAAAAGAAAGGGGTAGATGAAGTGTATTATGAAAACGAAATGGGGAAAATTTATTTTGAAGTTCAGGGTCCGGAGAATGCTCCGGCAATAATTTTCTGCCACGGAATTAATATGAACCATGAAACTTTTAAGGGGCAGGTGGAAGGCCTAAAAGAAAAGTTCAGGGTTATAACCTGGGACCTGCCCTATCACGGAAAGTCCTCTCCCATTGATAATCATCTTTCCTTTTCCCAGGTGTCTGCAACTTTCATAAAGGAACTGCTTCAACATCTGAAAATTGAAAAGGCGACTCTGGGTGGACTATCACTGGGAAGCTATGTAGTCCAGGTTGCGGCCCATAACTATCCAGAAATAACCCGGGCCTCAGTACATATAGGGGGAGGGCCGCTGCACCCTCCCTCGAGCTCGTTTTTAAAAATTTTCAATCCTCTCATTGGTTTATTTATTCATCTTTATCCTTCCCGCAGGGTCTTTAAGGATTTTGCCCGCCACCGAACTCTGGAAAACGAAACCCGTGAATACCTGGAGAGAATTGCTGCTGAAAATGGAAAATGGGTTTTGGCCCATTTGACCAGAGAACTAATAAGGGACATGGCCAGGGGGCTTCCAGCCTTTTCCCCAGAACCCAGGCTTTTAATTCACGGCGTCCAGGAAATAGGTTTTGTTCAGAAGCAGATGAAAAAATGGGAAAAAGCTACCCAGGGAAGCAGGCTTGTGGAAATAGAAAAGGCCCATCATATTGCCAATCAAGATAATCCCGAAAAAGTAAATCAGGCAATCGAAATTTTTTTGGATGAAATTCTATAGAAGTGATCTACTACCGCTCTGGCCTGGCTTTAAGGCAGGGGAGGATTACTGGTGTGCCGGGAAATGTGATCTTAGAGGTGATAAGAGAATAGCTAAAGCGGGTGAAGGTAATTTGGGGAAAAAGGGGAAAAATAGTAGTAAGGAATAAAAAAGGTTTTGACCGGGATAAAAGGATCAGGTGTTAGAAAAGAGGCTAAAAAAAAACTACTTTAACCCCGGTTCGAGAAGCAGTTTCCTGGCTGACAGTAAAGGTTTGAATAGTGGGGGAAATCCTGCCCGGCCTGTACCATGAACTGGATGCGGGTCTGGGGAAACTCTTTTCCCCTCTGAAGAAAATTTTGCCTCTTTTATGGGCCTTGATTTTTGGCAGGTGATTTCTATAAAGGGGCAGAGCAAGAAGTTGTTTTTTCGTTGAATTAAAGGGGTGCAACCCTAGAGAGTTCTCAGGTTTATTGGGGATTAATAATTAAAGGTGAAAAGAGGTGGAAGGGAAATGGAAAGAGAGGAATATGGTTTTCATAACTATACCGAGGAACTGGTTAAGGATGTACTGGAG
>PWFS01000141.1 GCA_003554145.1 Halobacteroidaceae bacterium | reverse complement strand
TCATTACTATGGTGCGAAGGGGGGGACTCGAACCCCCAAGGGCAATGCCCACTAGATCCTAAGTCTAGCGTGTCTGCCAATTCCACCACCTTCGCAAAAAATGGGGTGAGTGATGGGATTTGAACCCACGACCTCAGGAGCCACAATCCTGCGCTCTAACCACCTGAGCTACACCCACCATAATTTTTTGGTGGAGGGAGAAGGATTTGAACCTTCGTAGGCGTGCGCCGGCAGATTTACAGTCTGCTCCCTTTGGCCACTCGGGCATCCCTCCAAGTTCATATCCTATTATATACACTGGTCCTTTTTTTGACAAGTATTAACCTGCCCGGAAAGATAAAAAAAGCTATTTTCATCCTTCTGGTATAACTTTCTGACGTTGCGGTTTATTTGTTTTCAAATTTGGGGGGCCTTTTCTCCAGAAAAGCTGCCATGCCCTCAGTTTGATCCTGAGTGGTGAACAGCTCTCCAAAAAGAGTCCTTTCTCTTTCCAGGGCATTTTTAACCTCTTCATGACTTTCATTTAAAAGATTTTTTGCAGTCCGCAGAGCTTTATGTCCACTGGAGGCCAGTTCGCGGGCATAATTCAACACTTCTTCCCGGAAATGATTCTGGGGTAAAATATCGTGAACCAGCCCAATTTCTTTTGCCCGGTCAGCCTTAATCGGGCGCCCTCCCATAATCAATTCTTTGGCCCGGGCTTCACCCACTATTTTTTTCAGGAAATAAGTTCCCCCGAAACCTGGAACAATACCAAGGGTTATTTCCGGCTGACCAATTCTGGCCCCTTCCTTGATATAGCGATAATCACAGGCCAGGGCCAGTTCGCACCCTCCTCCCAGAGCATACCCATTAACTGCGGCAACAGTAGGCAGTGGCCATTGATAGATTTTGTGAAAAACCACCTGTCCGGTCAGGGATAATTTTTCCGCCTCCAGGGGGGTCATATCCTTCATAGCAGCAATATCTGCCCCGGCAACAAAAGCCTTATCACCTTCACCAGTAAAAACCAGGACCGCAGGTTTTTTTGATTCCTCTTCCAGGCACTGATCCAGCTCTTCCAGAACCTCTCGATTTAAGGCATTAAGCTGATCAGGTCGGTTAATTGAGATCAGGGTAAGCTGCTCTTCTTTTTCAACCTTAAGGAATTTAAACATTATTCCCCTCCTTGTATAAACCTTTTTACCCTTGGGATTTCTTTCCTCTTAATCCCAGGAAAACCAGGCCCAATAAATCATTCCATCAAACCACCGAGGGTTCTAAAACCAGCTCTCCTCGATCAAAACGGCCCAGATCCAGTTTTTCCACCGGCATGGACAGTTCTTTCCCCAGGATCATTTCGGCCAGCACAGTCCCGGTCATTGGTGCAATCATAAACCCATGCCCGCTAAAACCAATAGCCAGGAAAAACCCTGGAACTTCAGGTACTTCACAGAGAATGGGCTGAGAATCCGGGGTCATATTATAAAGGCCGGACCATTGGCGAACAATGCGCAGCTGTCTGAGAACAGGAAAGGTTCGCCCAATTTTTTGGGATAATTCCTGCAGAAACTGCCAGCTGTGCCCGATATTATGTCCCCGGGGTTCATTGGGGTCGCCCTGCCCCATAATAAAAGCTCCATGGGGCACCTGCTGACAGTAAAAATGATGATAAAAAGAAATAACCATGGGCCCCTGCAGGGGATTAACCGGTTCGGTAACCATAATCTGATGCCTTTCAGAATAAACGGGTAAATCCAGTCCCACCATATTCCCGATAAGGTCAGAATAGCCACCCGCTGCATTAACCACCTTATCAGTATTTATCCGGCCCCGGTTGGTAATAACCCCGGTGATTTTATCCCCCTTCATTTCAATATCCTGACATTCAGTATAGGTATAAATTTTTACTCCCAGACGACGGGCTGCATCTGCATAGGCCTGGGTTACATGGAAAGGATTGGCATGACCATCCCGCCCGCAAAAAGCAGCTCCTAAAAGGCCCTCTGGGTTTAGATGAGGGACAATTTCCTGTGCTTCAGGAGGAGTAATTAGCTTTGAAGCAATTCCCAGCCTGTTCTGAAGATCTATGTTTTTCTTGAACTGTTCGATTTCTTTTTCTTCATAAGCCAGGATTAAATAACCATCCTGTTTTAACTCAATATCCACGGGATAATCCAGCATTTCATTCAACTGCTCAAAAGTATCCATACTGGCCTTGGAAAGACGGCAATTCATTTCTGTACCCCACTGCTGGCGAATTCCGGCACCGCACCGCCCAGTAGCCCCAGAAGTTAAATATTCTTTTTCCAGGACCACAACGTCTTTGCAACCCATTTTTGCCAGATTATAGGCGATTGCACAGCCCACAACCCCACCACCAATTATTACCACTTCTGCACTATTCTTCATCAGCATCACCCCTGCCCGCATCATCAATAGAAATCCCGACCGAAGGTGGTCTTCTCCGGGGTAAAGGCAATTCATCCCTCTTTTGCCCGGTAATATCCATAATTTCCCTCTGGATCATATCTTCACAGGTCTTCCCCTGACAGGCTCCCATTCCGCAACGAATAAGCCTTTTCAGTTCATCGAAGGTTCGGGCCCCATTTTTTATGGCTGTCCGGATTTCTTCCCGGGTTAAATCCTCGCAAAAACATAAAATAATATCATCCTTCATTATTGGCCCTCCCTCCTGAGCTTTATATGCCGGGCTTCCATGAGAATTTCTTTGGGTACAGCAACAGAAACTATGGCAGTTCGATCCTGTTTCTTGGTGTTAAGGACCTTTACCACCCGTCCAGTTCCTATTTCTTCTCCAGAACGATTCAAAGTTACCACTTCTTCTCCTTTTTCCGGAAGGGGAGTTAGCTCATAGGGGATCTGCAAAAGCCCCTCTTCTTCCGAATAGGTAAAATCTACCACAAAAACCGCCAGTCCAGGGCAGTTGGCGATACAGATTGAGCAGCCATTACATTTATCATAATCAATTTCGGGCTTGCTATTAATATCAGAGAAAGGGTAAAAAGCCCCCCGGGGACAGGCATAATAACAGGGATCACAGGGAATCTCCTGAATGCATTCAACAATTACCACTGGACCCTGTTGCAACCTTTCCCGGGATGGCTTTACTTCTGTCAATTCTTCCCGGGAGGGGACACCGTTATTTTTCAGCATTTTATTCACCTCTCAACCCCGGCCAATCCCTGTCGGATATGCTCTCCAACGGGACCTGCTCGTAGTGTTTTCAGGTTGGCCTTTATAGATTGAATCTTTTCTTCTTCAACTTCAAAGCCAATTTTTTGTGCAGCAGCCAGACCAGCCAGCTGACCTTCCAGAATTGCACTGGTGGCTTCTTCGATGCCAGCAACATCTCCCGCAATAAAAACCCCCTCTACAGTGGTTTCCAGATTACCATTTCTTACTGGTACATAACCACCCAGATGGGGCGACAGCTGCATCTGACAACCTGCCTGCCATAATAACTCCACCATGGGTGAAAGACCCACTGCCAGACAGATTGTATCCACACTAACTTCTTTCTCAGTTCCCGGTAGGGGGTCCCAGTTTTCATCAATTTCGCAAATTTGGGCACCCTCCACCTCTCTGGTTCCCCGGGCCTTGAGGATTGTATGCCTGGTCTTAATTGGAACCCCCATCCTGCGTATTTTGGAGGCATGCACCCAGTATCCCCCCACCTGAGGAGCAGCCTCGATAATGGCCTCAACTTCAATTCCCGCCTGCATAAGCTGATAGGAAACAATTAAACCAATATTTCCCGCCCCCACCATAAGGACTCTTTCTCCTGGAGCAATCCCGTAAACATTCATCAGGGTCTGCACCGCCCCCGCTCCGTATACGCCAGGCAAATCATTGTTAATAAAGGGGATCATTTTTTCCAAAGCCCCCGCCGCAATTAAAAGGGTTCGGGGTTTAATTTTCAACATTCCCCTTTTATAGGCAGCGGTTAAAACCCCATCTTCATAATAGCCCAGGGCAGTGGCCCCCTTAAAAACCTTAATTTTCTTTTCCTGTTCTACCAGTTCGGTAAAATGGCTGGCAATATCTACACCTCGCATCCCGGCAAATTCGTTTTTGGATCCAAAAAACTGGTGGGTCTGTTTAATTAGCTGTCCTCCCAACCATTCATCACGTTCTAATATTATTACATTACTTCCCCTATTGGCAGCTTCCAGGGCTGCAGCCAGCCCTGCCGGTCCTGCCCCCACAATGGCTAAATCAGTTTCCAGCATCAATATCCCCCTTGCCCTCCTGATATTCAACACGCATACCTTCCTGTAAAGGGGTCACACAAATTTTTACATTGGGTTTCCCATCGACCACCATCAGGCAGGAAGAACAATTCCCGATTGCACAAAAGAAACCCCGGGGCCGGTTATGCCGCGGGCTGTGACGCAAAACCTTAATGCCTGCGTTATGAAGAGCGGCAGCTATGGGTTCTCCCGCCTGGCCCCTAAGGTTTTTCCCATCAAACCTGAAATTAACCTCTTTCTTCTCCACAAAAGAAATTATCGGGTGATTTTTTATCCGCATTATCAGGCCCCCTACCCTTATTTATTTCCAAAATCAGACTTTTTTGCCCCAAATGTAATCCAAAAAGAAAACCCGCAATTTTAATAATTCTGCTCTTTTTTCTAAACTTCCTGCCTTAAAAGGTCAATTTTCTGTTATGGCCGGGTAAGTTTTTGTTAAACCAAAAAGCAGAATCCTGATAACAGAACAAGCAGTAATCCTTTTTTATTTACCTCCTGAAGAGGAAAAGGGATCCCCAATTCTGCAATTTTTGCTCACCTGGACCTTTTGATCTGGATATTTTTTGGATCATCTTTTGATCAGGCATTTTCAGTTCAGGTTTGGGACCCTCAAAGCCTCTTTAACCCGGGCTAAATAAAAGAATTATCCCCATCATCTTTCCTGCTTTTGAACATCAGTACATCAGTTTTAAGCTCGATGTTCAAAAAGTTTTTCCTCCAGGAAACAACTATTTACACTTCCGGGGCTCCTTTGCAGGACAATTAGGGAAAATAGGGAATATATTTTACAAGAAGTTTTGTGCTTTAAATTTTTAAAACTCTGACGGAAAGGAGGTGATTCTATGCGGAAAGGCCCAAAGCTTTTTTATATCTTTCTTCTCTCCCTACTTTTGTTACCCGCCTTTTCCCCTGCAATTCAAGCCAGCAATGATTTTATTGACATGGAAAGGTGGCAGAACCCTGCAGAACTGGATGACTTCTTGCACCTTTTTGCCGAACTGGAGTACAAATTATTTGATGCCCTGGAAACCGTAACCCTCCGTTATTTTTACGAAGGACAGGAAGAACTGGATGGAGTAAAAGTTGATCGAGTAATCATGGAAGGTTCACTTCCAGAACAAGAAGATCAGAAATTAGTTTTCTGGATCGATGATGAGGGAAATTTAGTAAAAGTAATGGATGAAATGTCCCAGGAAGAAATCCCCCCAATGTTTGCCGGACTGGTTACCATGGCCTTTTTTGTCCCCTTTTATATTATAGAAGACCTGCAAATTGAAGCTCTGGAAAATGGGGAATTGAATGACATGAAAATTACCCCTACTGAAACTCAGGACCAGCTTGTAGGGGGCCTGGAGGCAACAGTAACTACCTATACTGCAATCTTTAAAGATGACGATGGAGCCGATCAGGAGGCAACCTATCGGATTGGGGATTTCGGGGATTTTCAGATGATGGTTAGTTTTAAAATTCCTAATGCCGAGGAACCCGACCGGGAATATATTGAGTTTGAGATCACCAAAATTACCCGCAGGTAAAACTGAATTGCATGATCAAACCCCATTGAACAGAATGGGGTTTTTTTTGTAACAAAAAAGCCCCTGCCAGAAGCAGAGGCTAAATAAACTGGTCGGGATGGGGAGATTTGAACTCCCGTCCTCACGCCCCCCAGACGTGCGCGCTAACCAGGCTGCGCTACATCCCGAATATCTAAACGTATTTTACCACAGGGGTTTTTTAAAGTCAACGCCTTCAGTTCTTTAAAACCCCCTGCTTTTTCAGCTTTTTCAACACAATTTGCGGCCGGGAGGTAACCACAAATACCTCCTGCACTGAAGAGCTGGTTTTACCCAGGATCTTAAACCCAGTTTCGGTGATGTACTGCAGTTGTAGATAGGGTTGATGCCCACTCCCGGTGCGTTGATTAATACGGCCGGGCAAAACACTTTTTACCTCATCAACTACAGCCAATTCCTGGAGCAGAGGGCTAATTTCCTTAATTAAGGTATGCTCTCTTTTTATTTTATCCGCACGATATTTGGGAGCCATTCAGGGTTTCCTCGATTCCAGGTGAGTTCCCCAGTTCCAGTAATTGCCGCCCCCAAAAGTGATGATCCCGGCCCGGACAGGGTCCACTTTTCCTTCCTCGTCTAATATATCTTCATCAGCCCTGACTTTTACTATTTCCCCGATAAAAAGATGGTGAGACCCATCCATTTCAATTATTCGGTCCAGTTTGCACTCCAGGCTAACCGGAGCTTCCCCAATAAGAGGTGCAGTTATTTCCTGGCCCCGCACGGGGGTCAGATTCAGTTCATTGAACTTATCAATTTCCCGGCCTGATTTACTACCACAAATATGAACTGCTTCCATCAGATTTTTATCCGGAAGATTGACTGCAAATTCACCACTGGCGGCAATAAGGTTGTAGGAAAATCTCTGGGGCCTTATTCCCAGACCAATTCTGGGAGGCATTGAGGAAACAATTCCTGCCCAGGCCAGGGTAATTATACTTCTGCGTTCTTCGTGGGCACAGGAAGCTAAAACTGCGGGCAGAGGCAACAAAATTGGCTGGGGATTAATATAGGTTTTTCCCATTTTACCCCTCCTCTGCAGTGATGCCCAGGTAGTCACCTACATTAGCCCGATCTTTCTGCACTGGGTTTATTGCTCCATCTGGGGAAGTAAGGATGGTAGTAATACCCGGACCATGCCCGGCCAGGACACAATCACTGTGGACTACTACTCCAATTGTAACGGCACCTCTTTTAAAGCATCGGCCGTAGGAGTTATCGGTATTTTCCAGGGCAACCACGTCTCCAAATCGAAGCCTGTCCAGCCCCAGTTCTTTTATAAACTCCCGATCACCGGTGGTCAGGTCATAATCACCACTATAAGCAGAAGATGCTCCCAGTCCAGAACCCATTAATTCAGGAGGGATAGTTCCCGCTACGGGTACTTCCAGCTTTCCTCCTTTAATTTTCAGTCCCATTTTTTCCATTAAATCCGGATCCAGATTCATTACTTTGACCTGCTCCAGATCCTCAATCTTTAAACCCAGTCCAAATCCCTGAATTAAGATTTTATCTTCCAGGGTCATTTTTTCCAGGGTCTCTTCATCAAAATAAACCAGTACATGCTCAATTCCCCCATGCTTACCGGTAACATACCCGGTAGCACCTTTAGCATCTCCACTTACAATTTTCGCCTTATTTCCTATGCAGGCCATAATATTCAAACCAGCATTAGCTGCCTGTTGCTGCTTATCCCCACCGGTAATTTTCATACTGACCCCTGGCTCTACATGATCGGCCATCCAGTTCATTGCCGGATCCCCAATTTTTACATTATAGGTAATTCCGCCCACACCGGGCAGCACCATCGGTTTTCCTTCATGCTGCACCGTATAATCCCGTCCTTTAACCGGGGGTGAAACCTGTCCCTGAACCGACATTTTTACCAGCTGTTTTACATTGGTTTTCATTGATCAACCTCCTTGAAGAATTTCCATTATTTTTTCCACAGGTAGTGCTTCTACCCTGCGATTATCCCTTCCAGTCATGGTTTCTGCCTGCAGGAGAGCATCGTAAACAGCCTGAGCCACTGCCTCCACGACACCCTGAAAAACTTTATTTAAAAACTCTCCCTTCTCCCTAACCTTCTTTGACATATAAATAAGTTCTCCTGTTCGGGATCTGATATTTGTCGTGGAAAAGGCCAGAACAAAATCCCCACTGCCATGTCCCAAAACAGATCCGGTTAACCCCAGACCCAGAGGAGCCCGTTGACAGATTCGCTGCAGTTGACGATTATCCAGGGGAATATCGGTGGCCAGAATTACCATGATAGAACCATCATTTTTATTTTTTTCCCAGGTAGGTAAATCCTTGCCCACGGGGATCCCATTTATCCGCAAACTTTTGCGTTCTCCAAAATTTGCCAGGACCAGGCACCCCAGGGTAAACCGGCACCCATTATAATCAATAATTCGAGAAGAGTTTCCAATACCCCCCTTGTATCCAAAAGCTACCATACCGGTTCCCGCCCCTTCACTACCTCCTTTAACCAGATCTGAGGATAGCTCTCGAGCAACATCCATAACATGTCGGGACTGAATATGCCCCCCATAAAGATCATTTAAATAACCGTCATTGCATTCCCCGACCAGGGGATTTATGGTCTGTCCCTCCACTGCCAGATGGGGGTTTTGCTGAAAAACGAAGCGGGCCGCCCCTTCCCAAACCCGCCCCACGGCCATGGTACTGGTAAGAAAAATGGGTGTTTCCAGTACTCCCAGTTCTTTAATCTGGGCCAGCCCGGCAGTCTTTCCATAACCATTGGCAATAAAGGCGCTGCAGGTCAGGGGATTTTGAAAAACATTCTCTGAAGAGGGGTTAATCATCGTAATCCCGGTCCGAACCGGCCCCTGACCGACCTTTAATTTCCCTTCACCTTTAATCAGCTGGATATGCCCTACAGTTATTCCCTCAATATCCTGGATAGAAGACTTCTCCCCTGAAGGTAAATCCCCTACTCTGAATCCGGGAGGAATTAAAAATGAAGTCAATTTTATCACCTTCCCCTTAGTTTTTTTACTTTTATCCGAAAAGTTTTAACCCCCGGAAATTTTTCCTTCATTATTCATGTTTACATGTTATAATACTATCAACCAAAAACTTTTTCGTTAAATTCGCCCATTCCCGGGCAATAATTTTTCTTTAGCAGTTGTTCCCCGAATGATTTTTTGATTCATCCCCTCCGGGATAAAGATATTATAAACTAAAAAACTACTCATTCCCCGGACCCTGAGGACTTTTTGTTGACAATATCTCGCACCCTGAAAGCCAACTCGCTCGATCTTCTTTTATCTTTTTCTATTCCCAATAAAGTTTTCCTTTTTATCTCAGTCGACCCGAGACCAACCAAAATTCTAGATATTTGCAGGACTTTTAAATAAAAAAAAGAATATACTCTTTGGAAAGACCCTATATTTTGTTTATTTTTCTTGAACTCAGTCTCTTTTTTCCAAAGGAGGTGATGATAACCATTCAAGGGGGATTTTCCCATTTTTAAGGTGTACGATTCAAGAAAAACAAGGAGGGAATTAAATGCAACGAAAGCTTATTTTGTTAGTCTTGATTCTGGCTCTGGCATTTGGAACCGGTATCGCTGGAGCGCAGGAGAAAATTCTCGAACTGGCCATGCAGCAGGAGCCTGATGCATTTGGATCCATGTTTTCTATGGTAGCAGCTACTCAGGTAGAGGCTATGGTCAAGCCCGGGTTGCTCTACCGGGACGCTGATTGGGACATGCACCCCAATATTGCCGTCTATCGACCCAGTATTGATGAAGGAACCTGGGAAGTTGATGAGGAAGAAGAAACCATGGTTGTCCACTGGCAGCTGCGCGATGACGTCTACTGGCATGATGGAGAGCAGGTAACCACCGCAGATTATGTCCTGGGCTACAACGTCCACATGCATCCCGATTATCCTGCCGTATCCAAAACAGTTGCTGGCTATATTGAAGAAATTGAAGTAATCAATGACTTCGAAATGAAATTTCACTTTAATCAGCTCTACCCTTTTGCTGATATAGTAACCGGTTTTGATCCTCTTCCAGTCCACGTGTTCCAGGATTACTATGACAATGATAATATCGAAGGGCTGATTGAGTCCGATTACTGGAGAACCGGTTTCTTCGGAGCTGGACCCTACAAGATTGAAGAATGGGTTGCCGGGAGCCATATTGAGCTGGTAGCCAATGAAGACTATCACCTGGGTGCCCCCAATATCGATGTTATCGTTGTTCGCTTTGTAGAAGATACCGAAACCCTGCGCTTCATGATCGAAGGAGGAGATGTTCAGGCCAGCATCGGCCCCACCCTCCCCTTCGACACCTCTATTGCTCTGCAGCGCTCGGTAGATCCGGAAGAAATTCATGTTGAATTTTACGAAGCAACTACCTGGGAACACATTGACCTTAATAACCGTGATTTTGCTCCCTTTGATGATGATCGGGTGCGTCGGGCTTTAATGCATGCAACTGACCGCCAGGAAATTATGGAAACTGTATTTGAAGGGGTAATGGGTCCCGCTCATACCTTCCAAACCGAAGTCCATCCCCTTTTCAGTGAGGAAGCTGCAGATCTCATCACCACCTATGAATACAACCCCGAAAGGGCGGAAGCTCTTCTGGCTGCAGCCGGTTTTGCCCGTGATGCAGACGGAATAATGACCCATCAGGAAACTGGAGATAAGATGATCCTTGACTTCAGAACTACTGCCGGAGACGCTACCCGGGAAATGGTTCAGCAGATCATTGCCCAGCAGTGGGCCGAAGTTGGAATTCAGGTGGATATAAATAATATGATTTCCGGTGCTCTTTTCGATCCTCCTCATTTTTATAGAAGAGAGTGGCCTCATATGATTATGTTTGCCTGGTCCAGTTTCCCCACATCACTGCCCAACACCCTGTGGCACAAAGATAACATTCCTCGCCCAGAAAACAACTGGGAAGGACAGAACGTTGCCGGCTGGTACAATGAAGAAGCCAGTGAAATCATCGATGAAATGATGAATGAAATGGACCCCGACCGCCGCCGTGATCTAAACACCAGCCTCCTGCAACTCTGGACCTATGAAATTCCATCTCTGCCCCTGTTCTTCCGTGTAGACGCTGCTTTCTGGCAAACAAATGTAACAGGAATTCAGCCTACGGGTTCGGCTGACCCCGATACCTGGAATGTCCACGAATGGGACATTGAATAAATAAATCTGGGTGAAATAAAGGCCGCCCCGCGGGGCGGCCTTTTCACCAATTAGCAGTATGCAGGGAGGTATAATGAATGTGGGTTTATATTATTAGGAGAATAATGCAGGTCATTCCCGTGCTGATTCTAATTTCTATTGCTTCTTTTGCCCTACTCAATGCCATGCCGGGAGACCCTATAGCTGACCTGTTAATGGCAGACCCCGAAATGTCCGAAGAAGACGTTGCCAATTTAAGAAGGATTTATGGTCTGGATCAACCCTTCCACACGCGTTATCTGCGCTGGATGGGAGCGATCCTAACCCAAGGCGATCTGGGAATGTCTCAACAATATAAAGTCCCCGTAACAACCCTTATTGCCCGCAACATTGAAAACACCGTCTATTTAATTGGCTCATCCTTTATCCTCTCCATTCTTGTCGCCATCCCTATAGGGATTTTTTCTGCCTTGCGTCAGTACTCCCTGGGGGATTATTTTTGGACCGGCTTTGCCTTTTTTGGTTTTTCTGTTCCCAACCACTGGCTGGGACTCCTTTTACTCTTTGTTTTTGCCTTCCAGTTAGGATGGGTTCCCATCGGTGGCTTCCGAAGTATCCGGGTTGAGCCCGGTTTTTGGAATGAATTTTTTGACCGACTACGATACCTTATATTGCCCATGATTACCCTGGGAATAAGTTCTATGGCCGGTTGGATGCGCTACATGCGCTCTACCATGCTGGAGGTTATCCGGGAGGATTATATCCGGACGGCCCGAGCCAAGGGAGTTGCCGAGCGGATCATCATCTACAAACATGCCCTGAGAAACGCTGTTTTACCAGTTATTACCCTGGTTATGCTGGCCATTCCTGTTATGTTTGGCGGAGCTGTAATTACGGAGGCTGTTTTTGTCTATCCAGGCATGGGGCGTTTATTCTGGCATGCTCTAATTAACCACGATCAATTAGTTGCCATGTCCATAATAATGATTATTGCGGTTATGGTAGTAATTTTTAATCTCCTGGCCGATATTCTTTACGCCTGGGTTGACCCTCGGATCCGCTATGACTAATCTTAAAAGGGAAAGGTGAATGGAAATGGCTAATAATAAGGATAATCAAAAACAGGAAATGAAAACGAGCGAAGAAAAGCGTGTTTTTGAAGAGGGAATAATTGAGCATAAACCAACCAGTTTTGTCAAAATCGCTATCAACCGTTTTTTCCGCCATAAACTGGGGATTATAGGTCTCATTGTTTTCCTTCTCTTCGCAATATCCGCTATTTTTGCCAATCAACTGGCTCCTCATTCTATCACTGATCAAAACCTGCGGAACCGTTTTGCCCCTCCCACTTTAACCCGGGTTTACCCTACAGGGAGTGTGGCCACGCCTGACCTTTCAGTTAATACAATGAATAACGGAGAAATTTTCTCCCGGGATCTTACTTTTGGAATTCCTTCCTGGTATCAGAACCTGGAGCAGGACATTACTTCCCATCCTGCTGTATCCCATGATAACCTTTATTTCGGAACCGGGGAAAACAAGCTCATGGCATTGAGTTTAAGTAATGGAAGTGAGGAGTGGACGACTGATCTTGGTCAGAATATCGAAATGGTGTGGGGTACCGCTGATGGCGTCATGGCCAGAAGTGGAGAACAATTTTTCCATTTTAGCGCCGATGGTCAAAAGTTCTGGGAGGTAAGCATTCCCGGAACCCTGGATAAGTTTACCGGGACCCTGGAAAGACCACTGGTTATCACTGATGAGGGGGAAATTTTAAGCTTTTCCATTGAAGGGGAAAAACAGACCCTGGCCTCTCTGGATGATGCTGTCCCGGAAACAGCACATTTTCATGAAGGAAATATCTATTTTCTCAGTGGGGGCTATGTTTACAATTTTAATCTGGATGAAAAAGAGCTGACAGAATTAGGTTCCATCAATGGAATAACAGATGAACCAGTTAAAATTCATTACCACCAGGAATATCTTTTCCTTGCTTTTAGCGGTGGACTATCCAAGGGATTTGACCCGGAAAAAGGCGAAGTAATCTGGGACAG
>PWFS01000239.1 GCA_003554145.1 Halobacteroidaceae bacterium | reverse complement strand
CGAAGTTGCTCTTGAACCTGATAATTGCCCAACTGGCACAGCCACTGGTAGATTTGATTTTTCACAAAAAAAAGATCCATAAATTATCCTCCTGAAAACTCACAAAAGTGTCGAAATCATCAGCGGATCCACGGCTTTGTTACAGGAAACCGGATTCCAATTTTTTCTTAACACGTTCCGGTCTTTTTTCCAGGAATGTTTCCAGCCCTTCCCGGGAATAATTGAGAATCAATTCCGGGGGATAGTTAACCTCATCCAGGAGTTTTGTGGCAGCCTGGAGCTCTCCCACCGCGTATGAAATATGAGCATCACTGCCCACAGCAATAGGAAGACCTTCTTTTTTACCCAGGGCCAGAAAATCAAGGCAGTTCTGTCGTCCATTTTCCCGCCCGGGATGACTGGTTTTCAGTGAACTGACATTTATTTCTAAATGGATTTCTTCAGTTACTGCTTTTTGCACAACCTCCTTATAATCCACGGGATAGGCTGGATTATCGGGATGAGCAATAATGTCCAGGTAGGGATTTTCCATAGCGCTGCAAAGAGCCTGAGTATTTTCATCCCGGCCATTTCCCGGATAGGGGGTTCCTGCATGGAACCCTGCTAATACCAGGTCGAGACGGGACATTCTATCCTGGTCCAGATCCAATTTTCCACTGCTGCTGATAATATTCAGTTCTGCCCCCCTGAGAACCCGAATACCCTCAATGTAAGCAGGAATTGTGGACATTGCTCCCAGAAGATAGTGGTGGGGGCCACCCGGGAGAGAAGGACCGTGTTCAGTAATGGCCAGCACTAACATTTCTGCTCTTCTGGCGGCCCTGATGTTTTCCTCTACTGTACTGAAAGCATGACCACAGGCCACGGTGTGGGTATGCAAATCCGCTATCAATTTCAATTCTTGATCACCTGCCCCGGTTTTATTTTAAATTTCGCGATTAATTGTGGGTTACCTTCCTCCCGAGAAAATGGGTTAGGCAGGAAATACTTTTTTTTTATCGAAAGAATATAGATATTTCAGGGTCAAGGGAGGGATAAAATTGATTTTAGAAGGAAAAACTGCTCCACATTTTTCGCTTCAGGGGAGTGACGGGCAGGAACACAGCCCGCGGGATTATCGTGGAAGCAAACTTATACTTTATTTCTACCCCCGTGATCACAGCCCTGGCTGAACCAAACAGGCCGTCTCCTTTAGAGACAGCTATTCAGCTCTGGAAGAGCTGAAGGTAAAAGTTTTGGGCATCAGTAAGGACAGCTTAAAGTCCCATCACAGTTTTATCGACAAAAACAACCTGCCCTTTGTGCTATTATCCGATCCGGATAAAAAAGCCCATAAATTATACGGGGTGTTAAATGAAAAAGGAGGTACCATCCGTAGCACGTTCATTATTGACGAATCTGGAAAAATTGTAAAAGAGTACCGCGGGGTACAAGTTAAAGGACATATTGAGGCTGTTATTGATTTCCTGGAGCAATTATGAAGGTCAGGGTAGATTTAGTTTAAAGATTCTTTCCGGGACATAACAAGGAGTGATAATAATTGGGAAGCAGAATAATTTTTTGTTCGGGAGAAAAACTGGGTAGTGGAGCCGGGGAATTAGGTTCAGTTTTAATGAAAAATTTTTTCTACACCCTGGCCAATTCGCAGAATATTCCGGACCTGATTATATTAATGAATAGTGGGGTCAGGTTAAGCTGCACCGAAGAGGTTGTATCATCACTTAACAGACTGGAGGAAAGGGGAGTTAAAATCCTGGCCTGTGGAACCTGTCTGGATTATTATGGCTTGCAAACAGCAATCCGGGCTGGAGAAATATCAAATATGGAAAGAATTACTGAAGAATTAACTGCTGCAGAACAGGTGGTGACTCTTTAATGATCTGGTTTTTTTTAATTGTTATTGCTATAGCTATTGCTTCTTATTTTTTCCTGGCCAGGGGCCCCAAAGAAAAAAGGAAGCAGCAACAGCTCAAAAGTGCCATTCAGCAGAAAATGAGGATAAATGAAAAAAGATCTGAAGAATACATTGGAGATATGAAAAAAAGGCTGGAAAAAAAATACCCGGGTCGCAGTGAGGAATGGTACCTGGAAAAAATTCTTTCTGATCTGGAAAGAGGAAGATAACTAAATTATAGGGGAGAGACTGCAGGGCCGGCCCCCCCCTTTCCTTTAAAAGAAGCGCAGGGTTGAAGAAATAAAAAAATTGCAATAGAGGCAATGCATTAGATGGGGCCTGAGGATAGGAGAAACACCTATTGAGCGCAGAGAAGCAAGACCTTAACCTCCAAAATGCTTTCAAGTCTCTAAGAGAGTACCAGGAAAGAGGGCCCATTTACCCGGGCCTGATCTAACCAGCTGCATTTTAATTTTCTGTTACTAAAGTGCGGGCCGGGAAGAGGATTCAAGGTTAATTAATCCCAAAACCAGCTTTCATGGTGAGTAGTCCAGGCCGGGAAAGTTATCATAAAAAGAAAAACCCTTCCCGATTGGAAACTTTTCCCCCCTGTTTTACCCACCGAGAGGTGGTTATTTTTTTGACCCAGAAGGAAAAATTTGGAATTAATAGAAATTAATTTAAGGGAGGGTGATCATGGATAGAGATTTGTTATATACTATTGTGAAGTCGACCCGGGTTGATTTTTTTAAGGAGAACTGGGAAAAGGATCTACAAATGGGGCTGATTCAGGTTCTAAGGGAAAATATTTTTATTGCAGATGAGCTGGGCGGTGAACTCAAGAGAGTAATGGATGATTTTTTCCAATTGAACCGGGCTCTGAACCAGCTTTCAGAAAAAAGAGATAGAGAATTCAAATGGACTATAATCGACCCCGGGGAATTAAGTTTTTCTGAGAAAGCAGAGCTCTATAAATCGGGGACTCTCATCGTGGCCCAGGAAAAACCATCGTTGAGCCTG
>PWFS01000225.1 GCA_003554145.1 Halobacteroidaceae bacterium | reverse complement strand
GCTGTAATAGGAGATGGAGCTCTCACCGGGGGCATGGCCCTGGAGGCTTTGAACCATATCGGCCATCTCCAGCAAAAAATGATTGTTGTTCTTAATGATAATGAAATGTCGATTTCTAAAAACGTTGGTGCCCTTTCCAATTACCTGGCCAGGATTCGCAGCGAACCGATGTATCAAAAGCTCCGCAGTGATGCTGAAATCCTGTTGAAAAGAATTCCAGCCATAGGGAATCGGATGGCCTTTGCAGCGGATCGAGTAAAGGACAGTTTAAAATATCTGGTTCTGCCTGGTATTTTTTTTGAAGAACTTGGTTTCACCTATATGGGACCGGTATCAGGCCACGATATTCCCGCAATGCGCCAGCTTTTTCAACGTTGCAAAAGGTTAAAAGGGCCCCTATTAATTCATTCTATTACCGAAAAAGGAAAAGGCTATGACCCTGCAGAAAAAAGTCCCTCTCGTTTTCACGGAACCGGACCTTTTATCCTCGAAAATGGTCAGGGCAAAGGAAAATCTGGAGCAAAAACCTATACCGGGGCTTTTTCCGATATTATTTCTGACCTGGGAGCAAAAGATGAACGGGTAGTAGCAATAACCGCAGCAATGCCTGATGGGACCGGACTTCAAAAATTTGCCCATGAATTTCCCGATCGGTTTTATGATGTTGGGATAGCCGAGCAGCACAGTGTTACCATGGCCGCCGGATTAGCCCGAGGGGGAATGAAGCCGGTAATAGCAATTTATTCTACCTTTTTACAGCGGGCCTATGATCAGATTATTCACGATGTTTGCCTGCCTTGCCTCCCGGTTATATTTGCGGTGGATAGAGCGGGTCTTGTAGGAGCGGATGGGGAAACCCATCACGGTGTTTTTGACCTCTCCTTTCTGCGCCATATTCCCAATATGACTGTTCTTGCTCCCCGGGATCAGGGGGAAATGGAAAAAATGTTTGCGTGGGCCCTGCATTATGAGGGGCCTGTTGCCATCCGCTATCCCCGGGGCCCTGTACCCCAGGCGCCTTTTAATGGGTTCAGGCCTTTAGTTAAGGGGCGAGGCGATGTTTTACGGCAGGGGCAGGATATTACGATACTTGCCAGTGGAAGTATGGTCTGGGACAGTTATCAGGTTGCGGAATTGCTGGAAAAAAGAGGGGTTTCTGCGGCTGTAGTTGATCTCCGCTTTATAAAACCCCTGGATGAGGAACTGATTAAGCGCTGGGCTAAAAAAACTGACCTGATAGTAACAGTGGAAGAGAATAATGTTCCAGGGGGAATGGGTTCTGCTGTTCTGGAATTAATGGCCCGGGAAAAGTTACAAAAGCCAGTTTTAAACCTGGGTTTACCGGATCGCTTTATCAGTCATGGGAGTTGTGATCAACTGCGTAGAGAGAATGGACTGGATGTGGAGAATATGGTGGATCGTATTGAAAGTTTCTGGTTTTCTCAGCCAGATTTAGAAATAAAGGACACCCAATATGAAAATAAGACTGGACCTTTTACTCGTAAAAAGAGGGCTTTTTTCTTCAAGAAATAAAGCCCAGGCTGCAATTCGCAGAGGAGAAGTTGCAGTCGAGGGCGAAATACTGGATAGCCCAGGGATCAGAATAGAAGAAAATTCCCCAATTAGCATTGCTCCGCAGTCCGATTATCCCGGTCGGGGAGGAGTTAAGCTGGCCCGGGCCCTTGATAATCTGGAGCTTGATCTTGAGGATAAAATTGTCCTGGATGGAGGGGCTTCTACCGGGGGTTTTACCGCCTGTCTTCTCCATCGCGGGGCCAGGAAAGTGTATGCAGTGGATGTTGGTTGGGGTCAACTGGATCCCAGTTTAAAGGATGATCCCCGGGTGGTGGCCATTGAAAATTTCAACCTTCGCTACTTTTCCCCGGAAATTTTATCCGAAGAACTGGATATGGTGGTCCTGGACCTTTCTTTTATATCAGCAACCCTGGTTATTCCTCCTTTGATTACCTCATTAAAAGAAGGAGGGCTGTTCCTGACCCTGGTTAAACCCCAGTTTGAGCTGGGTCCTGATAAGATTGGAAAAAAAGGAATTGTTAAACGGGAGGAAGATCATTTTTCCGCGGTAAAAAAAGTTGCGGCTAAAAAAGAAGAACTGGGCCTTGGCTTTTTGGGACTGGTTCCTTCAGTTCTGACCGGCGAAAAACGCAATCAAGAATTTTTCCTTTTATATAAAAAAGGGGCCCGGGAACATTTTAAAGTTCAGAACTGGGAAGAATGCAGGGAACGGTTCAGATAGGGGTGTCTTTTTTGAAAATTGCCCTGATTGTAAATGAAGAGAAAACAAAAGCGGTGCAGCTTGCGGATCAGCTTATTGAAAAAATGAAAAAACGGGACCTGCCCGTATTAATTTCCCAGGAAGATGCTCCGGGTCTCCAGGATAGGGCCACTCCCCTTTCTCGCAGGAAAATTAAGGAAGAGGCGGACTTGCTACTGATTTTGGGAGGGGATGGGACTTTTCTGCATACCGCCCGTTTTTTTGCTGGTTCCAATATTCCGATTCTGGGTTTTAACCTGGGACGACTTGGTTTTCTTACGGAAATGGAAACTGAGGATCTGGACCTGGTGCTGGATAATATCCTGGACAAAAAATATGCCGTGGAAGAAAGGGTAATGATTGAAGGGTGGATTTGCCGCCGGGGTCTGGAAATCGCACGGGTCCTGGGGCTCAATGATATCGTGGTCAGCAAGGGAGCATTTGCCCGAATAATTGAACTTGACCTTTTTTTGCAGCAAACTTTCATCAGTTCTTTTCCCGGGGATGGACTGATAATTGCGTCTCCCACCGGGTCTACTGCCTATTCTCTCAGCGCGGGTGGCCCCATTGTCCATCCCATGGTGGAGGCTTTTATTATTACCCCAATCTGCCCCCATTCACTCCATTCCCGGCCCCTGGTGGTGGGGATC
>PWFS01000041.1 GCA_003554145.1 Halobacteroidaceae bacterium | reverse complement strand
CCCCAGAAAATGACCATCCTGGGCCTGGGCCTGGCCAACGGACTGGCTGCCCTTTCCGGCTCTTTAGTGGCCCAGTACCAGGGCTTTGCCGATATAGGCATGGGCATCGGAATGATAATTGTGGGCCTGGCCTCGGTAATTATTGGGGAAAGCATAGTCCGCCGAAAAAAAGTAATTCCGGCTACAGCCGGAGTAGTTCTGGGGTCAATAGTTTACCGGTTTTTAATCGCCCTGGCCCTGCGCCTGGGATTTTCCCCCACCGATTTAAAGATTGTAACCGCTCTGCTGGTAATAATTCCCCTGGCCCGGCCTGGACCGGGCTGGTTTAAAATTCGCTCTCGAAAGGGGGTTCCCAGATGCTCAGCTTAAAGCAGATTCACAAAACATATTATCCCGGTCAGCCCAATCAGCAGACGGCCCTGATCGATATTAACCTTCACCTGGAAAAAAAAGATTTCATCACCGTTATTGGCAGTAATGGAGCGGGCAAGTCAACTCTACTCAATATTGTTGCCGGTGATGTGCAACCCGACGGGGGGGCTGTCTATTTCCGGGATCGGGAAATTAGTTCCCTTCCTGCAGAACGCAGGGCTGACTTTATCGGGCGGGTTTTCCAGGATCCCCTGGCCGGAACCGCGGCTGATATGACCATTGCTGAAAACCTGGCCCTGGCTCAGGCCCGGGGCCGCAGAAGGGGCTTCCGCCTGGCCCTGCGGGCCGCCGGTCGACAGGAATTTTCCCGGGCTTTAAAAAACCTGGACCTGGGCCTGGAAAAAAGGCTGGATGAACCCGTGGGCCTTCTTTCCGGGGGTCAACGCCAGGCCCTGACCCTGTTCATGGCTGTCATGGGCAGCCCCCAGCTGCTCCTTCTGGATGAATATATTGCAGCCCTGGATCCCCGTACAGCAGAGCAAATTATTGCCATCAGCAGCAGCATAATTCGGGAAAAAGAACTGACGGTCCTCCTGGTTACCCATGACCTGCAGCAGGCTCTCCGGGCAGGAAATCGAACCATAATGATGGATCGAGGGGAAATTATCCTGGATGTTCAAAAACCCCAGCGGGATCAATTGACTGTAGCAGGGCTATTGGATAAATTTGCCCGGGTGCGGGGCCGGGAGTTGACTGAAGACCGCCTATTATTACAGGCCCGCTAGTTCAACTCAGTTTACAGGCCAGGCCTGAACCCTGAAGGCCCCGGTCCGGTACAATTGTACTTCAGCCAGTAAATCTGCCCCCAGCTGGCGGGGCTGCGAGGGACGGGCTGGAAAATCCATATCCACCACAAACAGCCCTTCCTGATCTCCGGCCTCTTTGATTAATTCCCCGGCCGGGTTAATAATTCGGCTCTCCCCCCGGAATTTTTCGGGGCCCTCGGGACCTTCTTCCCACCCCACCCGATTGGCAGTAATAATTGACATCACATTTTCTAAAGCCCGGGCCCGGGCAATATCCAGGGTCATGGAGCCACCAAAGCAGGCCGGGTGACAGATTAACTGCACTTGTTCCTGCAGAAAAACCCGGGTCATTTCGGGAAACCACAGGTCGTAACAGATAGCTAGTCCCAGGCGTAAACCCCCCACCGAAAAAATATTAATGGTTTCTCCCGGAGCAAAAATGCCCTGCTCCCAGCCGGTAAGGTGAATTTTGCGGTGATGCCCCCTATAGCCGGTGGGATCAACCACAACAGCAGAATTATAGGCCCGCTGCGGCCCTTTTTCGGGGAGGCCCCCGATAATGATGGCCTGATGCTCCCGGGCCAGGTCCCATAAAAATTCCGTGGTGGGGCCCCCGGGAATGAACTCACTTTCCTGCAGGGCCTGCTCTTTGTCTGCAAAAAAATAACCGCTGGAAAAAAGCTCCGGCAGGAGCAGAAGATCAAAATCAACACCCCGGGTTAACTCCTGCACCCGGTTGAAATTAATATCCCGGCCCTCCCGCCGGCAGTCCAGCTGTAAAAAACCAGTTTTCATTTTCCTACCCCCCCAAAAAAACCGCCGTTTTAGCGGCGGTAGTTTTTTAATATGTAACTGAAAAAGGCACCCCATAATCCACCCCGCTCTCCAGGATCAGGGCCAGGATTTTGGAGCAGGGCACTCGGGCCGGCCCACCTGATGACCCAAATAGAAGGGGGATAGGATCATTATTCATTATTGTTTCCAGTTCACCCCGGGCCAGGGGCAGTTTTTCCTCCATCTGTTGGCGATAATCCTCGGGAGATGAATAGGGCCAGGAACTCCCAAAAACAACCCGATCCAGGCCCCAGCTGCGGGCCATTCCCAGAATTTTGCCGTGATCCCGGGGAGTGGTTGGGGAAAGACCCCCGTCCCGGGCCTGTTCTTCTCCCACCAGGACCAGGGAAAGATCCAGGACAATGCGATCCCGATTCAGGCCGGGGTTAAGACTAAAGGCCTCAGTAAAAGCCTGCAGTACCTCCCGTGTCCCTGAATCAAAACCTCCGCCTCCTCCCAGATGGGCCACCTGCAGCTTCAAATCCGGCAGGGGAGCAATTATTTCGTCCAACAGGATTTCGGCATCCTTGCGGCCAAAATCATCAGACCGGCCCCGGAAATTGAGAAGAATGGGCAGGTTCAGTTCGGCCGCATGCCGGAACACCTTTTTTACCTGGCTGCGGTGCACCTCATTGCTCAGGTCAACTCCCGAACTATAAAAATCCAGCTTCAAACCCGGCAGATTCAAAAGGTTCACGCAGCGACTTATTTCCAGCAGGGCATAGGGGCGCAGGGGATTTAAACTGAAAAAACCAATCAAACGCTCGGGATGACGGGCCACTTCCAGGGCCAGAAAATTATTCTCCCTTTTTACCGCCTGATATTCCTCTTCAACCTCCAGTTCCGGTTGCCCCAGAATATAGGCCAGGGACAGGGCAAAAGCCTGCTCCATTCCGGCCTCATTCAATAGCTT
>PWFS01000114.1 GCA_003554145.1 Halobacteroidaceae bacterium | reverse complement strand
GATCAATGGGAGTTCCGATAAGGACAGCTTCAGCATCGGCCCGGGCAATAGTCTCTTCCAGTTCATCCATCTGTTTACGCCCATATCCCATGGCGGGCAGAATGTCAGACAGGTGATTATATCTGGCAAAGGTATCCACCAGGGAGCCAACAGCATAGGGACGGGGATCGACCAATTCACGGGCTCCATATTTGCGGGCAGCAATGGCTCCCGCTCCATATGCCATATTACCATGGGTCAGGGTGGGTCCATCTTCAACCACCAGGAGCCTTTTGCCGGTCAGCTCCTGGGAATTCTCTACAAAAATAGGGGAAGCAGCTTCAACTACAGTTGCCTCAGGGTTGGCCTGACGAACATTGAGCCGCACCTGTTCCACATTTTCGGGGTAACTGGTTTCAATCTTATTAATTACAACCACATCAGCCATGCGAAGATTGGTTTCTCCAGGATAGTAGGCCAGTTCATCTCCGGGGCGATGAGGATCAACCATGGTCACATGAAGATCCGGGCGGAAGAAAGGTAAATCATTATTCCCCCCGTCCCAGAGGATCACGTCTGCTTCTTTCTGGGCTTCTTTTAAAATCTCTTCATAATCAACCCCGGCAAAAACTACGAAATTATTATCAATATGGGGTTCATACTCTTCCCGTTCTTCAATGGTACAATCATGTTTATCCAGGTCATCGTAGGTGGCAAAACGCTGGCAGGTCTGACGAGCCAGGTCACCATAGGGCATGGGATGCCTTATAATGACAACTTTCTTACCGGCTTCCTGCATGATCCGGGCCACCCGTCGCGTGGTCTGGCTTTTTCCTACTCCGGTCCGAACGGCACATACCGCCACCACCGGCACACTGGCCTGCAGCATGGTGGTCTCCGGACCCATCAAACGAAAATCTGCCCCGGCAGCCATAACCACCGAGCCCTTGTTCATTACCTCCTGATGGGAAATATCACTGTAGGCAAAAACCACCTGATCAATTTTTTCCTCCTGGATCAGTCGAATCAGTTCTGATTCGTCATAAATGGGAATTCCGTTGGGATAAAGAGGCCCCGCCAGAGCCCCGGGATATTTCCGCCCGTGAATATCCGGAATCTGAGTTGCGGTAAAGGCTACAACCTCATAATCCTCATTATCGCGGAAGTAGGTATTGAAATTATGAAAATCCCTTCCCGCGGCACCCATAATTAAAACTCTCTGTTTCATACAAGTCCCTCCTCAATTGATTATATTAATGAACTGCCCGCAGCGGGGGCAGGTGTTTCCTGATTTTAAATCAATTTCCACTGTGAATTCCCTTTTAATTACCGGGTAATTACATCGCGGACAGTAGGTATGGCGATAATGGGAAGCAGTAATATTGCCCAGATAAACATAGGACAGCTTCTCCCGCGCCATTTCATAGAGATCAACCAGGTGCTCCAGGGTGGGAGGTGGGTTCTGCATCCGATAAGCAGGGAAGTACCGTGAAAGATGAAATGGAGTTTCCGGACCCAGCTCATCTTTAATCCAGTCCACCAGGCGTCCAATTTCCGCTATGCTCTCATTAACCCCGGGAATAATGAGCGTAGTAATTTCCAGATGGCATTGCTGCTTAAAAAGCAATATGTTCTGCAGCACCCGGTTAAGTTTACCGCTGCAGAACCGGTAATAGGTTCCTGTGGAAAAAGTTTTTAAGTCAACATTTACCGCATCAATATAGGGCAATAATTCCTGCAGGGGTTCCGGATTAAGATAGGCATTGGTAACAAGTACTGTCTTCAGTCCTTTTTCTCGAAGAAGGGGCAGAACTTCCCGGATAAATTCATACCACATCAGGGGTTCGGCATAGGTAAAGGCCAGACCAGTATTGTCCGGCCTTTGAGCCTGAGAAATCAGATCCCAGGGGGAAATATCCTGGGTAGGGGCCCTTCCCCGGGCCAGTTGCCAGTTCTGGCAGAAATCACAGCCAAAATTACATCCAATTGTGCCTGCGGATAAAATATTAGAGCCGGGGAAAAAATGATAGAGGGGTTTTTTTTCGATGGGATCCAGGGCCAGGGCAGCAATTTTCCCATAATTCAGGGTAACAAGTTGCCCCCCCATATTCTGACGAACTCCACATTTTCCTTTTGCCCCTGTCTCCAGTTTACAGGAGTGGGGACAAAGAGTACAGCGAAAACAGTTCCCTTCCTCCACATAAAATGCTGCTTCCTGCAAGGAATTATCCTCCCAACATTATATTATTCCCCTTACCCATTTATCTTCCTGCCTGAAAAGAAAAATTTATTCATTCTTGCATAAATCTTTCCACCCGGAACCGATAAATTTCCAGATCTGCTGTTTCCGGAAGGCCAGCTTTGTCTCGGGCAATTGCCACCTGTTCCTCTGCGGTATCAATGCCAGGTAAATCAGGCAGCAACACCCCCTTCTGGGCTCCTTTTTGGACAATTACCCCATATTGAGCCGGGTCCAGTTGATCCAGGGTGCTTACCCGCTCGGGAGGATGAATAATGTCCACTGAAAACACCAGGTCGGCCAGATCTTCAAATTTAACCGGGATAAAGCGAGGGTCCTGAAAAGCAGATTGGACCGCGTTCCGTATTATTTCCCCGGCCAGGTTTTTCTGGGTGGGTTCCAGGGTGCCAATACATCCTCTTAAATTGCCTTTACGATCCTTGATGGAAACAAAGGCCCCGGCTTTTTTCTCCAGAAATTCCGAAAGCTGTGGGGGGGGCTCCATGATCTCACCTTTTTCCAGGTAGTTTTGCACTGCTTCCCGGGCCAGGTCAGGAGGGGAAACTGAGCCCGGAGCAAAAAGAGCTACCCCGTAACCAACCCCAAAAGGTCCTTCATAAGAAAGAACGGCACTGGAAAAATCCTGTTCAGATAGAATCCCAGCCAGAATCAACAGGGGGCGGAGAGCACATTCCCCGGCCTTATTTATTAAATCTTTATCCAGATCTTTTAG
>PWFS01000042.1 GCA_003554145.1 Halobacteroidaceae bacterium | reverse complement strand
TTTCACCTGATAAAACCCCTTTCTTTTAATAATATTTTGGAAAATTAAGTTCTGGCCTATTTTCTCGGCGGCCACCTCCTTTGGAACTTATTAAACTGCAAATACCAGCGCCAGCAAAAGAAAATTTTTCAGACAACAGAGTATATATGCAAGTAGCGTGCCAGAATTCCATATTGACCCAGAAAAGCTCTCCGGGCCCTGGTACCTGAACTTAAAAAAACCCTAAATTTAAAAAACCCCGGGCAGGGGTTAAAATTATCCGGAATATTTCCCGTTTTCAGGAACCCATTTCCCGGAATCGGGAATTACTGGATACCCATTCTTTTAATCTTATTATACAGGGTCGTCTTACCGATGCCCAGGGCCCGGGCGGCCTTTAATTTGCCCTCGGTGTCCCAGCCGTAAATATCCAGGTGTTCTCGAATTATTTTCTTTTCAAACTCCTCCAGGCTGTCCCGCAGGCCTCCCTCCGCCACTGAGACCCGGGGCGCGGCTTTAATCATCCGGGCGGGCAGGTTTTCAGCAGTAATAAAGGCGGTTGTTTCCATGTTGATGGCATATTCAATTACATTCTCCAGTTCCCGGACATTGCCCGGCCAGTCGTATTCTTCCAGGGCTCCCCGGGCCCCTTCGGTAACCCCCTCCACCTTCTTGCCCAGCCGTTGATTATATTTCTGGATAAAATGCTCCACCAGCATCATTATATCCTCCCGCCGCTCCCTCAGGGGAGGGATTTCCACGGGAATTACATTGAGTCGGTAATAGAGATCTTCCCGGAAACGGGCGCTGCGAATTAACTCTTCCAGGTTCTGATTGGTGGCGGTTAATATCCGGACATCCACACTGATTTCTTTAACTCCCCCGATGCGGAAAAACTGGCGGTCCTGGATAACTCTCAGGATTTTTACCTGCAGTTCCAGGGGCATGTCGCCAATCTCATCCAGGAAAATTGTCCCCTGATGGGCCAGTTCAAATCGGCCTGGTTTGCCCCCGGCCTGGGCCCCGGTAAAGGCCCCGGCTTCATAGCCGAATAATTCACTCTCCAGGAGCTCCCCGGGAATGGCCGCACAGTTGATAGAGATAAAATTTTCCCGGGCCCGCTGACTTTCCTGGTGGATAGCCCGGGCAAATAGTTCTTTGCCGGTACCGCTTTCTCCCTGGATCAAAATTGAGGAACTGCTGCCCGCCACCCGCCGGACCCGGTCCTTTATCTCCAAAAGGGCAGGACTCCGCCCTACAATGCTGTCCAGGAAGCTGTCCCCCTGCTCCTGCTGTTCCCCCAGGAGGTGATGGACCTGCTGAATGCTTTTCAAAGTAGCCACAACCCCCGCCACCCGCGCGCCTTTCAGGATAGGATTGGCGGTGATCAATAGCCGCATTCTTCCCTTTTCTCCCTGGAAAAAAACTTCCCGGTTGCGGAAAGCCTCGCCGGTGGAGAGAACCTCCAGGAGTTCTCCGGTGGGGAATATTTTATTGATATGGGATCCCCGGACCCGGCTGGGCCAGATCCCCAGCAGCTGGCCTGCGGATTGATTGAAGCTGGTAATCCTGCCTTCATGATCAATAGCAATTATCCCCTCATCAATGGTATCAATAACCAGGCCCAGCTGCTCAATAATCAGCCGAATATCATCAAAACCGGCCTGCTCCACCAGTTTTCCGGTTATTAATTCCCCGATAAATCCCACCAGGCGGAAAAGCTTTTCCCTATCACCGAAAATTTCCTGCTCTGTTCCGGCCAGGATTAAATAGCCCATTATTTTCTCTTCCACCAGGAGGGGGGCAATTAAAACGGGTTCCCGCAGGCACCCCTCCTGATCCGGACATAAATAGCAGGGATTTTCCCTGCCGGGTTCTTTAAGTAAGAGGGGTTCATCGGCACCTGCAACCTTTTCCAGGAGTTCAGGACAGAGGGGCAGGAGGGAATTTCCTTCCTGTTCTGTCCCCGCCACCGGCTGCCCTTCCTGATCCAAAAGCAGGGCTTCTAAATTGAAAAAGGACCCAAAGGTATTCAATATATTGCTGCAGCTATCCTGGATCTTTGTAAATTCAGTCATGGGAGTCCTTAACTCCTTCCTTCCTCTCTCCTCTCTATTTATTCGGCAGCTCCTGTCCTTAATCCTCTTAACTCCCTCCAGTTGCTTTTTCCGGAGAACCTTAATCCCAGAGCAGTTCTTCCAGCCCTTCCGGATCGATAATCTGTACCCCCTGTTGATCGAACTGGATCAGGCCCTGCTGCTGCAGTCGGCTTAATTCCCGGGACAGGGAGGGCCGGGGCACATTAAAAAAGTCGGCCAGTTCACTGCGGGAAAACTCCCAGGCCAGGGCCGGACCTCCTTTTTTTTCGGCCTGCCCCAGGAGATAATAGGCCAGTTTCTGGCGGATGGTGCCCAGGGATAAAAGTTCAATTTTTTCCGAGAGTAAAAGGACCCGCCGGGAAATGCTCTCCATGTAGCGCAGCATAATATCCTGATCCCGGTGAAAGAGGCGCAGTAGATCCTGGCGGGGTAAAAATAGAAGGACGGATTCCTCCCGGGCTATCAGATCTGCCGGGTACCGGGACCTTCCGGAAAAAAGAACACTCTCCCCCAGGACCTGGCCGGGGCCAAAACTGGCCAGGGTCACCGACCGACCGGTGGAAAAGTTTTTTTTCACCGCCACCTGGCCCTGCAGTATTATGCCCAGAAAAAGGGCTTCATCGGCCTGGGATTGAATAATGGCCCCTGTTGAATAGGAGCGGAGCAGGGGGTTTTTATCTTCCAATAATTTTTCCAACTCCTCCGGCGTTTTATCCCGGAAAATATGGCAATTGTCGGTCAAAAATTTAATATATTCCATGGGAACCTCCGTAACATTTGTTACCGCATTATTCCTATCGACCTACTATACTTTATAAAGAATGTTCAGGGAGGTGTTCAAAATCAAAGAGTTCAGGAATATTATTTCCATAGACGAGGAGAAGTGTGATGGCTGCGGCCTCTGTGCCG
>PWFS01000097.1 GCA_003554145.1 Halobacteroidaceae bacterium | reverse complement strand
CTCCCGGGAGCAATGTTCCCGTTCCAGCCAGGGCATTTTCCAGCCTTCCTCTTCTCTTTCCTGCAGGCGGGAAATCATCTGCTCGTATCTATCCTCGGAGATCAGTCCCCTTTCCTTTAAGCCTTCAACAAATTCTTTCTGAAGCTGAACCCTGTTTTGCCAGAATTGGGCAATAAAGCTTTCATCCTCTTCGGATAACTCAGTCTGCCCGGCCCAGACCGGGAGAGCTATCCCCAGCAGCAAAACCAGAACCAGTAATCCTACTATTTTTTTATTCACCATTCCACCTCCAGTTTTAGTGTCTGTTTCATCTCCTATTATATAGAGAAACTTTGAATAAATTATGAAGGGGGAAGAGAAATTTTAAAAATCGCACCCTGTTTTTCACCGGAAATTAGTTCAATTGATCCTCCCATGAGCTCTACCAGTTCCCGGACAATGGCCAGGCCAATTCCTGTTCCCGATTTTTTATGATTCCGACCCCGGAAAAAACGTTCAAAAATATAGGGTTGATCTTCCTCGGAAATGCCGGGGCCAATATCCCCTACTTCAATTTTCAATTGCTCCCCGGTTTTCTCTAATAGACACCATACCCGGGTATCAGCGGTGTTGTAACGGAGGGCATTTTCCAGGAGATTTTGAAGGACTTCTTTTATTAGTCCCGGATCTCCCCGAAACTGCCCGGCCCCGATATTCCACTGGAAAGAAATTGCTTCTGCTGAAAAAACCCGTTCCCATTTTTCGAGATAAGCCTGAAAGGTTTCCCGGGGAGAAAATTCTTCAGTTTCCAGTCGCCTGTTTTCCAGGCGGGCCAGCCGCTGCAGGTCAGCCACCAAACGGATTAACCGGCTCACTTCTTCTTCCAGTTCCTCCAGGTGCTCAGCATCGGGTGCTATTACTCCATCCTGCATTCCTTCAATATAATTCTGAATAGACATCAGGGGATTGTGCAATTCATGGGCCAGGTCAGAGGTCATTTTGAGCCGTAAACTCTCCAGGTGCTGAATATTTGCTGCCATCAGATTAAATTTTTGGCCCAGTTCTTCCAGTTCATCCCCCGTTTTTACCTCCACCCGGGCTTCCCAGTTTCCCCCACTGAAACCTGCGGCTGCCTGCTGTAATAACCATATAGGCCGGGTAATTTTCCCCGCGGTGATTCCACTTAAAAGTAAAGCCCCGGCCAGGGAAATAATCAGGGCCAGGAGCAGGGAGCGGCCAAGAGATTCCTGGAAGGCCAGTTCAGTAGGACTCCACATTGGAGTTCCCAGGGGGGATATCAAAATTACCTCTAACTCTTCTCCTCCGGCTTCAATCCAGGTCCGACTGATTATCTTCTCCTCTTCTTCAGTTTCTCCTCCAGGCCAGCCCCGGCGCATCATGGGCATGTGTTCGGTACTATCAAAAACCGTTACTCCCTCTTTGTTGCGGATTTCAATTTCCAGATCTTCTTCCATCCGCACCAGCCGGTTGAGGGTCATGGTCAGGCCCCGCTGCTCAAAGTTCCCCTCTCCTGCGGCAAAAAATTCAATAAGGTTTTGATGGCGTTCCCGCACTCCTTCTTCCAGGTAGCGGTTAAAGTGGCTGCGGAAAGCAATCCCACTGATCACAGCCATAATAATCAGGGTAACTGTGACCGCCAGGGTAAGGGTTAACATCATTCGTCCCCTGATACTTTTCATTCTGCTGGCCTCCCCCTAAATTTATAGCCCTGTCCGTAGCGGGTCTGAATAAATTCCCCGGATTCCAGGTTCAGTTTTTTGCGGATATTCTTAATGTGAGCATCGATCACCCGATCAAAGCCTTCATAGGCCGGCCCATGGATATGGTGGAGTAGCTCTTCCCGGGAGAAAGGATGATCGGGGTTGCGGGCCAGGAAAATCAGAACTCGAAATTCGGTTGAGGTTAATTCCACCCGGCGGTCATCCATAAAAACTTCCTGTTGCTCAGGATCAATGGTCAGCGTCTTCCCTTTTTCCGAAAAAACTATTTTTTGCTTCCGGGGCATACTGCCGCTGCGCCGCAATAGGGCTTTAATCCGGGCCACCAGTTCCCGCAGGCTGAAAGGTTTAACCAGATAATCATCCGCTCCCAGTTCCAGGCCCTGAACCCTCTCCTGCTCTTCCCCGTAAGCAGTCAGCATTATTACCGGGAGAGCAGAGCCCTGCCGACGCAATTCTCTGCAGATCTCTGTTCCCTGCAGCTTTCCAGGCAGGCGCAGGTCCAGGATTAAAAGGTCCGGTTCTTGCTGTTGGAGCGCGTCCCAGCCCTCTTCACCATTTTTAAACCACCGGACCCCAAAGCCGGCCTCTTCCAGAAAGGCCAGGGTGATTTTACCTACTTTATCTTCATCTTCAATCAAAAAAATTTCCGCCACTGCCTTCACCCCCTCTAAGAATAACACCATTTTTCTCCAAAGACAATAGCCCGGCCTCTCTATCCAGCATTAGAGGGGCTCCTGTTAATTAATAAGGTTGCAATGGCTTTTTTCTGCCCTTTCTTTAAACGACCCTTATTATACCAGCTAAACACAGGGGTTTTATCCCGAAAAAAGTGCCTGAGGTTTGAAGAAAAACCGGGTTATCTGAAGGCCGGACCAATGAAGTTGATCCCGAATTCAACTCCCCTTTTTTTCCGGGAGGCTCCTTCCGGTTTCTCCCTGCAGAAATATTGCCCCAATCCCTTGTACCCCGGAACTCCCACTACAGGTTTTTCCAGAAACCGGTCGACAGGAAACATCCCCCCCCGATTCTACCGTTGAAACTGGTTTTCATTGCATTCAAAGAGCTTTCCTGCTTTATTCAGGTGACAATTCCCGCCTGGGTCAGGATTGTTCACCGGCAATTTCTCAGGGGAAAATTTCTGCCCAAAAAGAAATAGAATCCCAGAACTATCTTCAATAAAGGATTTTTTTGCCAGTCCCTACCCTAAAAAAATTTCCCTAAACCATCCACAATTATTCTAATAAATTTGCAGGATTTTTTTATTAT